>CASEMS010000034.1 GCA_949288955.1 uncultured Lentisphaeraceae bacterium
GTCTGGCTATGGCCTGGGACGCGCCGACCCCGAGTCCGTTGCCGATGCCCACGAGGATGAAGAAGAACGGGAAGACCACGCCGGTGGCCGCCAGGGCGCCCGTCCCCAGGCTGGAGACCCAGATGGCGTCGACCAGGTTGTTGAGGGCCTGGACGAGCATGCCGATGGCTATGGGCACCACCATGACCATGAGCGATTTCCTGGGATCCCCCAGGATGTTGTCGGTGTTGGAGATCCCGGATTCTGTCGTCACGGAATCGCGTTACGATGTGCCCGTACATAACGGTGACTGCGCTCAAAACGGAGTGCTGGCACATTTGCGTAACGCCCCTCCGGGAGGCCCTCTTCCGAGGATGATTCTCAGGATATGCGCACCGCGGCACGGTCCTTCCCTATAGCGATCCCGCATGCGCGCACAGGTTCCCCCCTCACCCCTAGAGTGTAGCGCTTGGACTCGATCTGCCTCAGTGCCAACATCACCACATCCTCGATGTCCTCTCTCGCAGGGACCTCCTTCAACTCGATGATGACCGATGGTCCGGAACCGCTCTTGGGGAAGACGGCGATGTCGGACACCCCGTCCCCGCTGTGGTACTCCGGCACTGCATAGTATCCGGAATGGACGCTGAGCATCCCTGTGATCAACATCTGATGGAGGGCGTGCACCGAGTCCGCATGGGACTTTGCCCTGTCATTGGGCGGGTTCTCGATGAGTGTCATCAGATTGGCCTCCGCCTTGGATTCGTCTCCGGAGAGCAGGCTTCCGAGAAGCCCGTCTATACGTGCCCATCCGGGCCCGAACCAGTTACGAACACGGCTCTTCAGGTGGGTCATGATCTCCTTGTTCGGAACCCTGACATCATAGAATCCGCCCTCCTCTGAATCCGCTGTGAGATACCCGGACTGCACCATCAGTGTGAACATACCCTTGGGATCCATGTCGTCGAGCATGCCGGATGTTGGAAAGGCCAGGGAACGGTCCAGTTCCATCCTCACGGACTTACCGGACAGGAGGGAGATCATGGCATCGTTCACATCGGAGTTGCCTGCCGACAGGAGGATCTCGAAGTCCCGGAAGGTCTGGGCTTCGAGGGAGGCCAGGAGGCGCCGGAGCTCGGGGATGCGCCCCAAGGTGCCGACGATCAGGGCGAAGGTCGGCGGCGGTGGCGCGGGGGTGGCGGGGGGTGTCTGTCCCATGCCCATAGGATACCATATCCGCCTCGGGCGTTCCCGCCCCGCCCGATTTCGGATCGGCGGCTGATCCACTTCGGCTCGGCGGCTGATCCACCTCGGGTCAGCGGCTGATCCACTTCGGCTCGGCGGCTGATCCTCCTCGGGTCAGCGGCTGATCCACTTCGGCTCGGCGGCTGATCCACCTCGGGTCAGCGGCTGATCCACTTCGGCTCGGCGGCTGATCCACCTCGGGCTAGCCGCCGATCCTTCTCGGGTCGGCGGGGCTAACGCAATCCTAACGGGGCGCAAACAGTTGCCGCATGGGGGCGTGCGATACTGTCGCCGTTTCTTCAACCAACCAGGAGTGAACCAGATGAAGACGAAACACCTCGCTTACGCCGTGGCCGCCGCGTTTCTCGCGGTGGGGTGCGACAACGCGCAGCAGGGCGGCGTGCCGCTGAACGGCGCGGGCGCCTCCTTCCCCGACCCTGTCTATCAGGCGTGGACGTACATCTATTCCCAGGCGAATGGGACGACGGTGAACTACCAGTCCATCGGCTCGGGCGCGGGCATCAACCAGATCAAGGGCGGCACGGTGGACTTCGCCGGCACGGACGCGCCGTTGAAGCCGGAGGAGATCAAGGAGGCGAAGCTGACGCAGTTCCCGATGGTTACCGGCGCGGTGACGCCGATCGTGAACATCCCCGGCGTGAAGACGGGCGACCTGCGCCTCTCCGACGACGTGCTGGCCAAGATCTTCATGGGCCAGATCACGAAGTGGGACGACGCGGCCATCACGGCCCTCAACCCCGGCCTGAAGCTGCCCAGCCAGAACATCCTGGTGGTCTACCGCTCCGACAGCTCGGGCACCACCAACATCTTCACCGAGTACCTCACCGACAAGTCCCCCGACTGGGCGACGAAGATCGGCGCGGGCAAGAGCGTCAAGTGGCCCACCGGTCTCGGCGGCCAGAAGAACCCCGGCGTCTGCAACAACGTCCAGCAGAACTCCGGCTCCATCGGCTACACCGAATACACCTACGCCATCGAGTCGAAGCTGACGACGGTGCGGATGCAGGCCGCGGATGGCTCCTGGCAGGAGCCCGGCTCGAAGGCCTGGCCGCTGGTGGGCACCACCTACCTGCTGGTGCGCGACGACATCCCGGCCGACAAGAAGGCCGCCCTGCAGGCCTACGTGGACTGGTGCTTCTCGGCGGACGCGGCGCTGAAGGCGACGGAGCTGCACTACACGCCCCTCTCCAAGGAGCAGGCCCGGCAGAGCCGCTTCTTCCTGGGCGCGCTGAAGGACGAGTTCGTGAAGTAAGCCCGTGGGCGGCGGGGCGCGGCGCGGGCCGCACCCCCGCCGCCTTCCCTTTCCAACCCTCATTGGCACCCTTATGAGAGCATCCGCTTGGAGCGACCCGGTCTTCCGCTGGCTGTGCCTGACGTGCGCGGCGCTGTGCGGGCTGCTGATGGTCGCCTTCTTCGTTCAGTTGGCGTTCGCCTCGGGCGACGCCTGGGCGCGCTTCGGCCTCGGGTTCTTCGTCTCCTCGGAGTGGGACCCCGTGCGGAACCTGTACGGCGCGTTCCCGGCCATCGCGGGCACGGTCGCCACGACGGTCATCGCGCTGGTCATCGCGCTGCCGCTGGCCTTCGTCTCGGCCCTGTTTATCGTGGACGCGCCGCCGTGGCTCTCGCGCGTGCTGGGGCAGGCGGTGGATCTGCTGGCGGCGATCCCTTCCATCATCTACGGCATGTGGGGCCTCTTCGTGCTGGTGCCGCTGATGGACCGGCTCTGGGTGAGCCTGGGGGTGGACAATGAGTATGGCGGCATCGGCCTGCTGACGGCCAGCCTTATCCTCGCGCTCATGATTTTGCCCTATATCTGCGCGGTGATGCGCGACGTGTTGCGCATGACGCCGCCGATGCTACGCGAATCCGCCTTCGGCGTGGGCTGCACGCGCTGGGAGACGGCGCGCGACATTCTCATGCGCTACGGCATCCGCGGCCTGCTGGGCGGCATCTTCATCGGCCTGGGGCGCGCCCTGGGCGAGACGATGGCCGTGCTCTTCGTGGCGGGCAACATCATGAAGGCGCCGACGGGCCTGTTGGATGGCTGCACCACCATCGCCGCGACGCTCGCCAACAACTTCGCGGAGGCCGAGGGCGTCCAGCGCAGCGCGCTCTTCGCGCTGGGGCTCATCCTGCTGGTCATGGCCTTCGCCATCCAAGTGCTGGCGCAGTATTACCTGCGCATGACCAGCGCCAAACGCGGGGAGAAGTGAGATGACGGAGACCTCCAAACCCATCGTGGCCGAGCGCCCGCCCTACCGCCCGCTCTTCTGGCGCAAGTTGCAGGATCGCCTGGTGCAGGGCTTCTCCGTCCTCGCGCTGGCCTTGGCCGTTGGCGTGATGGTCTGGATCCTGGCCACCATCCTCCTGCGCGGCTCCGAGGCGCTGAGCTGGGACTTCCTGACCACGCTTTCCGCGCCGCACGGCTTCAAGGGCGGCATCGGCAACGCGCTCGTCGGCACGCTCTGCATCACGCTCTTCGCGGCGGTCATCGCGGTGCCGCCGGCGATCTGCGCGGGCATCTGGCTGGCGGAGTTCGGCAAGAAATCCCGCCTGGCCGACGCGCTGCGCTTCAGCGCGAACGTGATGATGGGGATGCCCTCGATCGTCGTGGGCCTCTTCGTCTACATGATCTTGGTGGTGCCGATGGGGGCGAACTCCGGCCTGGCCGGGTCGGTGGCGCTGGCCATCCTGATGTTCCCGGTGGTCATGCGCACCACCGAGGACATGCTGATGATGGTGCCCGACACCCTGCGCGAGTCCGGCCTGGCCCTCGGCCTCACCCGCTGCCGGGTGACGCTCCAGATTATCTGCCGCGCCGCGCGCAACGGCATGGTCACGGGCGTGCTGCTGGCCGTGGCCCGCGTCTCGGGCGAGACGGCGCCGCTGCTCTTCACCGCGCAGTTCGCCAAGACCTGGCCCACCGGCTTCTTCACCGGCCCGACGGCCAACATCCCCGTGCTCATCAACGACTACGGCATGTCCAACTTCGAGGACTTGCAGACCGCCGGCTGGGGCGCCTCGCTCGTCATCGCCGCGCTCGTCCTCTCCATCAACGTCATCGCCCGCGTCGTCTTCCGCGACAAGAAGGACTGAACCATGGACAACACCCAGGAACCCAAGCTGAAGATTCGCGCCCGCAAGCTCTCCTTCTTCTATGAGGGCGGCCACCAGGCGCTCTTCGAGAACGACCTCGACATCCCCGAGCGCCAGATCACCGCCGTCATCGGCCCCTCCGGCTGCGGCAAATCCACCCACCTGCGCACCTACAACCGCATTTACTCCCTCCACCGCGGGCAGCGCGCCGAGGGCGAAGTGCTCCTCGACGGCGAGAACATCCTCGACCCGAAGACCGATCTCCTCACCCTCCGCCGCCGCGTGGGCATGATCTTCCAGAAGCCCACGCCCTTCCCCATGAGCGTCTTCGACAACGTGGCCTATCCCCTGCGCCTCCACTTCAAGCTCAGCCACAAGCAGATCGCCGAGCGCGTCGAGGCCGCCCTCCAGGGCGCCAGCCTGTGGGACGAGGTGAAGGACCAGCTGCGCAAGTCCGGTCTCGCCCTCTCCGGCGGCCAGCAGCAGCGCCTCTGCATCGCCCGCGCCATCGCCGCCGAGCCCGAGGTGCTGCTCATGGACGAGCCCACCAGTGCCATCGACCCGGTGGCCACGCTCAAGATCGAGGACCTCGTCCTCCGCCTCCGCGAGCGCTTCACCATCGTCATCGTCACCCACAACATGCAGCAGGCCGCCCGCATCAGCGACCGCACCGCCTTCTTCTACAAGGGGCGCATCGTCGAGGTCGGCCCCACCAAGCAGATCTTCACCGCGCCCAAGGAAAAGAAGACCGAGGAATACATCACCGGCCGCTTCGGTTGATATAATAACCCCCGCGAAAGGAACCCGCCATGCGAGACCGTTTCACCTTCGAGATCGAGTCGCTCAAGCAGCGCCTGCTAGACCTCGCCACCGCCGCCGACCGTGCCCTCGTCCGCGCCGTCCGCGCCGTCGACTCCGCCGCCCCCGACGAGGCCCGCGCCGTCATCGCCGCCGACGCGGCCATCGACGCCGAGGAGGTTACCATCGAGGAGGAGTGCCTCAAGCTCATGGCCCTCTACCAGCCCGTCGCCGGCGACCTCCGCCTCATCGTCACCATCCTCAAAGTCAACGGCGAGCTCGAGCGCGTCGCCGACCTGGCCAGCAACATCGCCGCCCGCGCCATCGACCTGGCCGCCGATCCCGCCCCCCCCGCCGACTGCCGCTTCGACTTCGCCCCCATCGTCGAGCGCGCCCACAAGATGCTCCGCGGCGCCCTCGACGCCTTCGTCTGCCACCGCCCCGACCTGGCCCGCAAGCTGATCCTCGACGACGACGCCGTCGACGCCCTCAACGCCGCCTGCTACGCCGACGCCCGCGAGAAGCTCATCAAGTACCCCGCGCACGCCGGCCGGATCCTCGATGGCGTCACCATCTCCCACTGCATCGAGCGCATCGCCGACATCGCCACCAACATCTGCGAGGACGTCATCTACCTCGAGGAAGGCCAGATCGTCCGCCACCAGAAGCGCCTCGCGCAATGACCCCAACCACCAGGCACGCCATGGGAAACATGATCCTCATCGTCGAGGACGAGGAAGCCATCCGCGACCTCATCCGCATCAACCTCACCGCCGCCGGCTTCGTCTGCGACGGCGCCGAGGACGGCCTCCAGGCCCTCGCCAAGGCCAAGGCCGCGCCCCCCGACCTCATCCTCCTGGACTGGATGCTCCCTGGGCTCGACGGCCTCGGCGTCCTCCGCCGCCTCAAGGCCGACCCCGCCCTCGCCGCCATCCCCGTGGTCATGCTCACGGCCAAGAGCGAGGAGGGCGACATCGTCCTAGGCCTCGAGATGGGCGCGGCCGACTACGTCACCAAGCCCTTCTCCAACAAAGTCCTCATCGCCCGCATCCGCGCCATCCTCCGCCGCGGCGAGGAGGAGCCCGCCGAGGAGACCATCCGCTACCTCGCCCTCACCCTCATCCCCGGCCAGCGCCGCGCCACCCTCGCCGGCGAGGAGATCGCCCTCACCTGCGGCGAGTTCGACCTCCTCGCCCTCCTCTGCTCCCGCCCCGGCCACGTCTACACCCGCGGCCAGATCGTCGCCCGCACCAAGGGCGAGGACTACCCCGTCACCGACCGCGCCGTCGATGTCCAGATCGTCAGCCTCCGCCGCAAGCTCGGCGCCTTCGGCGAACGCCTCGAGACCGTCCGTGGCGTCGGTTACCGTATGCGCGGGTGACCCGCCGAGGCGCCAACCCCCCAACCCCCCGAACCGCCATGCTCAAGCACCGCGACCTCATCTTCCTCGCCGTCCCGCTCAGCGTCCTGGCCCTCGTGGCCGTCGCCATCGGGCTGCTCTTCCACCAGTTCCGCGCCTTCGAGCGCGCCTACATCCGCGACGCCCGCGAGACCCTCGCGCAGGACACCCGCTTCGTCGCCCAGGTCATCTCCGGGGATCTTGCCGAGGGCGACCTCCCGGCCATCCGCGAGACCTTCGCCTTCTTCTTCGGCAAGCCCCTGCGCTTCACCCTCGTCGACCCCACCGGCAAGGTCGCCGCCGACTCCGACGCCAACGCCGACGCCCTCGCCAACCACGCCGACCGCCCCGAGATCCGCGACGTCGCCGGCGACGAGGACTTCGTCACCCGCTACTCCGTCACCATGAACGCCTGGCTGCTCTACCACGCCATCTCCCTTGACGGCGGCTGGGTGCTCCGCGCCTCCCTCCCCGCCGACGCCGTCACCGCCGCCATCGCCCAGGTGCGCCTCACCGTCATCCTCGCCCTCTGCGCCGGCCTCATCCTGGCCCTTGGCCTCTTCCTCTACCTCTTCCTCCGCGTCCGCCCCCACTTCAACGCCCTCCAGGCCGCCGCCGTCGCCATCGCCCGGGGCCGCCTCGACACCCCCATCGACGTCCCCCCCTCCGGCCCGCTGCGCGAGCTCGCCCAGGCCATCGCCGTCATGGGCCGCCAGCTCCGCAACCGCATCCGCGAGCTCCGCCGCGAGCGCGACGACTTCGACACCCTCTTCAACACCCTCCGCGAGCCCCTCCTCCTCATCGCCGCCAACGGCGAGATCCTCCGCTCCAACCGCGCCGCCGCCAAGCTCCTCGGCCCCGCCATCCAGCAGGCCGGCTTCCGCATCGAGCGCACCGCCTGCCCCGAGCTCGTCGCCTACGTCCGCGGCGCCTTCTCCGCGCCCGCCGTCCATGGCCGCGAGATCCCCTTCGACGACGGCGGCGACGCCCCGCGCGCCCTCCTGGCCCACGCCGTGCGCATGGAGCGCGAGGGCGCCCTCTGCCTCCTCCTCCTCCTCACCGACCTCACCGACCTCCGCCGCCTCGAATCCTTCCGCTCCGACTTCGTCGCCAACGTCTCCCACGAGATCAAGACCCCCCTCACCGCCATCCTCTCCACCGTCGAGACCCTCACCGAGACCCCCCTCGACGACGCCGGGCGCGCCAAGTGCTTCGACATCCTCACCCGTCAGGCCCGCCGCCTCAACGACCTCGTCCACGACATCCTCTCCCTCGCCGCCATCGAGCGCCGCCAGACCGCCGGCGACCAGGCCTTCGCCTCCCTCTCCCTCGCCCAGGCCGCGCGGGACGCGCTGACCCTCTGCCAGGACGAGGCCTCCCGCCGCGGCGTCGCCCTCGCCCTTCTCCCGGAGCCCCCGCCCGCCCTCACCGTCAAGGCCGACCCCCGCCTCATCGAGCAGGCGCTCGTCAACCTCATCACCAACGCCCTCCGCCACTCCGGCTCCCCCACCGTCACCCTCACCCTCGCTCAGGAGGGCGACCACGCCACCCTCACCGTCGCCGACCAAGGCTGCGGCATCCCCGAGGAACACCTCCCCCGCCTCTTCGAGCGCTTCTACCGCGTCCACAAAGACCGCTCCCGCGAGAACGGCGGCACCGGCCTGGGCCTGGCCATCGTCAAGCACATCGCCCTCCTCCACCACGGCGCCGTCGACGTCCGCTCCACCCCCGGCCAAGGCACCGCCTTCACCCTCACCCTCCCCATCGGCTGATTGCGATTGGAAGTTTGGAGGTTTGGATGTTTGGAGGCTTGGTTGCGCACGCGCCAAACATCAGCCGCCGATCCACCGAGGGTCGGCGGCTGATCCACCGAGAGTCGGCCGCTAAGTCTCCGAGGGTCGGCGGCCGATCCGCCGAGGCTGTCTTTCGGGTCCTTCCCGTCCTTCAGGTCGTCCAGGTCCTTTCGCGCCCGATGGGCGCTGGGTGAGGTGGGCGTCCCAGAGGCTCCCTCCCCCGTGGCGTGCCTTCAGGCGCGGCCGAAGGCCGCGCCCGGGGGTGCAGGGTGCCTTGCACCCTGCCGGGGGTTTGGGGGCAGCGCCCCCATCCCCCCTCCCAATCCCCGTTCCCGGGGTAGGGCAAGGGTCAGGCCACCGGCGTGCCGTCGGCGCGGAGCATGGTTACGGTGAGGGCGTCTGGCGTGGCCTTGACGAGGGTGACGGTGGCGATCTCGGCCTTGGGGCCGCCGCCGATGTGGGTGGGGTAGGGATAGGCCTCGGAGGGCGGGCGGAAATCGGCGCGATGGGTGTGGGCGCAGATGAGCGCGTCGAGCCCGGCCTCGCGGAGGGTGGGGGCGATGAGGCGGCGGATGCGGGTGGGGCCGTGCCAGGCGTCATCCTTGGGATCGCCGCGCTCGGGCGGGATGTGGAGGAGGGCGAGGCGGCGTTGGGCGGACTTCCATTCGGGGGAGGCGACCTCGCGGCGGAGCCAGGCGGCCTCCTCCTCGATGTAGGGCTCGCAGTCGAGGAGGCCGCAATACTCGCGGTGGTCGTCGGGCTTGTCCTCGCCGCAGTCCAGACAGAGGAGGCGGAGGGGGCCGAGGTCGAAGGCGCCGTAATAGGCGTCGGTGCCCAGGAAGGGGTGGAAGGCCTCGCGGAGGCGGCGGGCCATCACGCCGCGATACTCGTGGTTGCCGCGCAGGAAGAGGAGGGGCAGCCCCTGGGCGGTGAGGTCGGCCATCGGGCCGAGGAGCGCGTCACGCAGGGCCTCGGGGCCGGCGACGTTGCCGGCGCAGTCGCCCAGGAGCGCGACGAAGGCGGGCTTGGCCGCCTGCACGGCGGGCAGGGCCAGCAGGCTGGGGATGAGGGCGGCGTTGGCGTGGAGGTCGTTGAGGATGGCGAAGGTGAGGGAGCCATCCGCCGCGAGCAGGGGCGGGATCTCCGTCACGGGCCCCTCGGCGCGCTCGCCGAAATAGGTCCACCACGGGTCCATCTTGGTGGCGACGGCCTGGGCCTGGAAGCGCACGGGCTTGGCGGGGTCGAGGCCGCGGAGCACCACCAGATGGTCGGGTCGGTTGGAGGCCGTGAGGCCGTCGCGCGCGGCGTGGGCGGTGGCCCATCGCTCGGGCGGCAGGGCGGGGTCCTGCGTCCAGCGGACGGTGCCGGCGGAGGGGCCGGCGGTGCGCCAGCAGATGGCGAGGGCGTCGCCGCCGACGAGCTGGGCGGTGGGCGGCTGAAGGAAGGCCGCGCCCTCCGCGCCTTTGGGGGCGGGGCGTTTGGCCCCGTCGGCGAGGGCGGGGAGGGCGGCGGCCCCGAGGGCGGAGAGGAAGGCGCGGCGTTTCATGGGTCAGGCTTTCACTTGGTGGACTTGGCGGCCCTCGCGGTCGTAGGCCGTCAGGGTGAGGGCGTCGGCGGTGGCGCGGACGAGGATGACGGTGGCCTCGTTGTCGCGCGGGCCGCCGCCGATGAGCGTGGGGTAGGGATAGGCCTCCTCCACGGGGCGCAGGTCGTGGTGGTGGGTGTGGGCGCAGACGGCCACGTCGAGCCCCGCCCCCTTGAGGATGGGGGAGATGACGTTGCGCATCCGCGTGGGGCCGTGCCAGGCGTCCTCCTGCGCGTCGCCGCGGTTCGGCGGGATGTGCCAGAAGGCGACGCGGCGTTTGGCGGCCTTCCATTCGGGGGTGGCGATCTCGCGGCGGAGCCAGTCGGCCTGCTCCTGGAGGTAGGCGTCGGTGGCGAGGAGCCCGCCGTAGACCTTGGAGTCGTCGGGCTTGTCCTCGCCGCTGTCGAGGAAGAGGAAGCGCAGGGGGCCGAGGTCGAAGGCGCCGTAGTAGTGGCCGTTGGCCAGCGGCGCGAGGTTGTCGCGGATGCGGCGGGCCATCGCCCCGCGGTACTCGTGGTTGCCGCGGAGGAAGAGGGCGGGCAGGCCGGCGCGGGTGAGGGGCGGGAGGGCGTTCAGGAAGCGCTTCTCCAGGCCCGCCTGCGTGGCGCAGTCGTCGGCGCAGTCGCCGTTGAAGAGGGCGAAGGCGGGCTTGGCGGCGGCCACCTCCGGCAGGGCGAGGAAGTGGGGCAGGTGGCGCGCGGCCTGGCCGTGGAGGTCGTTGAAGACCGCGAAGGTCAGCGCGCCGCCCTCGCCGAGCAGGGGGCGGAGGGCGATCTCGCCCGAGCCGAAGGCCGCCCCGCGCCGGATGTCGTAGGCGCCGAAGCGCGTCAGCGGCTCGGAGACGGCCTCGAAGCGCAATGGCTTGGCGGGGTCGATCCCCTCCAGGCGGATGCGGTGGGCCACCTCGTTGGCGCACACCATCCCATCCTCCGCGCGGACGGAGCGGGCCCACCGCTCGCGCGGGAGCGCGGCGTCCTGCGTCCAGAAGAGGGTGGCGGTGGCGGGCGTGGCGGTGCGCCAGCGGATCTCGACGGCGTCGGGGCCGATGAGCTGCGCGTAGGGGGGCACGGCGAAGCCCGCCTCGGGGGCGGCGGCCTCGGCGGCGGTGGCCAAGGAGGGACGGAGCGCGGCGCCCGCGGCGCCCACGCCCAACACGGCAAGGAAGTTTCTGCGATTCATAATAACGAGGATGATAGCCCACCCTGCCGCCCGGCGCAACCCTTCGCGCGCGGGGGTGCGTCCCGCCGTGCGCAGGGGGCGGGCGCGCCGCTCAGCGGGCGGGGAGGGATTGGATCTGGCGCTCCAGCCAGGCGAGCAGGGCGTCGGGCGGCAGATCCGGGACGGGGCGCCCGCGCCACGCGCGCAGCGGGGCGTGGTTGAGCGTGGCGTAGAGGGTGAGGCGCCCCTCGGCCACCTCCACCTTGGCGAGGCCGCGCCCGGCGGCGAGGATGCGCAGGGCGGCGAGGCGCAGGGCGCGCAGGGCGGGCGGGGGCGGGGGGCCGTAGCGGTCGGCCAGCTCGGCGCGGAGGGCGTCGATCTCCTGGGGGGAGACGGCCTCCGCGAGGCGGCGGTAGAGGTTCATGCGCTGGGCGTCGTCCTCCACGTAGGCATAGGGGATGGCGGCGGCGCGGGGGCCGACGGCCCCGGGCGAGGGGTCGAGGAAGCCGAGCGCCAGCTCCACGTCCACCAAGGCCGGCAGGGCCTCGCCCTTGAGGCGGGCGACGGTGCGGCGCAGGAGCTGGCAGTAGAGGCCGAAGCCGATGGCGGCGATGTGGCCGCTCTGGGCGGCGCCGAGGAGGTTGCCGGAGCCGCGGATCTCGAGGTCGCGCAGGGCGATGGCGTAGCCCGCGCCGAGGCCGCTGTGGCGTTTGAGGGCCTGGAGGCGCTTGCGGGCGTCGCCGTCCATCGGGCCATCGGGCAGGAGCAGGTAGGCGAAGCCCTTCTGGGCGGATCGGCCGACGCGGCCGCGGAGCTGGTAGAGCTCGGCCAGGCCGAAGCGGTCGGCGCGGTCGACGAGGATGGTGTTGGCGCGGGGGATGTCGATGCCGCTCTCGACGATGGTGGTGCAGAGGAGCAGGTCGGCCCGGCCCTCGGCGAAGGCGCGCATGGCGCGGGCCAGCGCGTCGGCGGGCATCTGCCCGTGGGCGACGAGGATGCGGGCCTCGGGGACGAGGCGGCGGAGGCGGTCGTGGACGCGGCCGATGGTGCGCACGCGGTTGTAGAGGTAGAAGGCCTGGCCGCCCCGGGCGAGCTCCTGGCGGATGGCGGCGGCGACGGCGGCGTCGGTGTCGGGCTGGAGGATCGTCTCCACGGCCACGCGGTTGCTGGGCGGGGTGCGCAGGAGCGAGAGGTCGCGCGCGCCGGTGAGGGAGAGGTAGAGCGTGCGGGGGATGGGGGTGGCGCTCATGGTCAGCACGTCCACCAGCGCGCGGAGGCGCTTGAGGCGCTCCTTGTGGGCCACGCCGAAGCGTTGCTCCTCGTCGATGATGAGCAGGCCCAGGTCTTGGAAGCGGACGTTCTCGGAGAGGAGGGCGTGGGTGCCGATGAGGATGTCCACCTCGCCGCGCTCGGCGGCGGCGCGGGTGGCGGCGCGCTGGGCGGGCGTGCGGAAGCGCGAGAGCGCCTCGATGCGCACGGGGAAGTGCGCCATCCGCTCGCGGAAGGTGGCGAAGTGCTGCTCGGCCAGGACGGTGGTGGGGGCCAGGAGGGCCACCTGCTTGTGGTTGGCCACGGCGATGAAGGCCGCGCGCATGGCCACCTCGGTCTTGCCGTAGCCCGCGTCGCCGCAGAGCAGGCGGTCCATGGCCATGGGGGCGGCCATGTCGCGCTTGACCTCGGCGATGACGCGCGCCTGGTCGGGCGTCTCCTGCCAGGGGAAGAGCGCCTCGAACTCGGCGATCCACGGGTCGGAGAGGTCGAAGGCGAAGCCGGGGGTCACGCGCCGCCGCGCCTGCGTCTCCAACAGCCCGGCGGCGAGATCCTCGATGCCGCGCTGGGCGGCCTCCTTCTCGCTCCGCCACCGTTTGCCGTCGAGGGCGTGGAGCTTCACGTGGCGGCTGTCCGGGCCGATGTAGCGCGAGAGCAGGTGGGCGTGGGTGGTGGGCACGTGCAGCCGCGCCCCGCCCGCGTACTCCAGGGTGAAGACCTCCGTCCGGCGGCCGTCCACCGTGATCTCGTTCAGCCCCAGGAAGCGTCCGATGCCATGCTCCAGGTGGACGACCAGCTCGCCCGGCTCCACGTCGAAGGCATACTCCAGCCGTTGCCCGGCCACGGGGCGGGGCCGCGCCGCCGGCCGCCACGTGCGCGCGGTGGGGTAGAGGTCGGACTGCGCGGCGACGGTGAGGCGGAGGTTCTCCAGCGCGAAGCCTTGGCTCAGCGGCGCGTCGAGCAGGGCCACCTTCGTGTCCGGCGGCAGCTCGTGGGCCAGTAGCTCCCGCGCCGCCGCGCCCGCCACGCAGACGAGCGCCGCGTGGCCGCGCTTGCGCGCCTCCGCGTCCAGCTCCTGCAACAGGCGGTGGCGCGTCGCGGCCAGGAAGTCGGGCGCGCCCGAGGCCTCGCGCATCCCCGGCAGGGCCCGCGCCACCAACGCCACCGAGGGCATCCCGCCCCGCAGCGGCTCGCCCGCCCAGCAGACCCGCCCTTCGAGGCGCGCCAACCGCGCCGCCAGCCACTCGGCGTTCGTGCCCCTGCCGACCGTCCGCAGCTGGGCGAGCGCGGCCTCGACGGCGGGCGCGTCCTGCACCAACGCGGCGCAGTCGCCCAGGCGCGTCAGCAGCTGGGCCGTTTTGAGCTTGGCCGAGGGCGCGGGCGGGAGGGTCACCTCGTCCAGACGCCCCACCGAGCACTGCGTCGCCGGGTCGAAGGCCCGCAGGCCATCCACCGTGTCCCCGAAGAACTCCGCGCGCACCGGCCGCTCCGCGCCCGCAGGCCAGACGTCGAGGATGCCGCCGCGGAGGGCGAAGGTGAGCGGGTCGGCCACCAATTCCTCGCGTGCGTAGCCCAGGGCCGTCAGCGTCTCGGCCAACGTGTCGAAGGGGAAGTCGGCGTTCAGGCGCAGGGTCCGGCTCGCGGCGTCGAGCGCCTGGGGGTCGGGCACCGGCTGGAGCAGGGCGTGGACGGAGGCGACGATGAGGCAGGGCCCCTTGGCCGCGAGGATGGCCCGCACCTGCGCCACCCGCTCGCCGGTCAGGAGCGCCGCCTCGTCGTCCGCGGGCGAGAGGGGGAGGATGGGGAGCCCGGGGAGAAGGAGCGCGGCGTCGGAGGCCGCCTGCTCGGCGGCGTCGGGCGCGGGGGCGATGAGCAAGGCCCGCCGCCCCTCGCCCTCGGCCAGCAACGCCGCCGTCGCCGCCGCCACGGGCGTGGGCAGATCCCCCACCGCGAAGGCGCGCGCCTGACGCGGGAGGATCCCCGCCAACAGCCGCCTCAGCCGCGGCGCCACCTCGTCCAAACGCTTCATGCCGCTAGTCTACCACATCCCCCGCCGCTTTGGCGCCGCCCGCGCGGGATCGGATGGACGGCGAGGGGGGATCACGAAGCGCACGAAGGGGGACACGGAGGAGCACGAAGGAGGATGGGGGACAATCACAACGGGCACAAAGGCCACAAAGGGGGGCGCGGTCGTGGCCCGCGCAGGACTGCCTTGGGATAGGGTGGGCTTCTGGGATGTGGGGCGCCGCCCCACGCCCCGGGAGGGAGCACGGCTCCCTCCACTCCGGCTCGGCGGCCGATCCTCCTCGGCTTGGCGGCTGATCCAATGAGACTCAGCGGCTGATCCACCTCGGGTCGGGGGCCGATCCATTTTGGGGCGGGGGCTGAGGGGGGAGAGGGTGGGCTTGCGGCCTTGGGTGCGCACCGTGGGAAGGAGGGGGTGGCGCGCGCCGCGGGGTGGGGGTGGTTTGCTACAATGGTAGGCCATAGAGCGAAGAGGATTGAAAGGCATGATTGAGTTTGTGAGTGGCGTGGACACGGACGCCGGGAAGAGCATCGCCACGGGGTGGCTGGCACGGCGGCTGATGGGGGCCGGGCGGCGCGTGGTTACCATGAAGTTGGCGCAGACGGGCAACGTGGGCGCCTCCGAGGACATCGCGCGCCATCGCGCCATGATGGGCACGGGCCCGCTCCCGGAGGACGCGGAGGGGCTGACGGCGCCGTTCATCTTCCCCCATCCGTGCTCGCCGGAGTTGGCGGCGCGCTTGGCCGGGCAGGTCATCGACCCCGGGCGGCTGGAGGCCTGCGCGAAGGCGCTCGACGCGCGTTACGACGTGACGTTGGTGGAGGGCGCGGGCGGCCTGATGGTGCCGCTGACGCCGGAGCTGCTGACGGTGGATTTCGCGGTGGGGCAGGGGTGGCCCTTCGTCTTCGTCCTGCATGGCGCGCTCGGCTCCGTCAATCACGCCCTCCTCTCCTTCGAGGCCCTCGCCGCCCGCGGCGCCAAGGTGGCGCGGTTCGTCTACAACCGCTGGCCGGGCCGCGGGGACGCCCTCATCGACGCGGACACGGAGGCCACGCTGCGGCGCGTGGCGGGGGGGATGTTCCCGGAGGCCGAGTGGCTCGATCTGCCGATCCTGGAGGGGCTATGAGGCCGGTGCGCAAGACCTTCCCGGCCAACCTCCTGCTCGAGGGCGCCACCGCGCTCGTCGTGGGCGGCGGGCGCGTGGGCCTGCGCAAGACGCGCGCCTTGATCGAGGCCGGCGCCGCCGTCCGCCTGGTCTGCCCCGAGGCCCTGCCGGAGTTCGACGCGCTGCCGGTGGAGCGCGTGCCGCGTTGCTTCGTGCCCGACGACGTGCGGGGCTGCAAGGTGGCCTTCGCCTGCACCGACGACAAGCACGCCAACCGCGCCATCCTCTCCGCCTGCCGCGCCGAGCGCGTCCTCTGCTGCTGCGCCGACGGCCATTGGGCGGAGGGCGACCTCATCGTGCCGGCGGTGCTCCGTTCCGACGGCCTGACCCTCGCCATCTCCACCGACGGCCGCAGCTGCCGCACCGCCAAGGAGGTCCGCGAGGAGCTGTCCCGCAGTCTGGCGCGCGTCTCCCCGGGCGTCCTCTTCGTGCGGGGGGTGGAGACCGCCGCGCCCCTGCCGCCCGCCGAGACCCTCGCCACCCGCCTCTCCTTCCTCAACGGGCTCTACGGCTGGGCCTTCCTGCGCACCTGCAACCGCACCGAGCTCATCGCCTGGGCCGCCCCCGAGCTGATCGCCAGCGACCTCCTCTCCCACGCCATGCACCTGCCCGGCCCCTGCCACGCCTTCGTGGGGCCGGCGGCCATGCGCCATCTGGCGATGGTGCTGGCGGGGATGCGCGCGCGGATGGTGGGCGAGTTCCACATCGTCGGCCAGGTGCGGGACGCCTTCGAGGAGGCCCGCGCCCAAGGCTGGGCCTGCGGCCACCTCCTCGACGCCTACGCCGAGGCCCTCCGCCGCTCCCAGGCCATCCGTGCCGCCGTCGAGCCGCTCATCCCCCACGTGGAGGTGGAGGAGCTCGCGCTTGAGGGCGCCTCCGGCCGCGTCGTCGTCGCCGGCACGGGCAAACTCGGCCGGGCCGCCATCGCCAAGGTCCACGCGCTCGGACTGCCTGTTACCGTGCTCTTCCACGCCCACCCCTTGGAGGGCGAGGACTGCCGCCCCCTCTCGGAGTGGCGCCAGGCCGTGGAGGGGGCCGATCGCCTTCTCTGCGCCCTCACCGTCGCGGAACCGGTCTTCGACGCCGCCGACCTCACCCTCCCCACCTACGACCTCGGCGCGCCCCGAAACGTCCGCGGCGACGCCAACGTGAAGGATCTGGACGACCTGCGCGGCGCCTACCTCCTGCGCACCGGCGCCCTCGGCGCCATCCAGACCGCCGCCGAGCAAGCCTACGAGGCCCTGTCATGACCCCACTCCGCATCGGCGCGCGCGACTCCGCGCTCTCCCTCATCCAGGCCAAGGACGCCCTCGCGCGCCTCGCCGAGGAGACCGGCCTGGCCTTCGACCTCGTCCCCGCCTCCTCCCCCGGCGACCGCGACCGGACCACCGACCTGCGCCGCTCCCCCGGCGACTTTTTCACGCGCGACCTCGACGACGCCCTCCTCCGCGGCGACCTCGACGCCGCCCTCCACTCCGCCAAGGACCTCCCCCCCGAGGGCCTCCGCCCGGGGCTCGACTGGTTCTGGCTCCCCTGGCGCGAGGACCCGCGCGACTGCCTCGTCAGCCGCGTCCCCGCCCCCACGCGCATCGGCGTCAGCAGCGCGCGCCGCGACGCCTGGGCCGCCAAGCGCTTCCCCGAGGCCGCGCGCCTCACCCTCCGCGGCGCCATCCCCGACCGCCTCGCCCAGCTTGACCGCGGCGACTTCGACGCCATCGTCGTCGCCGCCGCCGCCCTCCACCGCCTGGGCCTGCAAGGGCGCATCACCGAATACATTCCCATCGGCGACCTCACCCCACCCCCCGGCCAAGGCGTGCTGGCGCTGACCTTCCGCCGCGACGACCCGCGCCTCCGCGCCCTCCGCGGTCTCTTCCTCAAGGCCGTCCGCTTCGTCGGCGCCGGCGTGGGCGACGCCGGGCTCTGCACCGTCGCCGGGCTCCGCGAGATCCGCCGCGCCGACGTCGTCATCTACGACGCGCTCATGGACCCCGCCCTCCTCGACGGCATCCGCGCCGAGCGCCTCTACGTCGGCAAACGCAGCGGCGCCCACGCCCTGCCCCAGGCCGAGATCACCGCGCTCATCGGCGAGCGCGTCCGCCGCGGCCAGCGCGTCGTGCGCCTCAAGGGCGGGGATCCCGGCATCTTCGGCCGCCTGGCCGAGGAGACCGACGCCCTCATCGCCGACGGCCTCCCCTTCCGCGTCCTGCCGGGCGTCTCGGCCCTCGCCGCCGCCACCACCGCCACGGGGATGCTCCTGACGCGCCGCGAGGCCGGCAAAGGCTTTGCCGTCGGCACCCCCCGCGCCGTGGGCGAGGAGAGCACCGACGTCTGGTTCATGGCCCTGGGGATGGCCGACGCCGTCGCCCGCCGCTATCCCCCCGAGACCCCCTGCGCCATCGTCTACGACGCCGGCGCCCCCGCGCAGGAGATTTGGCGCGGCACGGTGGCCGATCTCCGCGCCGAGACGCCCGCGCGCCCCGGTCTCCTGCTCGTGGGCGAGGCCGCCCGCCACGGTTTCCCCGCCCTCGGCCCCCTCGCCGGGCGGCGCGTCTGGGTCACCTCCGGCCCGAGCGTGGCCGAGAAGGCCGCCGAGGCCATCGTGGATCTGGGCGGCGTGCCCGTCCTCCGCCCCCTCGTGCGCTTCGAGGCCGTGGCCGACGTCAAGATCCGCCCGAGCAAGGGCTACAACCTTCTCGTCGTAACCAGCCCCACCGCCGCGCGCTTCCTGTTGGAGCGCCTCACCTCCCCCATCCAATACCTGCCCAAGCGCCTGGCCGTAACCGGCCCCGGCACCGCCGCCGCCCTCGCCCATCTGCACATCGACACGCTGATGCCCGAGCGCGACTTCTCCGCCCGCGGCCTCCTCGCCGCCCTCCCCGCCGACCTCACCGGCGCGAAGATCCTCCGCGTCCGCAGCGACGCCGCGGGCCCCGACCTGGCCCAAGCCCTCAAGGCCCGCGGCGCCAAGGTCAAGGATCTGGTGCTCTACCGCACCCTCCCCCTCCCCGAGACCGAGCCGCCGCTCCACGAGGCCGTCTTCCTTGCCTCCGCCTCCGCCGCCCGCGCGTGGGCCGACTCCGCCGCGCCCAAGGGCCGCGACCTCATCGCCCTCGGCGGTCCCACCGCCGCGGCCCTCCGTGCCCTCGGTTTCGCGCCCGCCGCCACCCCCGCCACCCAGACCCCCGAAGCCGCCCTCCGCGCCTATGCCCGCGCCCTCGCCCTGCCCCATGCGTGAGCCGATCGCGGCGTTGGCCACCGCGCCCGGCCTCGGCGGCGTCGCCCTCATCCGCCTGAGCGGCGAGGGCGTCCTCGCCATCGCCGACCGCCTCGCGCCGCGTCTCGACCCGCCCCCCAGCGCGCGCCCCGCCAACACCTTCGCCCACGCCACCCTCGTCGGCGCGGAGGGGCAGACGCTGGACGACGCGGTGCTCCTCTTCTACCGCGCCCCGCGCAGCTACACCGGCGAGGACACCGTGGAGCTCTGCGTCCACGGCGGCAGGTTCGTCGCGGAGGCCGTCCTGGGCCGCCTCTGGGAGTTGGGCGCGCGCCCCGCCGGGCCGGGGGAGTTCACCCGCCGCGCCTTCCTCAATGGCCGCCTCGACCTCACCCAGGCCGAGGCCGTGGCCGACCTTATCGCCGCCCGGGGCCCCCGCGCCGAGCGCGCCGCCCGCGCCAACCTTGAGGGCCGTCTCGGCCACGCCCTCACGCCGCTCTATGACGACGCCCTCGCCCTCTCCGCCGACGTCGAGCACCTGTTGGACTTCGACGAGGGCGACCTCCCCGAGGGCTTCCTCGCCGAGGCCGGTGCGCGCCTCGCCGAATTGGAGCGTCGCGTCGCCGCCCTGCTCGCCACCTGGCGCGAGGGACGCCTCGCCCGCGAGGGCGCGCTTGTCGTCCTGGCCGGCCGCCCCAACGCCGGCAAGTCCACCCTCCTCAACCTCCTGCTGGGCTGCGACCGCGCCATCGTCAGCCCCGAGCCCGGCACCACCCGCGACAGCGTGGAGGAGACCTTCCTCCTCGATGGCGTCCCCATCCGCCTCGTGGACACCGCCGGCCTGCGCGACGCCCCCGGCGCCGTCGAGCGCGAGGGCGTCGCCCGCGCCCGCGCCCTCATCGCCCGCGCCGACGCCGTGCTCTACCTCATCGCCCCCGGCGAGCCCGACGCCGCGCCCCCCGGTGCCATCCCCCTGCGCACCAAGGCCGACCTCGACGGCGGCCCCGGCATCTCC
>CASEMS010000035.1 GCA_949288955.1 uncultured Lentisphaeraceae bacterium
AGCACCCCTACAACGTCGGCTTCCGCGTCGTCGTCGAGGACTGACCCAAGCCCCAACAAGAAAGACCCCGCCTCCCCCGAGGCGGGGCTTTTTTTTGCCCTCGACCCAAGCGCGCGGCCAAGACGAATGGGCCTCTGCCCAACGTCTTTGTGCCCCAATCCGAGGCCACATGGGGCGGGCCAGAGAGGCAGGGGAGGCGCCATCCCGCCGCCCGTCGGTGCCGAGCCTCTGCGCTTCGGGGCGTAGAAAAACTCCCGGAAGCGGGGCTTCCGGGAGTGAAGGGAGAGGATTCGGGCGGGAATCAGGCGGCGCGGCGACGGAGCGCGAGGCCTGCGGCGCCGAGGGCCAGCAGGGCGAGCGCGGTGGGCTCGGGGATGGGCTCGATGCCGAACTGGTCGCAGACGGTGAGATAGAGCTGCTCGGAGTCGGCGAAGTAGCCGGCACCGCCTTCGCTGGCGTTGGCATCAAGATGGATCGCGGAGGCGGAGAAGTCGTCGCCGACGTAGGCGTCCAAACCGCTTCCGTTGGCTTGGAGCCAAGTGCGGTAGTGCAGGAGCGGGTCGAAGGCGGTATCGGAGAGGGTCAGGAGGGTCTGGCCGTTGACGCTGAGGGTGATGGTGTATTTGTTGGGGTGGGTGTTTGCGTTGCCGGCGGTGCAGTTGAGGGAGAGGCCGAGGACGTCGGTGGCGTTGGCGCGGGCGTTGATGGTGGAGGTGGTGGTCTGGGCGGCGTCGGAACCGGCCTTGACGACGACCTCGTAGGCACCAGAGTCGCCGACGCGGAGGCTGACGTAGCTGGAGCCGTTCTCGGAGGCATAGCCAAGGAGCGCCCCGGTGCCGACGGTGGCGCCGTAGGAGATGGCGAGGGAGATGGTGGTGGATTCGCCCACAAAGGGGCGCCACTGGGACTTGCCCGCGGTGGTGCCGTCGATGAGGCTGGTGCCGTTGTCATGGAATGTGGTGTCCCAAGGGTTGGTGACGGCCTGCGCGGCGCCAAGGGCGAGCACGGCGAGGGCGACGGCCAGGGTGTGGCGGATGGTTGGCATGGTTGCTTCTCCGACAGGGATTGCGTTGCGCCGCGGCACTTTCGCCACGACTGCCAATAGTGTACCACCCATCCTCCAAACGCGTCAATGCGGACGGCGTTTGTTTTGCGTTAGGCGGCGTGGCAGTGTGCGGCGGGGGCGGTTGTGCTATACTAAGTGGCATGGAAACGATGAGGACGACGGTCAATCGGGAGTATGCGGCACGCTTTCTGGGCGTGGCGTTGCTGTTTGTGGCGTTCGCCGGTTGGTTCGTCTATGACGGGAAGGTGGGCTATCCGCAGGAGAATGCGCGGGTGGCGCCGGTGGCCGAGCGCCTGGCCGCGCGCACGGTGGCGGAGAAGATGCCTGCGGCCGACTGGGTGAACACGGCCAAGACGGGGGTGGCGCCGCTCACCGAGGCCTTCCGGGAGGCGGGGCTGGAGCCGCCCGCCAAGCTGGAGGACACCTTCAATTCCTGGGTCTCGGCCTCCGACCCGCGCATGAACGACGTGGAGGCGACGCGCGCGGCGATGTTGGAGCCGCCCCATTCGGCGGACGACATCCGGGCGCAGTTCGTGAGCGCCGTCATCGGGCTGTTGGCGGCGTTCGGCCTGGCCGGTCTGGTGGCGTGGCGGTGGGGCACGGTCTTCGCGTTGGACGGGGAGGCGCTGACGGTGACGGTCTTCGGCAAGGCCCGCCGCCTCCCGCTCGCCACGCTCCGCGCCGTCGATGACGCGCAGTGGGCCAAGCGCGGCATCCTGCGCGTGCGCTTCGAGGCCGGCGCCGTGACGCTGGATGCCTGGCACCACGCGGGCGTGCGGCCGATGGCCGAGCGGCTGTTGGGGGCTGCGCCCAAACCTGACGAGTCTCCGAAGCCATGAGGGCCGCCGTCTATTTCCTTGAGTATCTTCTGATCGCGGGGCTGTGGTGGCTCTACCGCCTGATGCCCGTGCGGTGGGCCTATCGGGTGGGGTGGGGCGTGGGGGCGGGCCTCTTCGCCTTCTTCCGCCATGTGCGCAGGGCGCGGGTGGCGGTGGACAATGTGCTCATCGCGGGATTGGCGCGGACGCGCCGCGAGGCCTACCGCATCGCGCGCGACTCGGTGGGGCATTTCGCCGGGCACGTCTGCGAGGCGTTGCGCGTCTCGCACCTCGTTACGCGCGAGAATTGGCGGGACTATGTCTCGCTGGAGATGACCCCCGCGGCCGAGCGCCTGCTCTTCCGCCCCGACGGCCCCGTCATCCTCGCCACCGGGCATCTGGGCTCCTGGGAGGCGGGCATCACCGCCATCACCAGCGCGCGCCCCATGTTCGCCGTCGCCCGACTGATGGACAATCCCTACGTCCAGCGCTTCCTGGAGCGGCACAACTTCCGCGGCGGCGCCACCATCATCCCCAAGCGTCATGGCTTCACGGGCGACGCGATGCGCCGGTGGGTGTGCCAGAACGGCGCGCTGACCATCCTCTTCGACCAGTTCTGCTCATCCGGCGCGCCGGTGCCGTTCTTCGGGCACACCGTCCCGGTCTACACCTCGCCCGCGCGGCTCCATCTGCGCACGGGCGCGCCGCTCCTCGTCGGCGGCTTCCTGCGCACCGGCACCCTGCGCTACAAGATGGTCGCCATCGGCGACCCCATCGAGGCGCCCGCCTCCGCCCTCCCGCACGACGAGGCCATCCGCGCGCTCACCGCCGAGCTGATCCGCCGCCTGGAGGCCGTCATCCGCATGGCCCCCGAGCAATACCTTTGGCTCCACCGCCGTTTCCGCGGCATCCCCGTCCCGGAGGTCCCCGCGCGATGACGTGGTATCAGCCCGCCCCCGAGGCCCACATCCGCCGCGAGCGCGAGCGCGCCCGCGCCCTCCGCGCCACCCCGTGGTGGAAGGCCCAGCTGGCCAAGGGCGAATGCCACTACTGCCACAAACGCTTCCCCCCCGGCCAGCTGACGATGGACCACCTCATCCCCGTCGCCCGCGGCGGCACCTCCACCAAAGGCAACGTCGTCCCCGCCTGCTTCGCCTGCAACCAGGCCAAGGCCGCCGCCACCCCCGCCGAGCAAATCCTCGACCAGCTTTTCCCCGACGCCGACCCCCTCGACGCCCCGGACTTCCCCCAACCCTGACAGCACAAGGAGCCCCGTCATGACCCTCCGCACCGCCCTTCCACTCGCCTTCGCCGCCCTCCTCCTCGCCGCCGGCTGCGGCGATTCGGAGCCCGCCCCCGCCAAGCAGACCGAAACCCCCAAGGCCTCCGTCGACTTCGAGCAGACCAAGCAACAGGCCAAGGAGACCGTCGAGCAGGTCAAGCAACAGGTCGAGGAAAAGGTGGAGGACGTGAAGCAGCAGGCCCAGGCGGTCAAGGAAGAGGCCGAGAAGAAGGTGGAGCAGGTCAAAGAGCAGGTGGAGGAAAAGGTCGATCAGGTCAAGGAAAAGGTCGAGGACGCCAAGGAAAAGTGGGAGGCGACGAAGGACGACCCCGCCGCCCGTCGCGAGGCCGTCAAGGGCCTCTTCCAGACCCTCCGCAAAAACTCCGACAACGACTGACCCCTCCCGGCGATCGGCCGGACTCTCGTGGCCCATGCGCCGCAATTGGGGAAGGACGCCTAGATGTCCTTCCCCGCTTCATCTCGGCTCGGCGGCTAAGTCTCCTTGGCTCGGCGGCTGATCCACCTTGGCTCGGCGGCTGATCCACCTCGACTTGGCGGCTGACCCACCTCGCCTCCGCGGCTGCCCCACCTCGACTCGGCGGCTAAGTCTCCTCGGCTCGGCGGCTGATCCACTTCGACTCGGCGGCTAAGTCTCCTCGACTCGGCGGCTGATCCACTTCGGCTCGGCGGCTGACCCACCTCGGCTTGGCGGCTAACTCTCATCGGCTCGGCGGCTGATCCGCTTCGGCTTAGCGGCTAAGTCTCCTCGGCTCGGCGGCCGATTCACCTTGGTTCGGCGGGGGTGTGTTGCGTGAGGGGCGGGATTGTGGCATACTTTATGCTTCATCCTTTGTAAGGAGCAGGCAAAGATGGCAGATTGGACAGTCTTGGATGGCGGCGTAACGGCCGCGCAGGGCTTCCGCGCCGCGGGCGTGGAGGCTGGCGTGAAGTATGCCGACCGCCGGGACGTGGCGTTGATCGTCTCGGACGTGCCGTGCGCCGCGGCGGGGGTCTTCACCACCAACCTGGTGGCGGCCGCGCCGGTGGAGCATGACCGCGCGAAGCTCCGCGCGGGGCGGGCGCAGGCCATCGCCGTGAACACGGGCTGCGCGAACGCCTGCACGGGCCAGGCGGGCTTGGAGGCCGCGGAGGCCGTGGCCCAGGCCGCCGCCGAGGCGCTGGGGGTCGACCCGGCGCTGACGCTTGTCTCCAGCACGGGCGTCATCGGCGCGCCGCTCCCGACCGACCGCGTGGTGGCGGGCGTCCGCAAGGCCGCGGCGGCGTTGGCGCGCGGGCCGGAGGCGGATGAGGCCGCGGCCCGCGCCATCATGACGACGGACACGCGCCCCAAGCGCGCCGCCGTGCGGTGCGTGATCGACGGCAAGACCGTGACGCTTGGCGGGATGTGCAAGGGCGCGGGGATGATCGAGCCGCAGATGGCGACGATGCTGGCCTATGTGGCGACGGACGCGGCGGTGGATCCCGCGTGGCTCCGCAAGGCGCTCAAGGCAGCGGCGGACGTGAGTTTCAACCGCGCGGTGGTGGACGGGGATGAGTCGACGAACGACACCCTCATCTGTTTGGCGAACGGGCTGGCGGGGAATGCGCCGTTGTGCGAGGCCCATCCGGAGGCGGAGGTCTTCCTGGGCGCGCTGAAGGCGCTGTGCACGGATCTGGCCAAGCAGATCGTGATGGACGGCGAGGGCGTGAGCAAGTTTGTTACCGTGCGGGTTACGGGGGCGCGGACGGATGGGGACGCGCATCTGGTGGCGCGCGCGATCGCACGCTCGCCGTTGGTGAAGACCTCGTGGTTCGGGCGGGACCCGAATTGGGGCCGGGTGCTGTGCGCGGCGGGTTATTCCGGCGCGGAGGTGGATGGCGCCCTGGCGCGGATCCTTTACGCGGGCATCCCGGCCTATGACCGTGGCATGGTGGCGGACGAGGCGGTCTTGGCACGGATCGCCGAGGCGATGAGGGCGCGCGCCTTCGACGTGGAGGTGCGGCTGGGGTTGGGGCAGGGATCGGACACGGTTTACACCTGCGACCTGACCTTCGATTACGTGCGGATCAACGCGGAGTACACCACATGACGCCGATGGAGCGGTACATCGAGAAGGCCAACGTCCTCATCGAGGCCGTGCCTTACATCCAGGACTTCCGCGGGAGCGCCGTGGTGGTCAAGGTGGGTGGCAGCGTCATGGAGTCGCCCGAGAACCTGCTGCGCCTGATGAGCGACGTGGCCTTCATGCGCACGGTGGGCATCAAGGTGGCGTTGGTGCACGGCGGCGGCAAGGCCATCAGCCGCGCGATGGCGGCGGCGGGCATCCCGCCCAACTTCGTCCAAGGGCTGCGCGTTACCGACGAGCGCACCATCGAGGTGGTGGAGGACGTGATCAAGCACGAGGTGAACGCCAACCTCCTGCGCTTGCTCAATGGCAACTTCCACGTCCTCGCGCGCCCGCTCCACGGCGATTGGATCCTCACCGTGCGCAAGGAGACGGGCGTGGACCCCGAGACCGGCGCGACGTTGGACTGGGGGTTCGTGGGCGTGCCGGTGGCCGTCAAGGCCGCCGCCGTCACGGAGATGACCGACGCCGGTGTCATCCCCGTCATCACGCCTTTGGGTCTGGGCGAGGAGGACGGCCAGCTCTACAACGTCAACGCCGACGTCGCCGCCGTCGCCATCGCCAAGGCCTTGCGCGTGCGCAAACTCGTTTTCATCTCGGACGTCCCCGGGCTTCTGCGGGACGTCTCGGATCCCGACTCCCTCATCTCCACCCTGCGCCTCGGCAACGTGCGCAGGCTGAAGGAGGAGGGGGTCATCAGCGGGGGCATGTTGCCCAAGATCGACAGCTGCGTCGAGGCCATCGAGGCCGGCGTCCAGCGCGTCCATCTCGTGGATGGGCGGATGCCCCATTCCCTCCTCCTGGAAATCTTCACCAAACAAGGCGTCGGAACGGAGATCAAAGCCGATGAGTGACAAGACCAACGACATCGCGGACCTTTACAAGCAGTACCTTCTTTCTACCTACACCCCCGCGGTGGCCCTCCTGGAAGGCCACGGGAGCAAGGTGACGGACATCGATGGGATGCAGTACATCGACCTCACCTCCGGCATCGCCACCCTCGCCTGCGGCCACTGTCACCCCGCCGTCACCGAGGCCATCGTCGCCCAGGCCAAGATGCTCCCGCACTGCTCCAACCTCTACTACAACACCAACATGGTGCTCTTGGCCCAGCGCCTCTCCAAGCTCTCCGGCGGCCACAAGGCCTTCTTCGCCAACTCCGGCGCCGAGGCCAACGAGAACATGGTCAAGATCGCCCGCCTCTGGGGGCGCGACTCCGGGCGCTATGAGGTCGTAACCTTCAACAAGGGCTTCCACGGCCGCACCTTGGCCATGTGCGCCGCCACCGCGCAGGAGAAGATCCAGGCAGGCTTCGACCCCCTCCCCGTCGGCTTCGCCTACGCCGACTACAACGACTTGGAGTCCGTCAAGGCCGCCATCGGCGACAAGACCGTCGCCATCCTCCTTGAGCCTGTCCAGGCCGAGGGCGGCGTCCACCCCGCCGACCCCGACTTCCTCAAGGGCGTCGCCGACCTCTGCAAGGAGCGGAACCTCCTCCTGCTCATGGACGAGGTGCAGACCGGCATGGGCCGCACGGGGACGATGTTCGCGTGGGAGGGCTATGGCATCAAGCCCGACCTCTTCACCCTCGCCAAGGCGCTCGGCGGCGGTCTCCCCCTCAGCGCCGTCCTCGTCCGCCCCGACATCGCCGCGCTCGTCCACCCCGGGATGCTCGGCACCACCTTCGGCGGCAACCCCTGCGCCTGCGCCGCCGCGCTCGCCGTCCTCGACACCATCGAGAAGGAGGGGCTTCTTGCCCGCGCCAAGGCCGCCGGCGAGCAGCTCCGCGTCGGCCTCGAAGCCTTCATGGACGCCTATCCCCAGATCCTCGACGTCCGCGGCAAGGGGCTTCTCATCGGCATGGCCGTCGAAGGCTCCGCCAAGGAGGTCGTCGACGCCTGCCGCAACTACGGTGTCCTCTGCACCACCGCCGGTGAGCACGTCGTCCGTTTCCTCCCGCCCCTCAACATCTCCGAGAAGGATTTGGAGGAGGCTCTGGAGATCATCGGCGACGCCCTTGCCGAGCTTTACGGCCCGAACGAGTGAGCCGAAGCGAAAAAGGCCCCCAGACCGGAAGGTCTGGGGGCCTTTTTCATATCGGTGCCTACTTGTCCTCGTCCGCCAACGGGGAGAGGGGGGCGGCCAAGGAGAGGATGAGGCACCACGGCAGGGCCGCCGTGAGGAAGACCCGGAGGAGGTCGGCGGGGGCGATGGCCTCGCCCAGCAACAGGCGATGGAGGGGATTGAGCGCGACCAACCCGCGGAAGGGGCGGGCGATGCACTCGGAGACCCCCGCCGAGAGGCGCGTCCACAGGTTGGCCATCTCCTCGGCCACGGTGGTGGGCGGGGAGAGCGCGGCGGCGGTCACGGCCAAGAGGCCGACGGTGCCCACGAAGAGCGTTACCGGCAGCGAGAAGGCGCACCCGCAGGCCAGCCCCAGCGCGGCGGCCATCGCCACGGTCAGGAAGAGCGCCAGGCAGAAGAGCGTGAGGTTGAGGAGCGGGGGCAGGCCGGGCAGGAGCAGCGTCAGGTCGGCGCGCTCGCGGTAGATGACGGAGGCGGCGGCGTTGGCGTCGCGCCGCTCCAAGGTGACGGCGACGGGCTGGCCTGGGACGAGGAAGCCCTCGGGGAGCGGCAGGGTGAAGCCCGTGTCGCGGAGCTCCTGGGGGCGGAGGGTGGCGGTGTTGGGGCCGCAGACGGCGGAAACGCGCAGGTCGAGCGCGTCGCGCGCGCCGAGGAAGGGCGTGCCCGAGAGGCGGAAGGCCGCCCCGCCCGCCTTGGCGGAGGCCGGGAACCGGTAGGTGACGGGGCTGTGGGGGCGCAGCTCCGTGTAGGCCACGGCCAGATGGTCGCGCACGGCGCGCAGGAGGCGGCGCTCGGGGACGCCGGGTGGGACGCGCCCCTCGGCGCGGAGGCGGGCCAGCTCCTCGCGCGCGGCGCCGTCGAGCGAGGGCAGGATCGGCGCGGCCACGGCGCGTCCCTCGGGGATGGGCCGCAGGGCCAGGCACCCCCATAGCGCGGCCACGGCCACGGCGAAGGGCGCCAGCACGCCGCCCAGCCGCCCCCACCACAACGCCCAGCGGCGCACGGGCTTGGTGAGGGTGAGCGCCAACCGGCGGCGGTCGCGGTCGAGCGCGTAGGCCCCGCCGCCGATCCACAGCGCGGAGACCAGCAACAGCATCCAGGCGAGCACGACGCCATAGCCTGTGCGGACGAGCCCCGGGTCGTCGCGGCCGGGCAGGAACAGCAGGCAGAGGGCGAGCGTGGCGAGCAAGGCGGGCAGCGAAGGCCCCCGCACGGCGCGCCGCCACCCCAGCGCCAACTCGGGCAGGAGGGCGCTCACGCCTGGCCCCCTCCCAGCCAGGGGAGCCCGCCGGCGGCCTCCAGGGGCGCGGACTGCCCGGGCGCGGAGACGGTCTCCAGGAAGAAGGCCTCCAAGGATTCCCGGAGGTCGCGGACGCGCCCTTGCGCGCGGACGACCCCGCGGTCGAGGATGAGGATGCGGTCGCAGCAGTCCTGCACGTCGGGCAGGAGGTGGGAGGACATGAGCACGGCGATGCCGCGGGCCTTGAGGGCGAGGATGAGATCCTTGACCTCGCGCGTGCCGATGGGGTCGAGGCCGGAGGTCGGCTCGTCGAGGACCAAGAGTTTGGGCGCGTTGAGGAGGGCCTGGGCCAGGCCCACGCGGCGGGTCATGCCCTTGGAGAAGCCGCCCACGCGGCGGTCGGCGGCGTGGGCGAGGCCCACCAGGCGGAGCAGGTCATCCACGCGGCGGCGGAGCTCGGCGCCGCCCAGGCCGAAGAGGCGGCCATAGTAGGTGAGCGTCTCGCGCGGGGTGAGGAAGGGGTGGAGATAGGTGATCTCGGGCAGGTAGCCAACCGCGGCGTGGGCGCGCGGTGTTTCGGGGGGCGCGCCGAAGACGCGGATCGCCCCGCCGTCGGCCCGGAGCAGCCCCAACAGCATCCGGATGGTGGTGCTCTTGCCCGAGCCGTTGGGCCCGAGCAGCCCGAAGACCTCCCCCTCCGCGACGGCGAAGGAGAGGTCGCGCACGGCGTGGACGGTGGGGCGGCCCCAGAAGTCGCGGAAGGTCTTTTGGACGTGGTCGAGGGTGAGCGGTTGGGTCATACGCACTCCTTGGCGGCGAGCAGGCGCACACCGCACCACAGGAAGAAGGCCGAGGCGAGGATCGCCTGCGGGGCGAGCAGAAGCAAGGTGTGGGCGGGGACGGCGCCGCCGCGCGACAGCGCGTCGAGCGGCAGGTAGGCGGAGGCGCCGAGGAAGGCCATCGCCGCCGCCAACGCCGCCAACGTCAGCCCCGCGATCAGCCCCGGCGCGCAGCATACCGCCAACGCCGAGGCGAGGGCCAGCAGCTGCGCCAGCAGCATCGCCACGGCCAGGAGCGCCGAGAGGTCGCCCCAATGCGGCGCGGGCAGGGCCAACGCCAGCGCCCAGAGTCCGAGGGGCAGGAGCAGCGTGGCGGAGAGCGGGAAGCGCGCGTCGCGGAAGCGGTTGTTCAGCGCGGCCAGCAGGAGCGCCCCGGCCAGGACGCCGAGCGCGGCGAGGATCGCGCCGAGGTCGGCGTAGCGCCCGCCGGCGTGGTAACGCGGGGAATAGGCCTCGGCCAGCATGGCGGCGGCCCCCTGCGTGAGGAGGAAGACGCCCAGCGCGAGGGCCGAGCCCAGCGCGTTGCCGCAGAACCACAGCCCGCGCGAGAGCGGCTTGGAGAGGGCGATCGCGGAGGTGCCGTCGGTCAGCGCGCGGCGCAGACGGCACGCCCCGCCGACGGCCAGGAGTGCGCCGAAGAGCAACGCCGTGGCCAGCCCGCAGTCGCGCGCCAGGCGGCCATCCTCGGAGAAGCGCTGGAATTGGAAGAGCGGCAGGGCCAGCGTCCCCGCCGCGGCGGCGAGGGTGAGCAGGAGCGTCGCCGGGTGCCCCAGCGTCTCCACCGCCGTGAACCAGGCCACCGCCCAGAGCTTCCCGGCCGAAGCGGCGAGGGCGCGCGTCATTGCGGGAGGGCCCCCACGAAGGCGGCGACGAGGGCGGCCATGCGCGGCTTGGCGGCCTCGGAGGCGGCCAGCACCTCCTCATGGCGCAGGGGCGTGGGGGAGAGGCCGGCGGCGGGGTTGGTGACGCAGCTGAGCGCGGCGACGCGCAGGCCGGCGGCATGGGCCACGACGGCCTCGGGCACGGTGCTCATGCCCACCGCGTCGCCACCCAGCGCGCGGAGGGCGCGCACCTCGGCGGGCGTCTCGTAGCTCGGGCCGACGGAGAAGGCGTAGACGCCGCGGCGCACGCCCGCCTCCAACGCGCAGAGCAGGTCGGTGAGGGCCGGGTCGTAGACGTGCGAGAGGTCGGGGAAGCGCGGGCCCCACTCGGGGCGGTGCGGGCCGCGCAGGGGATTGACGCCCGTCAGGTTGAGGTGGTCCTCCACGGCCATGAGCGTGCCGGGCGCGAAATCGGGGTTCAGCCCGCCGGCGGCGTTGGTCAGGAGCACGATGGGCGCGCCCAGGCAGCGGAGCAGCTCCACGGGGTAGACCACGGGGCCGAGCCCGCAGCCCTCGTAGTAATGCCGCCGCCCGCTGAAGAGGGCGACGCGCCGCCCCGAGAGGGTGGCGCAGAGGAGCTCGCCGTGGTGCCCGGCCACGGTGCTGGCGCCGAAGCCGTCGAGCGCGGCGTAGGGCACGCGGGCGTGGACGGCCTCGGGGCGGAGCGCGTCGCCCCACCCGGAGCCGAGGATCAGCCCGCAGACGGGGGGCGCCTCGCGGAAGGGCGCGGGCAGCGCGGCGGCGACGGCCTCAAGCATGGTCGGGCGCCTCCCCCTGCTCCGGCTTGGCCTCCGGCGCGTCGGGCACGAAGGTCTGCGGCAGCGCCCAGAGGAGGCGCACGGGCGTGCCCACGCGAATCAGCTCGAAGAGCTTCTCGACGTTCCAGTTGGTGAGGCGGAAGCAGCCCATCGACTCGGGCCGCCCCACGGTGTTGGGGCGCGGCGAGCCGTGGATGCCGTAGCCGGGGAGCGAGAGGCCGATCCAACGGCTGCCGACGGGGTTGCGCGGGCCGGCGGGCACGACCATCTTGCCGACGCTCGGGTCCTGCCCGTAGCTCACGGGGTCGTAGGTGTAGTTGGGGGCGGGGGCCATGTTGCGGACGGTCACCTCGCCGGCCTCGGGCAGCTTGGCCTTGCGCCGGGCGACGGAGCAGGGGAAGCGGAGCACCATCGTTCCCTCCCGGTCATACCCCGCCAGCACGCATTCCTCGAGGGCGATGACCAGGGAGGCGGGCCGCTCCAAGGCGGCCATGCGCACGTTCGGCACGTTGAGGGTCACGCCCGCGGCCAGATCCTCGGGCCAGTTGGCGATGCCGGGGTTGAGGCGGCGGAGGGTGCGCTCGGAGGTGTGGAAGCGCTCGGCCAGGCACGCGCCCAGGCTCTCATAGCCCATGAGGCTCATGCGGGCGCGCTCGGCCCAGGTGGGCGGGAGCGGGCCGGAGACGAGCGCGGCGTCCGCCTCGGTGATGGTGTAGGCGGCGATGGGCTCGGGCATGGTGGCGATGTCGGCGTAGAGCGGCACGTCCACCCACTGCGTGGGGCGGCGGCCGTGGGCGATCTGCCAGGCGCGCATGGCCTCGCGCGAGCCGCCGCCCCAGACGCCGTCGATGACGCCGCAGGAGAAGTTGTGCCGGTCCAGGAAGATCTGCAGCATCAGCACCTCCTGGCTGTAGCCCTGGGGGATGGCGAGGGCGTGGGCGCAGTTGGGCACGGGGTCGGGCTCCTCCTGGGGGGGGGGCTCGGCCGCGAGGCGCTGCGGCGGCGCGTTGGTCGCCGCCACGGCGAGGGTCTCGGGCGCGGCGTTGGTCACCGGCACCTCCTCGATGACGATCTTGAAGGGCGGCTCCTCCTGCGGCGGCGGCACGCTGGCCTCCTGCCCCAGGCACCAACCCGCCAGGCAAACGCAAACGAACGCTGAAAACGGCTTCATCTCGGTTCCTTTCGCCCCATACTTTAGCATAAAGCGCGCCTCCCCCGCCCCCCGCCCGAAACGGATTGGCCCCTGAGCCGAAATGGATCAGCCGCTGACCCGAGGTCGATCAGCCGCCGATCCACCTCGGGTCAGCCGCCAATCCTCGGGGAGGCGGGGGCCGATCCAAAAAAAAAGCCCCCGCCTTGGGGGCGGGGGCTTGCGGGAAGGGGCGGTGGCGCGCTCACCGCCCGGCGAGGCGGGCGAGCAGGCGCGCAAGGAGGCCCGGTCGGGCGCCGCCGGGCGGCGGGACGGGCTTGGCGTTGAGGTCGGCGTAGCGGGCGCGGAGGGCATCCTGCGAGGAGAGGGCCTTGGGGGAGGGGGCGGGGAGGGCGTAGGTGCCGTCGGGCGCCATGACGCGGGCCTTGGCGGTGTCGGCGCGGAGGATGCGGATGACTTCGAGGAGGTCGGCGCGGCAGGCGGGGTCGAGGATGGGGGTGTAGACCTCGACGCGGCGGTTGAGGTTGCGGTTGAGGAAGTCGCCCGAGCCGATGAAGAGCCGCTCGCGGCCGGGCGCGCCGAAGCAGAGGAGCCGGGTGTGCTCCAGGTGGTCGCCGACGACGGAGTGGACGGTGAGGCGGTCGGTCTTGCCGGGGATGCCGGGGCGGACGCAGCAGATGCCGCGGACGTGGAGGGTGAGGTCGACGCCTGCCTGGGAGGCCTCGATGAGTTTGTGGATGAGGGGGCGGTTGTTGAGGCTGTTGACCTTGAGGAAGGCTTGGGCGGGGCGCCCGGCGCGGGCCTCGGCGATCTCCTCGTCGAGCTGGGCGAGGAGGCGGGGGAGGAAGGTGGCGGGCGCCACCCAGAGGCGCTCGGTGCGCACCTCGGGCTCGCCGAGGCAGAGGGCGCGGAAGAGGCGGATGGCGTCGCGGCCGATGGCGGGGTCGGTGGTGAGGTAGGAGAGGTCGGTGTACTGGGCGGCGGTCTTCTCGTTGTAGTTGCCGGTGCCGATCTGGGTGAGGGCGCGGGGCTCTTGGCCGCCGTCGCCGTAGAGGATGAGGCAGACCTTGGCGTGGACCTTGTAGCCGGGGAGGCCGTAGATGACGGTGCAGCCGGCCTCCTGGAGCATCTCGGCGTAGTTGATGTTGCTCTCCTCGTCGAAGCGGGCGCGGAGCTCCAGGACGCAGAGGACGTCCTTGCCGTTCTCGGCGGCGCGGGCGAGGGCCTGGGCGATGCGGCTGTTGGCGGCGAGGCGGTAGAGCGTGATGCGGATGGCGGTCACGCGCGGGTCGTCGGCGGCCTGCTCCAGGAGGCGGACGAAGGGGGTGATGCTCTCGAAGGGGAAGTGGAGGAGGCGGTCGCGCTCGCGTACGCGCTCGGCGATCGCCCCCTGCGCCCAGGCCACGTGGACGGGCCTGCGCGGCTCGGCGGAGAGGGCGCGGGCGAGCTCCGGGGGAAGGGCCTTGGCGAGCCCGAAGGCGAGGGTGGGGTCCAGCGGGGCGGTCTGGGCGCGGGGCTCCACCCCGGCGGGGAGGGCCAGACGCTCGCGCAGGAGCGCGCCGAGCTCGGGGCTTGGCGCGGGGGCGAATTGGACGCGGACGGGGGCGAGGCGTTTGCGCCGCCGGAGGAACTCGCGCATCGCCCCGCGGAAGTCGCCCTCGCCCTCGCGCTCCTCCACCGTCAGGTCGGCGTTGCGGGTGACGCGGCAGACGATGCTCTCGTCGGCCTGGCGGTGGCCGTAGAGCTTCCGCGCGAAGAAGCGGACCACGTCCGCCGTCCGCAGCGCCCAATGGCCGGCCGCGTCGGAGAAGACCTTGAAGCGCGGGAGGCTCCCCAGGGGGATGACGCCGAGGGTGCGCCGGCCGAGGCGGGAGACGACCACGGCCTCGCGGTCGCGGATGAAGGGGAAGGGGTGGTGCGCGTCGATGACCAAGGGGGAGAGGAGGGGCTTGAGCTCCTCCTTGTGGAAGCGGGCCATGGCGGCGGCGCGGGGGCCGTCGAGCGCCTCGGGCCGCTCCAGGGCCACGCCCTTCGCCGCGAGGGCGGCGCGGATGGCCTCGGCCACCTCCCCGGCGCGGTCGGTGAGGGCGTCGGCCTCGCGCACCGCGGCGGCCAGCTGCTGGGCGGGGGTCCACCCGGTCTTGTCGTCGATCGGCGGGGGCTCCACGGCGCATTGGTCGATGAGCGAGCCGACGCGGACGCGGAAGAACTCGTCGAGGTTGCTCAGGAAGATGCCCAGGAAGGTGAGGCGGTCGAGCGGGGGGCGGCTGGGCAGGGCCGCCTCCTCCAAGACGCGCTGGTTGAAGGCCAGCCAGCTCAGCTCGCGGTTGACGGTGCAGCCGTAGGCAACAGGCGTGTCCATAAGAAACCCTCCCGGACGCCCGTGGGCGTCACCTCGATCGTGTCGCACCCCAGATGCCGCGCGATGGTCTCCATCGCCAGCACGCCCGGCAGGAGGGTGGACATCCTGCCGGGGATGACGCGGCGGAGGGTGGCGACCATGCGCCCCTCGTGCTTGCGGGCGTCGCGCAGCATCGCGCGCAGGGCCTCGCGCGCGACGCAGAGGCAGTCGCCGTCCTGCTCGGCCTGGCCGGTGGCGCGGAGCACCTTGGCCACCGCGCGGGCCGTGCCGCCCATGGCGTGGATCACGGGCGGGCGCACCCCCGCGAAGCCGGGGAGGCACTCCTCCAGCGTCCCCCGCACGTAACGGCGCATCCCGCGCGCCTCCTCGCGGTCGGGGAAGAGGCCGCGCCGCACGAAGTGCTCCCCCAGCGTCAGGCAGCCGAAGGGGAGCGAGGCGCCCTCGCGCACGCCCTCCTCCCGGAAGCGGAAGACCTGGCAGCTGCCGCCCCCGAGGTCGAAGGCGAAGCCCTCGCGCAGGCCCAGGCGCAGGAGCGCCGCGCAGTCGCAGGCCATCTCCTCCTCGGCGGAGAGCGGCAGGATGTCGAGCCCCGTCAGGCGGCGCACCTCGGCCACCGCCTCGGCGCGGTTGGCGACGCCGCGCAGGGAGGCCGTGGAGAAGGCGGTAACACGCGCGCAGCGGCAGAGCGCGCAGAAGCGCTTCATGTGCGCGAGGGTGGCGCAGAGGCGCGCGACGCCCTCGTCGGAGAGGCGGCCGTCGCGGACGTAGGCGATGAGGCCGACGTACTCGCGCTCGCTGTAGAGTTTGCGCGCGTGGGTGCCCCGCAGCCCGTAGACCACGGTTCGGATGGTGTTGGAGCCCACGTCGATGAGGGCCAGCTTGGGGGTCGCTTCCTGTTCCATGACGCGCCCCATGATAGCGCGTCTTTGTTAGCGGCGCGTTAGGGGCGGCGCGGCGCTTGGCGCTCGGCGAAGATGAGCTGGATGCCGTTCCAGGCGTTGTGGAAGAAGACGTAGAAGGCGGGGCCGAGCGCGGCGAAGGGGGCGCCGCAGGCGAAGGCGAGGTAGACGGTGTAGGAGGTGTTCTTCTGGCCGAGCAGCTGCGAGCACTCCCGCCGATGGCGCCGCCCCCCCAGCAACGCCCCGAGGGCGAAGAGGAAGACGCAGAGCGCCAGGTCGATGAGCAGCACCCAGAGGATGTCGGCGCGCGGGTAGTCGGCGGCGTGCTCCTCCAGCGTTTTGCTGGCGGAGGCGGCGATGATGGCGACGAGGACGATCCAGACGTAGAGCGTCGAGGGCGTCAGCCGCCGCCCCCAGGCCCGCGCGCGCTCCCCGAAGCGCCGCCGCAGCAGGAACGCCACGGCGAAGGGCAGCAGGGCGACGAGGCAGACCCGGGCGAGGATGACGGGCAGGGCGGCCCACGCGCTCTGGTGCAGCACCACCGGGATCGCCACCGGGAAGGCCGCGCTGACGACGAGCGCGCCGAGCAGGAAGCCCATCGAGCCGAAGGTTACGCTGCCACCCAGCAGGTTGATGATGACCGGCGCCGACGAGGCCGTCGGCGTGATCGCCGTGAAGAAGGCCGCCTGCGCGAAGCGCTCCGGCACGCCGCAGAGGAGCATCCCGCCCCAGATTGCGAAGGCGGTGGCGAGGTTGGCGGCGAGGATGACCCAGTGGCGCCAGTTGATGGCGCGCGGCGTGAAGGCCATCCGCAGGAAGACCGCCACCAGCATATAGAACAGGCACACCGGCATCAGCGGCCGCAGCACCGACAGCCACGGGCAGAGCCAGCCCAAGGCGAAGCAGGCGACGAGAAGGAAGGTGCGCAGCACGTCAGGAGGCCCGCGGCTCGGCGTTCTTGCGGAAGAGGAAATAGAGCGTCAGGTCCGTCCCCACCAACGCCATGTCCAGCACGTAGAGCCAGAGGACGTGCTGGGCGAGGAACCCGGCGTCCGCGCCGGGCGGGTTGAGCAGCTTATGGATCACGCCGCAGAGATAGCCGCCCAGGACGATGACCATGAAGGTGGGGGACTTGCCGCGCACGAAGCGCGTGCGGAGGGATTTGGCGATGGAGGCCGGCCAGCTGCACCCGAAGGCCAGCAGCATCAGCGCCTCGAAGAGCCACGCGCTCATGGCCGGGCCTCCGGCGCGGGCGGGGGCGTCGCGGCGGGCGCGGCCCCGGGGGCGGTGGCGAGGGAGACGTTGGCGATGCCGGCGAGGTGGCAGGCGTCGACCACCCGCATGAAGTCCGCGTAGGCCGTCTCGGCGTCGGCGCGGATGGTGATGGGCTGGCCGGGCAGATAGCCGGCCACCTGCCGCAGCAACGCCTCCAGCGCCTCGCCGCGGAAGGCGCGCTGGTTCACCGTCACCGTCCCGTCGCGCGAGACGTTGAGGATGATCTCCCCCGGCAGGCGCGTGGACGACGTCGCCGACCGCGCGGTCGGCAACGTCAGATCCACCTCATATTCCCATTGCGAGAAGACCGAGCTGGTGACGAAGAAGCACAGCAGGAGGAAGACGACATCCATCATCGCCGTCATCTGGAACTGCGGCAGGGCCGCCTTGCGCGCGCGGAAGTCCATGCTCACTCCTGCGCGTGCTTGCTGCCCAGGACGGCCACGAGCTCCGCGCACGCCCCTTCCAACAGCGAGACCAGCTTCCCCGCGCGGCGGCGGAAGTAGGCATACAGCGCCATCGCCGGGATGGCGACGAGCAGGCCGAAGACCGTCGTTACGATCGCCTGCGACACCCCCTCCGCCAGCAACGTCGGCTTCGCCGCCGCCACGTCCGAGGCCACCGCCCCGAACGCCTGCAACATCCCGACCACGGTGCCGAGCAGGCCCACCATCGGCGCGATCGTCGCGATGTCCAGCAGCCACTGCGTCCGCCCCTCGATCAGCTCCGCCTGCCGGCGCCCCTCGCTCTCGGCCACCTGGGCGATCAGCGTGGCGTCGGCCCGAGGCGCGTTGCGCACCGCGTCCAACGTCGCCAACATCACCGACGCGAGCGGCGAGGGCACATCCTCGCACAGCCGCCGCGCCTCGTTCGGGTCGTCGGAGATCAGATACTTCGGCAGATCCCGGCGCAGACGCATGGGCGCCACCGTCCCCGCCCGCAGCGTCGCCAGGAAATAGAGGCAGCAGGCCACCCCCGCCACGCTCATCGCCAAAAGCACCCACATCAGCCACCCGCCGTAGTCCCACGCCTGGGCCAGCGTCATTCCTTCCGTCGCCGCGACAATCAAACCGAACATGCCACTCCTTTCGTTGGCCCATCATTATACCAGACTCCGCCCTGTCCCGCCCAAACCCCGGCGGCGTGGGCGGGTCAGAGGGCGCGGAGGATCTCGGCGGCGATGCGCGGGGTGGCGCCGCGGCGGCGCTCGACCGCGGCGGCGGCGCGTGCGCCCAGCGCGGCGGCGGCGTCCGGGTCGGCGAGGAGCGCCAGCAGGTGCGCCTCGGTGGCGGGGAGGTCGGCGCCTTGGAGCACGGCCTGTTGGGCCAGCAGGTCGCTCATCACGGGGCGGAAGTTCTCGGTGTGGGGGCCGACGACCGTGGCGCAGCCGCAGAGGCACGGCTCGATCATGTTCTGCCCGCCCTTCTCGAAGAGGCTCTTCCCGACGAAGACGACCTGGGAGAGGCCGTAGAAGCCCATCAGCTCCCCCGTGGTGTCGGCCAGGAGCACGGCGTCCTGCGGTTGGCGCTCGGGGCTGGGCGCGCGCGATTTGCGCAGGCACGGGAAGCCCGCCGTGCGGATGGCCACCTCCACGTCGCCCGCCTTCTCGAAATGGCGCGGCACGATGACCAGGCGCAGCCGCGGGTTCTTCGCCAACGCCTTGCGGTAGACGGCCAAGAGGAAGGCGTCCTCCCCCGGCCAGGTGGAGCCGCCGAGCAGGATGGGCGCGTCGGGCGCGAAGCCGGCGGCGGCGAGGTAATCGCGCAGCTCGGCCTCCTTCCCGGGGGCGCGGTGGGCGACGTCGAACTTCATCGTGCCGGTCACGGCGATGCGCCCCGCGTCGCACCCCGCGTCCTCCAGCCGCCGGGCGTCGAGGTCGGACTGCGCGTAGATCTTCGTCAGCAGGTTGAGCACGGGGCCAAACCAACAGCGGAGCCGACGGTATCCCGGCGCACTGTGGTCGGAGATGCGGGCGTTCACCAGGAAGGTCGGCGCCCCGCGCCCCGCCACTTGGCGGATGACGTTGGGCCACAGCTCCGTCTCGGTGATGACGTAGGCCAGCGGCGCGATGGCGCGCACCGCGCGGCGCACGCACCCGGGATAGTCCAAGGGGCCGTAGACCAGCACGTCCTCCGGCCCCACCTGGCGTTGGGCCTGCGCCCAGCCCGTGCTGCTGGTGACCGAGAGGACGAAGGCGATGCCGGGGCGTTGGCGGCGGAGCTCGGCCATCAGCTGGCCGGCCACCGCCACCTCCCCCACGGAGACGGCGTGCACCCACACGCGCGGCCGGCCGTCGCCCAACCGCGCCAGGACGTCGCGCGGATACCGCCCGAAACGGTCGGCGAAGCGGTTGGCATAGCCCCCGCGCCGCGCCATGCGCACGAGGAACTTGGGCATCATCGCCACGTAGGCGATGGCGAAGAGCAGGTTATAGAGCGTCCATTTCATGATGGGGTCGGGGTCAGCGGTCAATCAGGCGGATGGACAGGCGCCCCAGCGCGGGCGTCAGCTCGGCCTGGAGGCGGGGCAGCCACAGCCGCCCCGCCAGAAAACGGTCGGCGCGGCGCGCCAGCGAGAGCGTCAGCAGACCGTCCGCGAAGGCCTCCGCCGTCAGACGGTGGCGGTCGGCGGGCGGCAGGAGCCGGTCCAAGGCCGCGTTCACCTCCGCCAAGGGGTCGGCGCGGAGATGTTCGGCCAAGGCATCGAGGGAAGCCTCCACGCTGTCGGCCAACGGCGGCACCTCATAGGCGCCCACGTCGCCGGCCATGCCAAGGTCGCGCGGCAGGTCGGCGGGGGAGGCGGCGGAGGTCGGCGCGGGGG
>CASEMS010000036.1 GCA_949288955.1 uncultured Lentisphaeraceae bacterium
CACCAACATCGACATCGGCGGCCCCTGCATGATCCGCGCCTCCGCCAAGAACTACCTCCGCGTCGCCTCCGTCACCGACCCGGCCGACTACCCCCGCCTCATCGCCGAGCTCGCCGCCAACGCTGGCGCCCTCTCCCTCGACACCCGCTTCTACCTCATGAAGAAGGCCTTCGCCCACACCGCCGACTACGACACCGCCATCGCCTCCTTCTTCGCCAAGACCGCCCCCGAATCCGTCACCGCCGCCTACGCCCTCCACTGATGTTCGCCCGCCAAGAAAGTTTGCCCTTGTTTGAGTCAGAGGATTATCTGACCAAGCAATTGGTGACGTATCTTGGCAACAAGCGGGCCTTGCTACCTTTTCTGGATGGGGCGATTGGCGCGGTCAGGCGGCGATTGGGGCGCGGCAAACTGCGGGTGGCCGATCTCTTCGCCGGGAGCGGCGTGGTCTCCCGTTATCTCAAACAGTATGCGTCCTATCTGCTCTCCAATGATTTGGAGGCCTACGCAGAAGTCATTGCCCGTTGTTATCTCGCCAACGCCTCCGAGGTCGATTGGTCTGCCTTGCGCCAAGCCTACGCCGCCGTGCTTGAGGCCATCGAACGAGACTGGGCGCCAGGCCCCATCACTGCCGCCTACGCACCCAAGGACGAGGCCGCCATCACCCCCGAAGACCGCGTTTTCTACACCCGCCGCAACGCCATCTACCTCGACACCGCCCGCCGCGCGCTCGACGCCGTGCGCCCGACGCTCCGAAATCTCCTCCTGGCCCCCCTGCTCGCGGAGGCCTCCGTCCACAACAACACCTCCGGGGTCTTTAAAGGATTCTACAAGAATCGCCAAGGCATCGGGTGCTACGGCGGGGAAGGGCGCAACGCGCTCCCTCGCATCCTGGGGGACATCCACCTGCGCCTCCCCATCCTCTCAAACTTCGAATGCGAGACGGACGTGCGCCGCTTCGACGCCAACGCCCTCGCCAAGGCCATGCCGGCCGTCGACCTTGCCTACCTCGACCCACCCTACAATCAGCACCCTTACGGCTCCAACTACTTCATGCTCAACTTGCTCGCCACCGGCAAGCCACCTGCCGCCGTGAGCCGCGTCAGCGGCATCCCCACCGACTGGAACCGCTCCCGCTACAACAAACGCGCCGAGGCGCAGGACGCCCTCTTCACGCTCATCCGCGACTGCCCCGCCACCCATATTCTCATCTCCTACAACTCCGAAGGTTTTATCCCCCGCGAAGCCTTCATGTCCGAGCTTTCCCGGCTGGGAACCGTCACGCCCTTCGCCACGGAATACACGACCTTCCGCGGTTGCCGTAATCTTGCCTCCCGTCCCCTCAAACTCACGGAGTACCTCTTTCTGTTGGAGAAAAGCGATGTCCGATAAAACACGCCTCCGCGAGACCCGCGCTGGAACCGTCATCAACACAACCTCCAAACGACAGGACAAAGCCATCCTCCGCGTCGTCCGCACCGTCAAAGCCACCATCGAGACCCGCTTCCCCACGCTGACGCTCCATTGGGCCAAGCGCGAAATGCTGACGCCCCTCATCGAAGCTCTTCGCCACCGCTTTCCCGAAGTCTCCTTCTGCCACTGTCACGACACCTCCTTCATGACCCCGGATGGCGGCATCCTCTCCCTTGTCGGGAAAGACCGCAAGCGCTATCCCATCTTGATTGCGGAGAAGAAGAACCAAGGCACCAACGACCTTCGCGTCCGCGAGGGCAAGCCACGCCAAGCCCAAGGCAACGCCATCGAACGCCTCGGCAAAAACGTCATCGGCTTCCGCGTGCGTATGCTCCACGAAGCCATCTTCCCCTTTGTCTGTTTCGGCGACGGGTGCGACTTCGCCGACGACCTCTCCATCCTCGACCGCGTCCGCACCATCGCCATGTTCGGCGAACTCAACCAAGAGCACCTCTTCCGCGAAGGCGACCATTTCAACCGCGGCACCTTCTACTTTCGCGTGCCTGAATGGACACAGGCCGAGATGGAAGAACGTTGCCTCGCCATCGCCGAGCGGAGTGTCCATTACTATCTTGCCAAATATGGCAAGGCACAGTTTGAGTAAGGAGCGGCCATGCGTTACACGGAGGCGGACTTTTTGGAGACGGCGGGGCCGAAGGAGCTGGATGAGATCGCCCGGGCGCGGGAATTGAGGCGAGCCTTCGTGCCATGATCGACCTGCACACGCATTCGACGGCGAGCGACGGGAGCCTGTCGCCGCGGGAGTTGGCCCGGGCGGGAAGGGCGGCGGGGCTGGACGTGATGGCGCTGACCGACCATGATTGCGCCAAGGGGGTGGGCGACTTCCTGGATGAGTGTGGGAAGGTCGGCCTCATCGGCGTGCCGGGGATCGAGCTTTCGGCGGAGGTGCCGGCGGGGCAGCTGCATTTGGTGGGGCTGGGGTTCGACCCGCACGACGCGGCGCTCACGGCGAAGTTCGGCGCGCTCCTCGATGGCCGTGCGGCGCGGAACCGGGCTATCCTCAAGGCGTTTCAGGACAACGGCATTCCGTTGGGGTGGGGGGAGGTGCGGGCTTTCGCGGGGGACGAGCTGGTCAGCCGCGTCCATTTCGCCCAGGCGCTCGTGGCCAAGGGGCTGGCCGCGGACGTGCGGGACGCCTTCGCGCGGTTCCTGGGCAAGGGGGCGTTGTGTTATCGCGACCGTTTCCGCTATGCCCCCGCCGATTGCATCGCGATGGTGCGGGCGGCGGGCGGGGTGGCGGTGATGGCGCATCCGCTGAGCCTGGATCCTGATCCTGAGACCCTCGCGCCGAAGATCGCGGCGTTGCGCGACCTGGGGCTCCAGGCGATGGAGTGCTATTACTCCACCTACGACGCGGAGACCACCGTCGCCCTCCTGCGCATCGCCTTCCGTCTTGGGCTTGTCCCTTCGGTGGGGAGCGATTTCCACGGCGCGCCGAAGCCGGACATCCAGTTGGGCCGCCTGCCGGTGCCCCGCGAGACGGAGGGGCGCCTGCGTGCGCTTCTGCGTCTTTGACGGTTTGCCGAATGCCGCCTCCCGCGACCGCGGGGGGCGGCTTTTTTTTGGCCCGGTTGTCGATAACTTTGGATCGGCGGCCGATCGACCTCGGGTCAGCCGCCGATCGACCTCGGGTCAGCGGCTGATCCTCCACGGGGCGGGGGCCGATCCTCCTTGACTCAACCGCGAAGACGCAAGGGGGCGCGGGAGGCTTGCGGGCTCCACCGGTCGCTCTGCGGGCTTCGCCCGCTGACCGCTCCCTACCGCCCTCGCCCCCCGCGCTGCCCGTAGCCGTGGAAGGTTCGCCTTTCAGGCTCACGGTGTCCTTTGTGATTGTTCCCCGTCGTGCTTCGTGTCCCTCCGTGTCCCCCTTCGTGTCCTTTGTGGTCTCCTTTCGCCGTGCCTGTCAGTGCGGGGTGGGGGGCGGGCTGTGGTATAATCGGGGCATGGAACAGTGGATGACGTGGTTTTGGGCGAAGGCGCGCCGGGTGAACTGGGTGCTGTTGCTGGCGACGGTGGCGTTGGCGGCGGTGGGGGTGCTGTTCGTGAAGTCGGCGTGCAGCTCGCGGCCGACGGAGGCGCTGCGGTCGCTGTGGGTGGGGCAGCTGGGGTTCGCGGTGCGTGGGTTTCTGCTGATGTGGGTGTTGGCGCTGTGGGATTATCGGCGGTGGGCGCGGTTCGCGCCGTGGGTGTACGCGGGGGTGCTGGCGGCGTTGGTGTTGGTGTTGGTGCCGGGGGTGGGGCAGGAGATCATGGGGGCGCGGCGGTGGCTCTTCGGGTTGCAGCCGAGCGAGCCGGCGAAGCTAGGGGTGATCGTGCTGTTGGCGTGGGTGCTGGGGCGGGGGCGCGCGTGGGTGCGGTCGTGGCGGGGGCTTTTGGCGTGCGGGGCGTTGGCGGGGGTGCCGGCGGCGTTGATCCTGTTGGAGCCGGATCTGGGGACGGCGTTGGTGTTGGGGCCGACGGTGCTGGCGATGGTCTTCGCGGCGGGGGTGTCGCCGCGGCTGTTGGCGGTGGGGGTGTTGGCGGTGGGGCTGGCGGTGGGCTATGAGCTGACGATGGTGGGGCTGGCGGCGCGGGAGGGGACGGCGCCGGAGCGGCGGGAGGAGCTGCTTAGGTGGACGGGGCTGCGGGAGCACCAGGTGGGGCGGGTGGAGACGTTCCTTTTCCCGGATCGGGATCGGCTGGGGAGCGGTTACAACGCCTACCAGAGCGAGATCGCGGTGGGGAGCGGGGGTGTGTGGGGCAAGGGTTATGGGCAGGGGGTGCAGCATCGGCTGGGCTATCTGCCGGCGGTGGTGAGCATGAACGACTTTATCTTCCCGGTGGTGGCGGAGGAGACGGGCTTCGCGGGGGCGTTGGCGCTGCTGGCGCTCTATCTGGGGGGGGTGTTGGCGCCGGGGCTGGCGATTGGGATGCGGTGCCGGGACGATGTGGGGCGCCTGCTGTGCGTGGGGGTGGTGACGTTGCTTTTCTGCCACGTTTTTATTAATATAGGAATGACAGTGCGGATTGTGCCCATCACCGGCCTCCCTCTGCCGTTCATCAGTCAGGGCGGGACCTTTATGCTCGTGATGATGATGGCGATGGGGGTGTTGCAGAGCGTGGCGATCCATGGCAGGGCCGCGGAGGCGGTCTTCCGGCGCTGAGAGAGAACCTTTTTTCGGACAGGACGTTGAGATGTTTGGCTGGCTATTCAAGAGGAAGACGAAGAAGCGCGAGATCGTGGTGAACGTCGAGAAGCTGGAGACGCGCGTGGCGGTGGTGGAGAACGGGCGCGTGGAGGAGTTCCAGGTGGAGCACCCGATGGAGGAGCGCCTGGTGGGCTGCATCTTCAAGGGGCGCATCCAGAACCTGGAGCACGACCTGCAGGCGGCCTTCGTGGACATCGGCCTGAAGAAGAACGCCTTTCTCCATTACTGGGACATGATCCCCGACGAGGAGGGCGCCTTGGACGAGGAGGACGAGGGCCGCCAGCCTTCGCGCCGCCGCCGCATCTCCAACGAGGAGATCGCCAAGCGCTTCCCCCCCGGCAGCGAGATCGTGGTGCAGGTGACCAAGGGCCCCATCGGCACCAAGGGCCCGCGCGTGACGGCCAACCTCTCCCTCCCCGGCCGCTACCTGGTGATGATGCCCTCGGCCAAGTCCACCCGCGGCGTCAGCCGCAAGATCGCCGACGCCAAGGAGCGCCTGCGCCTGAAGAAGATCCTCGACCGCCTCCCCCTGCCCCCCGGCGTGGGCATCATCGTGCGCACCGTCGGCAGCGGCGCCAACCAGCGCGCCTTCTGCCGCGACCTGCGCAACATCCTCGACGTCTGGGGCCAGCTCCAGAGCAACATCAAGACCCTCAAGGCCCCCGCCTGCGTCTACTCCGAGCCCGACCTCGTCGAGCGCGTGGTGCGCGATTGGCTGACCGAGGACATCGACCGCGTAACCATCGACGACGAGGAGGCCTACGACCGCATCCGCGAGGTGGCCGGCCGCATCTCCCGCCGCGCCCGCCGCGTCATCGAGCTCTACAAGGGCCACCTCCCCATCTTCGACCACTACGGCGTGGAATCCCAGATGGAGGAGGCCTTCCGCCGCAAGGTCAACCTCAAGAGCGGCGGCTACCTGGTGATCGACGAGACCGAGGCCCTCATCTCCATCGACGTCAACACCGGGCGCCACCGCGGCAAAGGCTCCCAGGAGGAGGCCATCCTCGAGGTCAACACCGAGGCCGTCGAGGAGGTCGCCCGCCAGATGCGCCTGCGCAACATCGGCGGACTGGTCGTCATCGACCTCATCGACATGAAGAGCCGCAAGCACCAGAACCAGATCTACAAGGCCATGAAGGCCGCCCTCAGGCGCGACCGCGCCCGCACCAACGTCCTCCCCATCTCCGAGCTCGGCCTCATGGAGATGACCCGCCAGCGCCAGGAGGAGAGCCTCCTCAGCCAGATGTACATCGACTGCCCCTACTGCAAGGGCCACGGCGTCATCAAGAGCCCGCTGGCCATCTCCGTGGACATCCAGCGCCAGATCGCCGCCGTCATGCGCCGCCTCCAGGGCGACCCCGGCGAGACCGAGCTGCAGATCCTCGTCTCCCCCTCCGTCATGGAGCGCCTGCGCAACGAGGACGAGCAGATGCTCGTGGAGATGCAGCGCCGCTACTCCGGCCGCCTCACCTTCAAGAGCGAGGTGGCCCGCCACCCCGAGTCTTTCGCCATCCTCGACAAGGCCGGCAAGGTGCTCTACGCCGTCTCGGAAAGCCACGCCGTCTGACCCAAGAGGCCTCCCCATGCCACGCCACGCCCCCCTTGCCGCCCTGCTCGCCGCGCTCCTCCTCGCGCCCGGCGCCCTCCACGCCGCGGGCTTCGGCGGCCTGGGCGTGGACACCTCCGACTTCGGCTTCGCCCTCCCCAGCCTCAACACCGGCGAGGACATCCAGATCTCCGCCGACCGCATGGGCGCCGACCGCGAGACCCAGCGCGTGACCCTCGACGGCAACGTCCGCATCCGCTTCGCCGACCTCACCCTCACCTCCCACCACGCCTCCTACAACCGCGCCACCGGCGACCTCTACGCCGAGGGCGACGTCCGCATCGTCTCCGCCGCAGGCGGCGTCTGGGAGGGCGACAGCATCGCCTTCAACCACCGCACCGGCGAGGGCCTCATGGGCACCGGGCTCCTCCGCCTCGGCTCCTTCGCCGTCTCCGCCCCCGGCGGCGCCTCCCGCGACGACGACGGCGTCCTCCACGCCCGCAACGCCACCCTCACCACCTGCACCAACGAGCCCTCCGCCTGGCACTGGTCCGTCACCGGCACCGGCCGCTACAAGGACAAAGAGTTCATCGAGCTGCGCAACGCCACCATGCGCCTCTTCCACGTCCCCTTCCTCTGGGCCCCCTACTACTACCGCGACCTCAACACCCACTACGGCTGGCGCATCCTCCCCGGCTACACCGGCGACTGGGGCGCCTACCTCCGCCTCGGCTACGTCTATCCCATCGCCGGCAACCGCGAGTCCGACCGCGAGCTCTACGGCAAGACCATCCTCGACCTCCGCTCCGAGCGCGGCGTCGGCGGCGGCCAGGAGCTCACCTGGCGCACCGAGGGCCTCCTCGGCGAAAGCACCCGCCAGTGGGGCCGCCTCTCCCTCTACTACGCCTACGACACCGACGACCAGGACGTCGAGGACCTCAACTGGAACTCCGCCCGCGACGAGAACCGCTGGTCCGTCGCCCTCAAAGAGCGCATCGAGCTCTCCCCCCGCGACTTCATCTCCGTCGTCGGCGAGAAGGTCAGCGACTCCCAGTTCCGCGACGACTACGACGAGATCTCCGTCCGCGCCGCCTCCCAGCCCCTCGGCATCGCCAACTACGAGCACCGCGAGAACACCTGGGTCGGCAGCCTCGCCCTCATGGGCCCCCTCGACACCTTCTACGCCGGCGTCCGCCACCTCCCCCAGCTCCGCCTCGACACCCTCCCCCGCCCCATCCTCGGCCTCCCCCGCCTCTCCTACGAATCCCAGACCACCCTCGGCTACCTCCGCCGCCAGCCCGCCAAGAAAGGCTCCGCCCTCTCCCTCGCCTACTCCTACGACCCCGGCAACTGGGCCTACTACGACACCTTCCGCCTCGACACCCGCCACATCCTCCGCCGCCCCATCGCCCTCGCCGACGGCCTCACCCTCACCCCCCGCCTCGGCTGGCGCGGCACCTACTACGCCGACGGCCCCGACGACGCCCTCTTCCGCTCCCTCTTCGAGATCGGCGCCACCCTCCAGGCGCGCCTCTGGCGCGACTACGACGCCTTCCGCCACACCCTCACCCCATACCTCGACCTCACCTACGTCCCCGGCGCCCAGGAAGGCCCCCTCGACCAACCCTACGCCTTCGACCGCCTCGACCAGGAATACGAGTGGCGCGACCGCTTCGCCACCGACGGCCTCACCCCCACCCACCGCTACGCCGGCCTCCGCTTCGGCCTCCGCAACGCCCTCCAGCGCCGCAACCCCGCCACCCTCACCCTCTCCGACTACCTCACCTCCGACCTCTACGGCATCTGGGTCTTCAACACCCAAGACCACTGGGTCCGCTGGCGCCACCGCCAACAGCCCGGCCGCGACAACCTCTCCCGCCCCGCCACCCGCGTCAAGGAAGACACCGGCCTCCGCCTCCTCGGCCTCAACGCCACCCTCAAGCCACGCCGCAACATCATCCTCTCCGCCGACGCCCAGTACGACCCACAGGAAAACACCTTCGCCGTCCTCGACCTCAACGGCGGCATCCGCCTCAACGCCATCACCCTCTACGCCGGCTACCTCCGCCGCAACCACTCCCTCTTCGACTACTACTGGACCGACCACCTCCGCGACTCCCTCCTCTACGGCGGCTTCGTCCACCACCTCTGCGACGCCTTCGACTGGTCCGCCTACATCCGCTACAACCTCTACTACTCCGACCTCGAGGAAATCGGCGGCTACTTCCAATACAACCTCGACTGCCTCTCCTTCCGCCTCACCCTCGACTACCTCCCCCGCTACTACTCCGAGGACGGCTGGAAGCACGGCTCCGACTTCCGCATCTCCTTCGGCGCCTGGATCCGCGCCTTCCCCCGCGACGACGACGAAGACTGGATGACCTGGGGCAGCCTCGCCAACGAGCACGCCCTTCAAGAGCCCGAGACCTGACCGCCCCTCCCTCCCCACACGCGCCTGTAGCTCAGTTGGACAGAGCAGCGGCCTTCTAAGCCGCGGGTCGGGGGTTCGAACCCCTCCAGGCGCGCCATCTAAAGGTACCGCGAAGACGCCAAAGGTGTGCGCGAGGCCTGCGGGGGATTTGACCGCAAAGACGCAAGGTTGCGCGGGAGGCTTGCGGGCTCCGCCGGTCGCTCTGCGGGCTTCGCCCGCTGACCGCTCCCTACCGCCCTCCGCGCCGCCTCTTGTGAGTCCCCCGCCGTGCTTCGTGTTCTCCCCCTGGCAGTCCTGTCGGCGGTAGCCGACCCCCAAATCCGCCCCAATCCGCGCAATCTGCGGTTTCCCCCATCGTCCATCCAGTCCTGCGCGGGCTACGCCCGCGCCCCTCTTTGTGTCCGTTGTGCCCTTTGTGATTGTCCCCCGTCATGCTCGTCATCCCCATTGTTCTTCGTGTTCCTCCGTGTCCCCCTTCGTGCCCTCTGTGATCTCCCCCCTCCTGGCAGTCCTGTCGGCGGTAGCCGACCCCCAAATCCGCCACAATCCGCGCGATCTGCGGTTTCCCCTCGTCGTCCTCCGAACGCGCCAAAAAAAGTGCTTGCATTGCCACGGGGGCTTTGCTATTCTATGTCCCGTTTTCAGCGCCTTTAGCTCAATTGGATAGAGCATCTGACTACGGATCAGAAGGTTGGAGGTTCAAATCCTCCAAGGCGCGCCATTGAATGCGGGATTGAGCAGCCAGGTAGCTCGTCAGGCTCATAACCTGAAGGTCGTAGGTTCAAATCCTACTCCCGCTACCAATTTGACGCCGCGACCACCTCGGTCGCGGCGTTTTTTTTTTTGCCCGCCACGGCGGGTGGGACATCCGCCCGCCTAAAGGACATGAAGGACGTGAGGGACCTGAAGGACAAGAAGGACGGGCATGGCACAGAGTTGGCGGCTGCCTCTCCCAGTCTCGGCGGCCGACGCACTTCGGCTCAGCGGCCGACGCACCGAGACTCGGCGGCCGGGGCATCTGGGGCATCCGCCGTCCTCGTCGTCCTGGATGTCCCGGTTGTCCTAAAAGTCCTTCCCCTGCGGTGTGCCCGGCGGAGCCCGCAAGCCTCCTGCGCCTCCTCGCGTCTTCGCGGTACCCCCTCGGCTTGCACCGTGCCGGTACTTATGCTACAGTAACCCCCATGAAACGGTATAGGAGCCTCTTTGTTTTTTGTCTGTCCGCCTTTGTCCCTTTGGCTTGGGCGCAAGTTGGGCCCGGTGGTCCAACAATGTCGACCTCTGTCCAACTCCACTTTGTCCGCGATGTCCAACTGAGCGCGACGGAGACCTTCGCGTCCGTCCCGATGACGTATGCCGATGGCACGACGGCGCTTCCCGGCGAGCAACTGGCGTTCGTCTTCGCGGTGGCCAAGGAGGGTTCGTCGTTGCCGACGGATGGCACCGTCCCCTTCGCGCTTTCCGCCGATGGGGCGTTGGTCGCGACCGACGACCGCGTCGAGATGTTGGTGTGGGGGGCGGTCTCGACCTCCGCCTCTACTGTCCATTCGGTAACGATCGGGGAGGATGGCCTTCCCGCGGAGGGGTGGCAACCGATGGGCGGGGGCAATGGCGAGACGACGGTTATCCCCATTTATTGGCCTGACGCCGCCGGGGCACGCCCCGCGCGCTATGCCTATCTCTATAGCGTCCTGCTTGACACGCGGGCGGTCGATCCCGTTACGGGCGGGGTGAGCGTCGCGGGCGAGCCCTTCGTGGGCGACAAGGCCCCCGCGCCGCTCGCGGCCTATGGCGCGACGTGGTGCCACTGTTTCAACGCGATGTCGACGGGGATTCCCACGCTTTGGATGAACATCCCCGAGGGGGTCACGGCGCCTGGGACGGAGGGGACGGTCGTGGCCGCCACCTCCGTGCCTGAATGGCCGACCACGCTCGTGGTGGATGGCGAGACGCTCACCGACCCCGAGGCCATCGAGGCCGCGCTTGTCCCGGCCATCGCCGGCTTGGCCGACGCGCAGGACGCAGAGGGCAATCCCGCCCTTTCCCTCACCCTTTCCCCCGCCAAGGCTCCCGGCCTCACCACCTACACGCTGTGGACGGCCGACGACCTGGAGGGCGAGTGGATCACCTTCGATGCCCTCCTCCAGGAAAAAGGGCTTGCAACGGAGGGCGAGGTGCGTTATACTAAGTGGCGTATTTCCAAGGGGAGCCAGGTCTCAATCCCCCGCCTCCCCGGCGAGAATACGCGGTTCTACCGCCTCAAAGGCGACAGTGCCCAAGGAGAATGACGATGAAGAAAGAGCTTGCTTTGCTGTTGGGCGTGGCGATGTTGGGTGTCGCCACCGCCGCCGACGTTACCACCGCCAACACCGCCGTGGTCATCCGCAAGGCTCCGGTGGAGAGCGACACGGGTTATCAATTCCTCTGCGTCCCCGTCCGTGGTTTTGACATCACGGGGCAGGGCGCGACCAAGGGCGTTCCGCTGAACGACGTCCTCCCGCCCACCACCGCGGGCTTCTCCGAATCTACCTCGCTTACCATCGAGAACAACGCGACCGAAGAGGGGTGCGCCCCGAACACGTCGTGGAAGTTGCAGCAGAACACGGCGGGTCAGTTGGAGTGGGTGCCCACCACGGGGGCGGGTTCGGGCACGGATTTGCTCCACAATGGCGCACGCCTCTGGCTGAAAGCGGTGGGTTTTTCGTGGTCGTGGCCGGCTTTTGGCACGGAAACCACGGCGGATGCGGCGCGCTCCGAGACGATTTTCTGCGGTGAGCAGGTGGAGACGGAGGGTTATATCGTCTCCAACCCTGCCGTGGGCATGTTTGCCTATGGCAACAACACCTCCGAGCCCGTGGACATCTACGCCATCGCCGAACTGCAGAACGGCGACCAGTTGCTCCGCGTCCAGGAGGGTTCCGGCGAGTATCTCACCTATATCTACTACAAGAACGCCTCCAACCCTGGCAAGTGGATTCTCTACCTGCCCGACACCGGCGTGGCCATCCCCGCGGATGCGTCCACGGAGTCGACGGTGACGGCCGAGCAGCGCACCATCGCCCCTGGCGAGGCCTTCTACTTCTATCGTGCGCAATGAGCCCGCGTGCAACCCATTAAACTTTGAGACAAGGAGAACAACCATGCGAAAAGGTCTGTTGGCATTGTTGGGAGTGATGGCTGTCGGAACGGCCTCCGCCATCACGGTTACGTGGCGGTGGAACTCCAATGGCGCGGGAAGCTGGGAGGGCGAGGGCAACTCCGCGATTTACTTGGTTTATTCGACCTCCCAGTTGACCTCCGGCACCCAGGCTGTCACGGCTGTCAATGGTTCCGGTAAGGATGGGGTTGGCCAAGGCTATGGCCATAATAGTAGTGCGGAGGGGGATACGGCGGGTTCGTCCTTTCAGTCTGCCACGGTTAGCGGTACTCAGGTGATCAAAGGCCCGGCTGAGTCGGATTCGGACACGGGTTTCAAGAACAGTGTCGGGTTCGGCGAGCAGGCGTTGCAGAGCGGTTATTACTACCTTGTCATCTTCAACAACAAGAAAGTCGAAGATGCTACGCAGTACAAGGTGGCGCAGGCCGGTGCCGTTGGGGGACAGCCAGTGACGAATGGTTATCTGGAAGTTGGTGGCAATCAGTGGGTCGGGCCTGATGGTGGTCCGCTTCCCGGTCAGTACATCGACCCTACGTGGATGTGGGGCACGTATTGGCACCCTGCGCCTGAGCCGACGGCGTTGGCGTTGCTGGCGCTGGGCGTCGCGGGGGTGGCGCTTCGCCGCCGCGTGCGCTGAGCCGCGCGGTTCGTGTGTGATGCGTGCCGCGCCACCGGCGGCACATGAGGGGAGGGCCGGTCTGGCCCTCCCCTTGTTGTGTCCTGCCCCAATGTCGCGGGCGGGGCACCTGTGGGCGCAGGTGTGATAGAATGGCGAGCATGAAGAAGGGCAGCTTGATGGAGTGCGCCCGGATCGCGTGGCCGTTGGTGCTGGCGATGACGGGGAACGCGCTGATGATGTTCGTGGACCGGATGTTCCTGTCGCGCTACAGCGCGGTGAGCATCCAGGCGGCGTTGCCGGCGGGGCTGGTGGCGTTCATGGTGGTGGCGCTGTTGCAGAACGTGGTGGCCTATTCGGGGACCTTCGTGGCGCAGTATGCCGGGGCGGGTGCGCGTGCGGCATGCGCGCGCGCGGCGGGGCAGGGGCTGTGGCTGTCGCTGCTGTGCGTGCCGCTGTTGGCGCTGTCGCTGCCGGTGGGGTTCTGGCTTTTCGACGTGGTGGGGCACGCGCCGGCGGTGCTGGCGGAGGAGAAGCGGTATTATCTGACGTTGGTGGCGGCGAATCTGGCGTTGCCCTTCGGGGCGGCGCTGAGCGGCTTTTTCGCGGGGCGTGGGCGGACGCGCCTGGTGATGGCGGCCAACCTGATCGGCAACGTGGCGAACATCGTGCTGGACCCGCTCTTCATCTGGGGGTGGGGGCCGGTGCCGGAGATGGGGATCGTGGGCGCGGGGGTGGCGACGGCGATCGGGCAGTTCCTGATTCTGGCGATCCTGGCGGGGGCGGTGCTGCGGGAGCCGCATTTCGCGACGCGGCGTCGGCGCAACGTGGTGCTGGCGTGGAAGGCGCCGTTGGCGCTGCGGATCGTGCGCTTCGGGGTGCCGAACGGCGGCCATGTGCTGCTCGACGTGGGCACCTTCACGGTCTTCACCTTCGTAACGGGGTGGCTGCCGGACCTGGAGTTCGCGGCCAGCAACATCGCCTTCGCCATCAACCAGCTGGTCTTCGCGCCGCTGATGGGCATCGGGATGGCGGCGAGCATCGTGGTGGGGCAGCGGATGGGCGACAAGGATCCCGAGGGCGCGGCGCGCGGCGGGCGCAACACGCTTGTGCTGGGCTGGCTCTACGTGCTTCTGTGCGTGGCGGTGATCGGCGGGCTGTGCGGCCCCATCCTGCGCCTCTTCTACCCCGCCGGCGCCCCTTTCGCCTACGAGGCCTACGAGGGTCTGGGGCAGACGTTGATCGCCATCTTCCTGGCGTGGGCCTTCTTCGACGTGCTCAACATCGTCCTCGGCGGCGCGCTGAAGGGCGCGGGGGACACGCGGTTCGTGGTGTGGTGGGTGGGCGGCGTGGCGGTGCTGCTCTGGATGCCGGCGCTCTTCCTGTGCTATTGGCTGGGGTGCCACATCACGGTGCTGTGGCTGACGATGCTGGGCTATGTCATGGTCGCCGGCGGCGGGCTGCTCGTCCGCTTCCTCCGCGGTCGTTGGAAGGCGCTGCGCCTGATCGGGTGAGGCGCGGGGCGCCTCCCCATGCCCCTTTCTTGGGGGGCCTTTGCCGCCGTTCTCGCGCCAATCGCAAGAAAACCCTTGCCCTTCCCCCAAGGATTCCTCTATACTATTTCCAACGTGAAAGGTTTGCACATGAGACGGTTCGCTTGGAAGCGAGGCTTCACGATGATCGAGCTCTTGGTCGTTATCGTGATTATTGGCGTGTTGGCGGTGGCGCTGGTGCCGGCGGTCGGGAGTTTCCTGAAGGCCGGCGACGCGGCGGCGTCGCGGAACAACCTGATGCGTCTGGGCCGCGCGGCCCTCACCTATCGCTCGGAGCACGGGAACTGCTATCCCGCGGCGGGGGGTTATTTCATCGAGTTCACGCCCGTCGTCAATGGGTCGCCGGAGCGGCGCTATGGCCGCGCGCGGGGGTGGGTCTACTTTGAGCATGATTGCCCGCGCTCGAAGGGCGACCTCGAGGCCGAGGACGAGATCGGCGACGGCAACCATCGGCCGGATGACCAGCTGGGCGGCATCGGCCACTCCAACGGCAACGGCGGCTATGAGGGCGACGAGGTGAACGAGGAGGGGTGCTGCCTCTGCTTCAGCTCGCGCAGCCAGGAGGGGGGCCTCGGCGCCCGCCCCGCGAATTGGCAGGCGAAGGCCACGGATATGTGGTCGCAGGCGCAGGTGGCGATCGTCAATGGCTGCCTTTATGCCTACGTGGGCGGCGATCTGGACTGCTTCAAGAACCCGACCTTCGAGGACCGCGCGTTGGAGAAGTTCGGCGTCGCCCCGCGCGACGTGGCGCGCGCCTACGCCATGAACGTCATCACCGGCACCGACGACGACCTCTACGAGACCGATTGCTACAAGGTCGGCGGCACCGAGAAGGATTATTGCCACCCCAGCGCGAAGTACGCGCACACCGCCATCCGCCTGGGCGCCTCCGACCTCAACCCCCGCATCGACAGCAACGACCGGAACAAGGGCACCGCCATGCCCGCGATGACCGCCCTCATCGTGGAGCTGGATCTGGACAACGAGGCTCTCAGCCAGAACAACTCGCTGGAGGGTGACCAGGTGTGGGACTGGGACGAGGGCGACGAGAGCATGGGCTTCAACCACGACGAGAACGGCGCGATGTTCGCGCACGTCTGCTTCGCCGACGGACACGTGGAATCCATCCGCGACCCTTCGGCCGACCCCGAGGAACCGGACGACGGCAAACGGCAGGCACTTTCCAAATGGTATGGCTCCGGCGGCCTGAACGCCTCCGGCGAAAAACTGGACTGAGCGAACCATGACCACACGCTTCCGAACTCTGGCGCTTTGCGCACTCGCGGCGGGCCTGCTTGCAGGGCCCGCCGTGCGGGCGCAAGGCACGGTCCAATCCTCCAACGTCTCCTATGCCCTCACCCTCATCGACGCGGGTGCCGACGGCACGGGCAACTCCAAGACCGGCGGCCCCGTCACCGACGCCACCGAGTATGTGCGCGTGAAGGTTACCGTCTCCATCCCCCGCTCGGCCGGCTCCTCCGCCTATGGCGACATCCCCGCGAACGCCAGCCCCGCCCGCCTGATGTACCGCGCCCACCGCGGCCCGGCCACCGCCTTCGACGGTTCCATCGCCCTCACCCGCGACGCGCCTTACCGCGACGCCAGCGGCACCCCGATGACCACCGCCTTCTACCCGATGCCGCAGGCGACCACCTCGGCCACCGGCGTCGCCATCAGCCAGACCGACCCCACCCAGCTCAACTACGCCGGCGTCGCCTCCCGCTCCACGACCAACGCCCTCGGCCAAGACTACGCCGATTACCTCGCCCCGGGCCGCGTGGCCGACCCCGCGCGTTGGGAGTGCACCTTCCTCAGCCCCGCCTATGCCATCGCCGACATCGAGGCCGACCCCGACGGCCAGTACGCGATGCTCCGCTCCCTCCTTAATGGCGAGGCCACCTACGAATGGTACGCGGCCAGCCGTTACGGCCTCGGCTCCTTCGCCCGCATCTCCGACATCCAGGATCTCGGCCGCAAGCTGTCCTTCACCGACGTCCGCCTCTGGGTGCCCGAGACCGACGACGCGGTGGACTGGGACGCGGCCGTGTCGGACAGCGACTCCATCCGCTCCCTCGGCGAGCGCTTCGCCTTCCGCCTCGCGGCCATGCCCAACCAGGAGGGAATGGCCGCCACGTGGCGCATCCGCGGCGGCGCGGTGGGCGACTCCAACAACGGCAACGGCGGCCTCCACCTCCTCAACGCGATCGGCGGCGACGCCTCCGGCTACTCCGACTATCCGCGCGTCGAGTCCCCCCTCTATCCCGACGGCATCGCCTCCGTCTCCTTCCAGGCCGCCGTCCCCGGCTCCGACCCCGACGGCACGCCGCAGGAGCTGCTCGTCCAGTGCTCCACCGACGGTGGCACGCGCTGGGCGGAGGTGGAGCGTATCACCCTCGCCGCCTCCGGCTTCAATGACTACACGGTGGACTTCGAGGGTCAGGCGCCCTCCGGCAACGCCGCCACGCGCTTCCGCATCGTCCGCACCACCCAGTCCCTCGGCGAGGGCCAGGCCAACCTCGGCACCGTCGCCATCCGCGACCTGATTGTCCGCTCTGCCGCGCCCAAGGCTGACTTCGGGGTGCCGATCTGCGTCTCGGCCTCCTCCGCCGCCGCCGAGCCTTACGCCACCGAGCCCTTCGAGGTGCTCTTCCGCGCCGAGGGCGACGCCAAGGAGCAACCGCGCGGCTATGAGGCCGCCATGCGTCTGCGCCGCCGCGCCGAGGGCGACACCACCCGCGTCTGGCGCGACGCCGCCGTCACCGTCTCCGAATCCTCCTCGGGCAACGCCACCTTCTCCGCCGCCTTCACCCCCGGAACCCTGCTGATGAACCCCGACGGCACCGTCAACGCCGCCGAGAGCGCCTTCTTCCTGGCCGCCGACGGCACGGTCTCCGGTCTGCGCCCCGGCGTCTATGACCTGGCGCTCGACTACGCCATCCTCGGCTCCTTCGCCGCGGGCCGCGAGGAGATCGACGCCCGTGAGCGCGTCGAGGGCACGCTCACCACCTATCCTGTAACCATCCAGCAGGAGTCCGGCCAGACCACGACCGTCCAGAAGCCCTTCCTCGTGGACGTCCGCGAGCATCAGACGCTGGATGAGTCCGCCTTCCTGCGCATCACCTATCGCGGCGGCATCGGCACCGACCAGCATCCGTACACCATCCAGACCCTCGACGTGCCGCTTCTGCCCGCCTCCCGCGGCCCCCACCGTTGGCGCACCGACCTCTCGCGCGTCCTGCGCCTGACGGACGACGAGGATGCCGTCTATGCCTGGGCCTATGACCCTGACCCGGATGACGAGGGCGACGAAATCTTCGAGACGCAGTACCTCTCCTTCAAGGTCTGCGTGACGGACGCCGATGGCGCGACCCGTTGGTATGGCCAGAACGCCGCCGCTGCGCCCGGTGCCATGCCCCCGACCATCGAGGCCGTCCCCGCCGTAACCGACGCCCTCGCCTTGGCCGCCTCCGAGGCCGATGCCGTGCCCATCGTGGTGCCTTTGGCGACGGTGCCCAACTCCCACATCACCGTGGAGCTGAACCTCGCCTCCGAGACCTCCCCGGAATACAGCCTCTGCGGCTCCTACTGGCAGGACTTCAACACGTGGTATGCCACCTCCGACCGCTTCGCCTCCACCGAGTTCCGCGAGAACGTCCACTCCCGCACCGCCGACTTCGACTGCACGGTTGGAAGCGGTACGTCGAGCGCCATCGTCGACGACGGCTGGATCCCCGACGAAGGCCCCCTCGCCGACACCACCTCCTTCACCGAGACCTTCGCCGTCGGCCGCGGCGACATCCAGCGCGGCGAGTATCCCTTCTTCATGCAGGATGGCACCTACATCGCCCGCAGCAATTTCCGCCAGTGGGGCGCCGGTGGCGATCGTGCCGACCCGCGTTACCTGCGCGAAGGTGAGACGGACAGCGATTATTCCACCTACGTCGAGTTCGCCAAAGGCGCCGAAGTGGTTCTCCGCCGCTCCTGGACGCGTCTTCCCGATGGCACCTACAGCCCAGACGCCCAGCTCCGTCTGCGTGGCGAGGGGCAGGGTGTCTGGCCCCGCAGTGATGGCGGCCGCGGCGTAACACTCAACGGCGTCGGTGCCGTCTCCTTCACCCTGGGCCTCTCCATCCCCTACGACATCGGCCACCGGGTGCGCCTCCTCGACGCCGCCAGCCCTTCGCTTCTAGGCGATTGCTACGGCGTCGCCGCGGGTGTGCAGATTGACAACCCCTCGCGCAATTGCGCCGCCTCCGGCTATTCCGTCTCCTATTACCTTGAGGATGCGCTCAACAATCGCACCTACGAGCTGCGCGTCACGCAGATCGTGGACTTCCGCGCCGCCTCCGGCGGTTCCACCGACGAGGACGAGCCGCAGGCCAGCGTGGTCGCCGAGCTCTATCAGTGGCAGGGCTCCACGCCCACGCGCATCGCGATCTCCACCACCCTCGGCGGCGCGGCCTCCACCGACGGCTATTACGCCATCGGCAATTCGCTGAGCGGCAGAACCTATGGCCTCTGGGTCACCGCCGATGGCTATCTGGCCGCCGGTTCCGCCAACAACAACACCGCCACCACCCTCACGGCGCAGTTCTACTCCTCCACGCCCCTGTTGGCGGGCACGACCCCGCTTTTGGCCGCCGTGGGTTCGGCGGAGTGCCGCCCCACCTTCCGCTTTGTCTCGCGCCGTCTTGCCATGGGCAACGACTACAGCGGCTCGCCCGTCTCCCCCGACGCCGTCCGCGCGCAGGAGCCGTCCGCCCCTGCCTGGGCCAACGGTTGCTCTTGGACGTTCACCTCCGACTCGCAGAACTCCGCCTATCTGCGTATCATCCGCAAGACCCCCAGCGCCGAGGCCGCCGGGCAGGTGAAGGTTTGGGCCAAGGGGTTGGACGGCACCGGTGATGCCTTCGAGCGCCTCTTCTCCGCCGCCGAGACGGACGTCCCCATCACCGTAACCGTCGGTGCCGCCAACGCGGAGCTCCACATCGCCCCCGCCAACGAGGAGAGCAACATCTTCATCGACAATCTCGCCGTCTCTTCCTGGTGCGGCAACGACGCGAATCGCAACGGCGATGAGCGTGTCCCCACGTTCACCGACGCAGGTTTCGTCTCCGCCAACGGCTTCGCGGGCGTCGGCCTCTGGATCCGCCCGGTGGACGACAACCAACTGAACGTCTCCGCCGCCAACTACCGCGGCGAGCAGTGCGTCCTGCTCCAGCGCTCCCGTCAGAACACCTCCGACGGCCTCTCCGGCGAGGTGCTCGGCCCCGGCGCGGACTATTACAACACCGGCAGCTCTCTGGCGCTGTATGGCCCGTGGAGCGACGGCGACGGCTTCGGCGCGGTCTCCTTCCGCTATCGCATTCCCTCGCAGGACGAGTACGGCGACCAAGGCGCGCTCCCCTCCGTCTACGTCATGCTGCAGTATCTCAACGTCGCGCGCTACACCAACAACTTCCTCAACAAGCCGCCCAGCGGCTGGGTCAACGTCTCCGACCCCGTCGAGCTGCACAACACCGCCGGTGAGTGGAGCACCGCCAGCATCACCCCCCGCAACAACGGCGAGGAGCTCGTTGGCGTCAGCGGCATCCTCCGCCTGGTCATGGTCATCCCCGCCGATCGCGTCAACGACCGCAGCTACGACCCTTATGTCTACATCGATGACTTCACGGTGACGGACAACCAGGCCGGCACCCTCGCCTCCTGGACCGCCATCAACGTCCTGCTCACCGACTCCCCCATCAGCTATCTTTACTGGAAGGATCGCGCGGCCACCGGCACCGCCGAGCCGCCTGAGGAAACCTTCGCCGAGAAGAGCTCCCTCACCCGTGCTTTCCAGTTCAACGACACCACGGAGGCCGACGACACCGAGCCGAACCAGAGCACGAGCCTCCTCAACTCCCCGCCCCTTGAGAACGGCGTCGGCCGCGTTACCTTCGCCGCCCGCCTCTCCGAGCCCCAGGCCAACCCCGTGCGCCTCTACCTCTTCGCCTCCGAGAGCGCGGAGAGCGACGCCACGGACTTCCAGGTCGTTACCTACGTCGAGGTCACCAACACCGTCTACAACGTCTACGACGTCGACCTCTCCAAGTTCACCCGCTATATGCAGCGGCCCAACGCCGACCTCACGCCCGACCTTACCTCCGGGAACACGGACTTCCGCGCCGGCGACATCCGCCGCATCCGCTTCCAGGTCTATCTGGATGGCGACGGCACGGACACCGACGCCTTCGGCGACCACGTCAACCACGGCCGCGTCCTGATTGACCGCCTGGCCGTGAGCGACCCCGTGCAGCCCACGCTGCGCGTCGAGTCCGTCGCCTTCTCCAACGCCGCGGGCGAGAACATCCCCTCCGCCTTCGATCCCACCTCCCCGCTCTCGCAGCCGGTGAGCGACACGCCCGTCCTGCGCACGATGGTCACCCTTGGCCGCCAGCAGCTCCTCAAGCCCGACACCATCCGCGTCTTCCTCACGTATGACCCGCAGACCGTGGGCGGCGTGGACGGCCTCTCCCGCTTCACCACCAACTACACATATCAGGACATCCTCGGGCACAGCGTCACGGCCACCACCTCCTCGCCCGTCTTCGCCTGGGACACCAACAAACTTGACGCCTGGCCCCTCTCCGCCTGGTTCAGCCTCAGCGACAGCTTCGACCGGCTCGACCCCGACGGCCAGCCGGGCCCGCTCACGTCCGATGAGCTGCTCGCCCTCGGCCTCCCCAACACCGTCGAGCTCACCCGGGGCCCCGCCGATGACGACCAACACTTCTTCGGCGATCTCTCCAGCACCGGCCTCCCCAGCCTCCCCCCCAACTCCCTCGTCCGCTACACCGCTTGGGCCGTCTACCAGAGCGCCGAGAGCGACCAGTGGTTCTACACCCAGATCTCCCCCGCCGACTACACCGAATATCCGTGGTACTTCCCCCGTAACCTCAACGCCGAGATCCGCGCCCACAAGAACGCCGACCTCGCCGCGGACGAGGATCCCGTCGGCGCCGACTTCTTCTCCCCCTATTATTGGGTCTACTCCTGCATCCCCGGCGAGGTCTTCATCAACGAGTTCAACCTCGCCGACCCCGGGAACGCCAACCCCAGCCTGGCCAACTTCGTCGAGATCTGCGCCCCCGTCTCCCTCGATCTCGCCGGTTGGCGTGCCGCCGTCACCCTGCGCAACACCACCGAGCCCTCCGTGGTGATGCAGATCCCGCAGACCGCCGAGGGATCCGCCATCGCCGATGGCGTGGCGCTTGAGGCCCCCGACCCCGGCGCCGTCCCCTCCCGCCGCGGCGTGACCGCGGGCACCTCCGCCAACCGCTCCTTCTACACCGCCTACGACAACAATTGCGCCCTCTACTACCGTGAGGGCGGCACGCAGCACACCGACCGCAAGCCCTACAAGAATGCCGGCCTCGCGGGGGACTACACCTATTTCTTCCCCGGCTCCGGCGGCGCCTCCAGCCTCCTGCTCTACCGCCCCACCGGCGGCGCCGAGCACATCGTCGTCTTCAGCACGGCCATCGGCAACAACTCCGCCCAATCCACCCAGGATGAGCTAGAGGAGCTCCATGCCGTTTACCAAGGCGCCTACGTAACCGGCGGCTTCGGCTCCGAGTGGTACCAAGCCTTCCTGGACACGGACTGGGACGCCGAGACCGTTACCTATGACGACGTCAACATCTCCGCCCGCGAGCACGCCCGCCGCCTCGCCGTCGCCGATGTCTACAAGGCCGACGCCAACGACCGTTACTCCCGCACCGGCACCAACGACCGCTACGTCCAGGACAACGACCAGAACACCGGCTCCTATCCCAACTCCATTGCCACCGTCGACATGGGCGGCAAGTGGGTCACCCGCCGCAACGCCATCGAGGGCGTGTGCGACAACGGCCCCACCGACCTCACCCATATCCTCACCGGCGACTGGGACGCCGACAACAATCCCACCGTCGACACCCGCTTCCCCGAGCCGGATGGCGCCGATGCCAGCCTCCGCCCCGTCGTCCAGGTGACCCCCCGCCAGATCAACCCCGACCAATACCTCGTCCCTTACAGCGGCCTCTCCCAGTGCTCCGTCACCTCCACCATCCTCGCCGGCCTCGGCCAGCACACCTTGGAGGTCTTGGAGGATGGCGCCGTCGTCTCCACCCGCCGCGCCGGCCGCGCCTCCCCCACCTCGTGGTCCGTCGACAGCAGCGGTGAGCCGCACGTCCGCCTCACCTACGCCGCCCTTCCCTTCCATGTCATCGCGTCCGTCTCCGTCCGTATGCGCAACCCCGAGGGCGACGGCTCCTACTTCACCGACCCCGACATCCTCGGCGACCAATTCCCCGGCCTGACCCTCGGCACCCCCGACGATGAGGGTTGGTGCGCCGTCACCGTCCCCGCCGACGCCACCACCTTTGACATCGAGGCGCTCCTCTATCCGGTGGGCAACCCCTCCTCCGACCTCCGTTACGGCGCCGAGGCCCGCGTTACCTTCGCCCTCCGCGCCGAGGACGCCCGCGGCATCATCACCAATGTCGCCCCCTTCTGCGGCGACGCCCTCACCGGCTCCTCCCAGAGCCAGCCCTGGTGGGGCAGCGGCTTCGGCTTCACGGCAAGCTATGACGCCGCCACGCTCGCCCAGGCCGGCGCCACCCTCTCCTCCGTCCTCATCCTCTATCCCGACCCCGTCCACGCCGCCGAGCCCACCGCGATGGATGGCATCGCTGCCGGTTGGACAGGCGCCAACTTCACCTACACCCCCGCCGTCACCGATCCCGACGCCGATCCGGCCGACCCCGTAACCGTCGCCCTCGAAGGCATGGAATACGCCGCCGCCACCAACACCCTCGCCACCGTCCTCGGCCCCAACGCCGGCACCCGCTACGTCGAGCTCCGCTCCGGCGCCGACGGTCGCCTCTCCGACCCCTCCCTCGTCGGCATCCTCGCCGACTCCTACGCCCGCGCCGCCGGCTATAACGGCACCGCCGCCACCGCCACGAAGAAGGAGCCCGCCATCCCCTACATCGCCTGGGGCGTCTACACTGTTACCGTCCCCGCCGACCGCGGCAACGAGACCGTCTCCTTCCTCCTCCGCCAGGCCCTCCCCGGCGAGCTCCCCGGCGTCTTCGCCTATCCCACGTGGTACGCGCCCTTGGCCGACCTCAACGCCTCCAAGCCCGCCGAGAACACCATCCCCTACTTCTACCTTTACAGCACGCCGCCCCAGGCCGCCTGGCTCAGCGAGGTGAACCCTGCCCAGGCCGATGGCTCCGAGCCCTATGTCGAGGCCGTCCTCCCCAACCTCCGCCAAGGCATCCTCGACGCCGGCGTCCCCGCCGTCGACGGCATCGGCTGGTTCGTTCGCTACTATGAGCAAACCGGCGCCTCCATGCTCGCCACCTCGCTTCCCGCCACGCGTACCGCCGAGTCCGGCTCCACCGCCTATCACTATTACACCGCGACCATCACGCAGAACCTCTCCCCTGTCTCGGCCTACGTCCTCCACCGCCCCTGCGGCGCGGGCGAGGGCGGCGTCTGGACGGGCGTGGATGCCGATGGCGACACCGAGGTGCCCCGTCCCGCCTCCCTCACCGAGAATGGTTGGCTGCTGGACGCCACCTCCTACGTCGTCCCCGGCGTCACCGACTCCAACACCAAGGCCGGCTCCGTCCAGCTCGTCGGCCAGCTCGTCTATGACGACGGCTCCAACGTCGGCCGCATCTCCTCCGACGTCTCCATGCGCACCCAGTGGGCCTTCACCGATGAGAGCCGCGACGCGGACAACGAGGGCATCCGCCCCGACACCCGCCCCGACTGGAACCAGGTTACCTTCACCTCCTCCCTGCGCAACGCCGCCTTCGGCTCCGGCCTCTGCGGTTATCAGATGGTGCCCGGTTTCTTCGAGAGCGCCGCCGCCGCCGGTATCACCACCAACGCCACCCTCTCCCTCTCCGGCGGCGAGTGGGTCTACTCCGCCGACCGCAACGTCGTCTTCTCCTATCGCCCCCGCACCGGCTACTGCTTCGACTCCATCACGCTCCCGCCCGACCTCATCGGCCACGTGATGCTCATCGGCGGCGCCAATGGCGTCCTCTCCCAGGCCACTGTTACAGACGAGTGGGAGCGCCTCACCGCGATGGAGCAGGCCGCCACCGACGAGGCCGCCCGCCAGGCCATCCGCCTCAACCAGTGGCTCACCCTCGGCGGCCGCGCCTCCCTTGAGACCCGCACCGTCACCAACGCCGACGGCACCGTTACCGTCGAGCCCACCGGCGTCATCCGCTTCAACCTGGACTTCGAGGACGGCGACGGCACCTTCGCCGACCGCGACGACTTCGTGGTCACCCTCCTCTTCGTCGACGAACCCTCCTCCGCCCAGAACGCTGTTACCGTCTCCTTCACGCAGGGCAACATCGGCGCCGGCGCCTGGCTCGTCACCCAGACCCTCTTCGCCTTCGACGCGGATGGCGTGACCCCCGACCCCGACAAGGGCGGCGGTGCGGTCTCCCTCCCCATCTGGTCCGATGAGAACGGCGACGCCAACGGCGACAACGCCAACGTCCACGGCTGGCTCTACCAGCCCACCGTCGGCGACACCATCGGCATGACCGCCGTCCTCGACCCCGAGCTGGGCCTCGTCGGCGGCACCCGCATCGGCTCCACCCTTGAGGATGTCTACGGCAACCTCGCCGCCTCCGGCGCCACCCTCCGTCCCTTCCTCGTCTGGACCCTCATCCCCCGCAACAAGGTGCCGACCAACCTCTTCGACGCCACCCTCGCCAATTCCGCACTCGTCAATCGCGGGAACTTCCTCAACGCCTGGTCGATCGAGCGGTGGGTCGGCAACGTCTCCGTCGCCGAGAACCTCACCCCGCTCAACCTCACCCAGTTCCGCCGCGACCTCCAGCGCAACGTCGGCATCGCCCAGGGCGGCAGCGGCGGCAACGTCCTCTACAACGCCGCCGGCATCATCCCCATGACCCTCCAGGGCTACTGCGGCCCCGGCCAGGCCCTCACCCCCGCCCCCACCGGTGGCCTCCCCTCCGACTACGGCGAGAGCCTCCGCCTCTCCTACCGCACCATGACCCAGACCGAGCTCGACGCCGCCCTCGCCGATGGCTCCTTCGCCCTCGCGAATGACGCCGACGACCTCCTCCCCTACACCGCCACCATCCCGATGACCGACCGCTCCCTCTGGCAGGACGGCGCCATCCTCCGCTTCGCCATCATCCTCGCCGACCCCGGCCAGAACCTGATCTACGACGTCCAGGGCATCTCCAACTTCACCTCCGAGGCCTTCCCCGGCTATTGCCCCTGGTACGTCCCCGACGAATCCTCCAACGTCAACGCCGTCTCCGCCTCCGAGGAGGCCGGCGTCTCCCCCTATGCCTGGGTCTATGCCCTCGGGCAGAATGGCGTCTGGCTCAACGAGATCCGCCCCTTCCAGCGCCGCGACGCCGAGGGCAACGCCATCCCCTCCGCCGTCGAGCTCGCCATGACCGCCTCCTACCTTGACGACGGCTCCGGCAACTACGTCCACCCCGCCGACCTCACCCGCGCGGATCGGCGCTTCCTCCCCCGCGAGACCCTCGACGGCTGGCGCATCGTCACCAAGTACGCCCCCCTGCCCTTGGCCTCCGCCGACCCCTCCACGCCCCTCCAGTGGACGGAGCATCGCTCCTTCCCCCTCACCGGCTGGGTCCCCTATCGCCGCATCCGCCCCGCTTACGACACCACCGCCGCCGGCGCCAACACCGCCTTCTACGACCTTGACTACTACGTCGTAACCACCTCCACCGACCACGGCTTCGGCTACGACCAGCTCGGCAACTTCCACCGCAATCCCTACACCGGCACCGAAGACTCCCTCAATTCCTTCACCTGGCTCCCCGCCACCGCGGAGTTCTTCGAGGCCGACCTCCCCGACACCCTCGCCGCCACCGCCGACCACACGCTCGGCACCGTCTTCGCCGTCGCCCTCGTCCGCAACAACGGCGTCGTCTCCGACGAGGTCCTCTTCGTCCAGCCCCCCAAGGCGCCCGGCTTCGACACCTCCACCGTCGCCGCCCGCCTCGCCGTCGCCGTCGAGTCCGAGAACGTCAACCACGCCGCCGCCAACACCGTCCGCGCGTACACGGGCTATCCCGCCAGCGTCGGCGCCTCCATCGCCTCCATGCAGTTCGTCGACTGGCGCAAGGCCGACGGCTCCTCCTCCCTGCTCTGGTATGTCGACTCCGTCGGCACCTCCGCCGCCAACACCTTCCCCGGCGCCAACGCCTTCTCCGACGGCACGTGGACCTTCCGCCAGCCCTACGTCGAGTACGTCATCCCCTTCACCACCTCCTACTCCGTCACCGCCCAGCTCCTCGGCGGCAACGGCGCCCTCGCCCTCAGCGTCGGCGCCACCGGCGCCAACGGTCGCTCCGTCGCCGCCACCGGCCGCGACGGCGATGCCCTCACCCTCGCCGTCTCCGAGCCGTGGGACGAACGCTGGTTCACCCTCCAAGGCATCACCAAGAACGGCCAGCCCTTCACCCCGCAGGTCGCCCGCGCCACCCGCTACGCCGTCAACGCCGCCGGCACCCTCGCCGCCACCCCCCAGACCACCATCGACGCCGCCACCCTCCAAGGCGACACCGACTACGTCCTCACCCTTGTCTACACCCCCGACGCCGCCAAACTCCAGCAGGCCGGCGCCCTCGAATCCGCCGACGGCGGCTTCCTCGACTGGCTCCTGGAGAGCGACCCCGCCGCCATCCTCGCCCAGACCGCCGCCGACGGCGTCACCGCCTCCGAGAAATACTGGCTCGGCTTCGACGCCGCCGACTACGACGCCACCGACCTCTCCCTCCGCTTCACCCTCGTGGGCACCCACCAGGAAGGCGAGGGCGAGACCCTCCCCGCCGTCAGCGTCGCCCTCACCGACGCCCAGACCCCCATCCGCCAGATCCGCGGCGACGGCGCACTCGTCCTCCTCGGCAAGGAATCCCTCGACGACCCCGAGTGGCGCTTCATCCAGAGCCTCCAGCCCGAGGACGTGAACGGCGAGCGCCTCCTCATCCTCCGCACGGAATGCAAGTTCTTCCGCGCCGTCCTCCTCTCCCAGAAGCGCGAGGCCCAGCTGCGCCGCAAGGAGTGAGCCCCGCGACCGCACAAAGCCCCCGACCAAGACGGTCGGGGGCTTTTTTTGTGCCCGCCCCCCGCCCCTCCTAGCCTCAGCCGCCGCCCTTTGGCGCGTCGGCCGCCGGGGGCTTTTTTCCCGCGAGGACGCGAGGGCGCGCGAAGGACGGCGGGCTACCGCCGGGCGAAAGCGGCGGGGGCGGAGCCGCCCCCTTGTTTCGCCCTCCCGCCCACCGCCTTCGCGCCGCAGAGGCAAGGCGCCCTCTCCCCCGAAGCCGGGGCACTCGGCGCGATGGCGGCCCTTTCTCCTCGGGTGTCCTTCAGGTCCTTTTCGTCCTTCAGGTCTTTCAGGTCCTTTTCCGCCCGAAGGACGTGAGGGACCTGAAGGACCCGAAGGACGTGAAGGACGGGGCCCCGCCCAGAGGTGGCTGCCGTCTCTCGGTGCCTCAGCCGCCGTCTCTCGGTGGATCGGCGGCTGAGCCGGGGAGGGATGGCCGCCGAGCCTCGGTGCGTTAGCCGCCGATGCCGTTTTGGGGGGCGGCCACCCTTTTTGGGCAGCGCGGGAGGCGCGGGCGGTAGGGAGCGGTCAGCGGGCGAAGCCCGCAGAGCGACCGGCGTTAGCCCGCGAGCCTCCCGCGCCCTCTTTGCGGTGTAAATCCCCCACCGCGCGCCTCCCTGCTCCAGCCGCCGGGGTGTTTCTTCCGCGAGGACGCGAGGGTGCGCGAAGGACGGCGGGCTAACGCCGGGCGAAAGCGTCGGGGGCGGAGACGCCCCCTTGTTTCGCCCTCCCGCCCGCCGCCTTCGCGCCGCAGAGGCGAGGCCCCCTCTCCCCCGAAGCCGGGGCACTTCCCCTCGGAAGCCGGGGCACTCGGCGCGGGAGGGCACGGATGTGCCCGGCGTTAGCGCCGACGTGTCCCGGCGCGGCCGCGTCTTCGCGGAGCCTCGGCGGCCATCTCTCCTCGGGTGTCCTTCAGGTCCTTTTCGTCCTTCAGGTCTTTCAGGTCCTTTCCTGCCCGAAGGACGTGAGGGATCTGAAGGTCCCGAAGGACGTGAAGGACGGAGCCTCGCCCAGAGGTGGCCGCCGTCTCTCGGTGGATCAGCCGCCGACTCTCAGTGTCTCAGCCGCTGAGCCGGGGAGGGATGGCCGCTGAGCCTCGGTGTCTTAGCCGCCGATGCCGTTTTGGGGGGCGGGCACCCTTTTTGGGCAGCGCGGGAGGCGCGGGCGGTAGGGAGCGGTCAGCGGGCGAAGCCCGCAGAGCGACCGGCGTTAGCCCGCGAGCCTCCCGCGCCCAAATCCCCCACCGCGCGCCTCCCTGCCCCAGCCACCGCCTCCCCCCGCCCCCGCCCCGAGGGGGCGTCCAATCGATCCGCCAAAAAATCGTCGCGTCGCGTTTTCGTGGTTGCGGTTTGGGGGCCGATGTGTTACTTTATCAACGTATGCTTGAGTCAGCAAAGAGGATTTGTATGCGAGAAGCCTGGCTTCCGCATGTGGCGAGGCGCCTCGCCGCGTGTGCGCTATTTGCTTTTTCCGTAGTGCTTTATCAAGGGTGCGGCGATTCGCCGGAGGATCCGTATGCGGCGTTGGACGCGAAGTTCCCCGCCGGGCGGCCGCCGTTGGCGGATGCGCAGACCCGTGCGCAGGACGCCGATTACCTGAAAAAAATCCAGGAGGGCGGGCGCCGTTATCTCACCCTCAACGCCGCCGCCGAGAAGGCCGAGCACGAGGCTGACCGCTTCCGCACGCTCTATCGGGAGGCGTTGGCCAAGCGCATGAAGCAGGAGCCCCCCGAGGCCATCCTTGAGGACGAGTTGGCGAAGCACGCCCATTACCAAGGGTTGCTCAAGGCCGCCGAGGAGGCCCGCGCGGCCGCCGAGGCCCAACGCCAGGCCAACATGAAGGCCATCCGGGACCGCACCTACGCCGACGCGCGGGCCTACGACGCCTTGCGCGCCGAGGCCGACGAGGCCGCCCGCAAAGCCGGGCTTCCCGTGCGGCAGAACGCCCCCGCCGCGACCCCCGCCCGCCAGGCGGCGGCCGCCGCCCCCTCGACGCCGAAGGCCCCCGCTGCGGAGCCGACGGTGCAGATGCTTTCCGAAGCCACGGGCAAGCCCGTGGCCCCCGCCAAGGGCGGCGACGCCCAAGACTAACCCACTTCCTGACAGAACCCTCCCCACGAGGCACACGGTATGAAGACTAAACAACTGTTCCTGATCGCGATGAGCGCGGCGCTGGGCCTGTTCGGTGCAGGCACGGCCTGGGCCCAACAGGGCGACACCACGCACCTGGCGAATAATATCCGCATTGAGTCGATCACCAAGGTAGCGGCGGAGCCGATGCAGAGCCTGCCACTGACGGCCGGCTCGAAGATCTACTTCGACGTGCGCCTGACCGACCTCTCCGGTGCGGCGTCCGCCTGGGAGTTCGTCGGGAACAGCCTCAACACCACCGATCTGGGCACGCGGCCTTACCTGACGCTGAACATCCCCCTGAAGGGCGTCAGCGACAAGGGCATCGACGGCCTCGGGTCGGGGCAGGTGGCCGAGGGCGAGACCGCGACGATGGAGACCTCCTCCGCGGTGGCCTTCTATGTCGGCCAGGGCGACAACGCGCAGACCCTCCGCTTCGCCTACACCGTGCGCCCCGGCGACATGACCGAGGCCATCACGTGGGCCTGCGGGGCCGACGGCGCGCCGAGCTTCGGCGGCAACATCGGCAACATCCAGCTGACCTACCGCGATCCCAACAACTTGCCCTCCCAGCCCACCGTGATGTTGGTCAATCAGGTCCTCAAGGGCACGACCGGCGGCGCGGTGCCCGAGGACACCGCGAACGTCTGGCCCGTCACCGGCTATGTCTTCACTGTCGGCGACGGCAGCCCCGACTTCAACACCGATATGTTCTATCAGGGCTTGGTCCCGGTGACCATCTCCACCACCGGCAACGCCGCCACCTCTGTCTTCGCCTCCAACTTGGCCAACCAGTGCGGTCTCTGGGTCGAGGCTTATGACGAGGACGCCGACGCTTGGTGTCAGATTCCCGCCGGCATCACCCGCATGACCTCCGACGGCGCCACCATCACCCAGGGCGCCTACGGCGAGCCGCTCGTCGACGCGGGCGACTTCAGCACCACCTACTTTGGGCGCGCCAACGGCCCCACCGACGCCGCCGCCGAGAGCTTCGAGCCGATGCGCTTCTTCGTCAACGTCCCCGCCTCCGTCCCCGTCGGCACCACCGTCCGCCTTTGCTATGGCGTGCGCAAGGACAACGGCACCACGCAGACCACCTTCGCCACCCAGGAGTACACCCTCGAGGAATCGCCCATCATCGCCGCCAATGCCATGCTCGGCGGCTACTCCCTGATGGGCGCCGACGTGGACGCCGGGGAGTTCGAGCTGCCCACCACCGGCCTCACCGACCCCGCCCTCAACGGCGCCACCGTCAGCGGCGCCACCGTCAACGCCGGCGCGGGTGAGACCACCCTTATCCAAATCTACAAGACCGGCATCGACGGCCTGGCCAACTACGGTACCGTCTACGCCGTCATCGAGCGCGTCTCCATCGCCAACGGCGCCCTTTCCACCTTCGAGCGCAACTATGTGCCGCTGAACCCCGACCCCTCCGCCGAGACCTATTCCGTCGGCCTCACCATCGGCGACAACGCCGCCAACGGCGAGTCGTACTACCGCATTTGGGTGCCGCAGCTTGAGGCGCTCAACGGCGCTACCGGCACGATCGACAATCCCTTCTACCTCAAGGTCGTCTCCTCGCCCAAGCGCGAGACCATCACCTTCATGCCCGGCGAGACCGGCACCTTGGGTCTGGAATACTACCAGCCCGCCCCCTCCGCCACCGGTGAGACCGCCACTGGTCAATCCTCCTTCTTGGAATACACGCTGACCGTCGCCTCCGCCGAGCCCTCCACCCGTCGCTTCCTCATCTATCCCGTGGACAGCACCGGCGAGGTTCGCATCACCCCCGACGCCACCTTCGTCAACCGCACCTCTGACGGCGTTACCCCGGTGAACGCCTTCGACGCCATCTCGCAGTATGTGGTGCTCCAGAACCAGGCCGGTAGCATCCTGCCCTCCTCCACCGCGCAGTTGATCGTTACCCTGCCCGCCAACCAGACCTCCGTTACCTTCTACGTGGCGCTGGTGAACGACTATCCGCAGAATGTCCTCAACGGCCAGGTGAACATCCCCGGTCGCATCGACCCCGTGAACCTCCAGGGCGTCTCCTTCGCGGCCAAGGGCTGCAACTCGCAGGGCACCATCACGGGCAACAGCGATGAGTGCATCTCCCTCGTCGTGCCGCAGGTGCAGGACCGCGCCCCCACCATCATGTCCTCCTCCGCGCCGACCACTGGCGCCACCGGCACCCGCCTCGTCTTCACCTACAGCATCGTCGACGTGGCCTCCGATTACTTGGTTGTCCAGTTGAACCACGGCGACGGCACCACCGAGTCCCGCCTCTATGTGGACGAGGAAGCCATGTGCGACCTGCTCGGCCAGGCCGCCTGGGAATCCGAGCGTGCCCTCATCCTCGCCCAATACGGCATCACTGACCAGGTCGGCGACGTCACGGTCGGCGGCTCGGGCATCTACCCGCGCTCCTCCTTCGGCACCGAGACTGTAACCTTCTACCACACCTACAATGCCGGCACCAACCCCGCGTGGGTCATGACGGTGACCGACTCCTCCCGCCTCCAGGCCAGCACCCAGGGGCAGATCACCCTCTCCACCTCCCAGCGCTTCACCTTCTACACCCTCTACAACCCCACCATCCCCGGCGCGGGCTATGTGCTCTGGGACAACTCCACCACCGATGACCCCGTCGCCGCCGGCTGGAGCTTCGGCAACAGCTACACCTACAACGCCCTGAACAAGGAAGGCAACACCAACCTCTTTGTTACGGCCCATCCTTTCGCCGCCGGCGACTCGACGCCCCCCGGTTTCGACCAGGTGAGCGCGGATCGCGACTCCTTCTTCTATAAGTGGGCCGTCGACCACCAGGACTATGCCGCCCTTCTGCCGCAGGGCGACGCGCTCTACGAGCCCTCCCTCTCCTTCAGCCGCGCCTTCGTCGCGGGCGGCGGCGAGGCCCAGACCTCCGCCGACTGGCAGGACATCACCCTTCGCGCCATCTTCGTGGCCGAGTGGCTCCCCGGCGACGCCATCGAGCCCTACGAGCGCAGCCGCCAGTATCCTTATCTCTATAACCTCGGCGACTACAACCAGGACGGCGTGCCCGATGGTTGGCTCCTGAGCGCCATGGGCGAGTCCGAGGCCACCCGCGCCGTCATCGAGGGTGGCGATGCCTCCCGCACCGCCCCTGAGGGCGACAACCTCCCCGCGCTTGGCTGGGGCCCCGCCGACGCCGCCTATCGCTTCGGCGCCGCCGCCGGTTCCATCGCCGTCGGCGACTACACCGCCACTGGGACGCCCTTCGGCTATCTGTTGCGCGTCCGCGGCCGCGACGATGCCCTCAACGCCGCCACCGGCCCCATGGGCAAGAACAACCAGGATTCCTCCTGGCTCTCCAACCCGCAGTGGGTCGTCCTCATGCGCCCTGAGGTGGACACCACCCCCGACGATGAGGTGCGCGGTCCCTATGCGCCTAGCGTCGGCACCATCGACCTCCGCCCCCTGAACCCGCCTCAGGGCGATGCCGGCGAGGCCACCTATTCGGCCTCTTGGCAGCAGGTGCGCCTGGCCACCCAGAGCTATGGCGGCACGGTCGCCTTCCTCTCCGCGCGCTATCGCATCCCTTACATCGCCGGGGCGGCTGGCATCCCCTCGGGCAACGACCACATGAACGCCCTCGCCGCCGCCGGTTGGCGCTACGTGGCTGACGCGGACGGCAACGCCATCCGCCCCTCCACCGCCGCCAACGCCCCCTACCATTGCACCTCCATCCTCGTCAATACCAACGAGCAGAGCCCTGACTACACCCAGATTCGCCTGGAGTACACGCAGTGGGGCTATTGGAAGACCGACTACGAGACGAACCCTCAAGGCCAGTTCGTCGTTGATGAGCGCGGCAACCGCGTGACCGAGACCGTCTGGGTCCAGGGCGGCCAGGCCGACGACGCGACGGGCAACCCCGCCCTCTTCCCCTTCACCACCCCCGCCGAGACCTCCGAGGTCTTCGCCGCCGGTGCGCCCTTGGATGAGACGCTCGGCGCCGAGGCCTTCGCGCTGGACGTTCCCGCCCTGTGGAACGGCGGTACCTACGCCTTCTCCGATGACACCTACCACTTCGTCGACGCCCGCGTCGCCAACGGTATGCTCATCGACGAGCCCTTCCGCACCTCCATCACCTGGGAGGACGGCACCTACGACCCGCGCCTGACCAGCTGGCTCGACCGTTTCTCCAGCACCACCTCCGCCGACCAGGACGCCGACGGCCTCACCAACGGCATCGAGTACTACTTCTGGTACTACGCCAGCCGTATCGCCTATGGCTCGGTCTTCACCCACGAGGTGCGCGGCGGCAACAACAAGGTCACCGCCACCTACCGTCAGCTGAACACCGCCCTCTGGCCGGCCATTGACCTGCGTGAGCGCAAGGAGCCCAACACTGGCTCTGACTTTACCATGGGCCGCGCCTTCAATCCGGATTACGACCCCGACGTCGAGAACCAGGGTCAGGGCAACCTCTGGACGCCCATCAGCGCCGCCAAGGTCCTCGAGGTCTTCCACCCGCTCGCCGGGAGCACGCTGGAGGATCTCGACCAGGACGGCCTCTCGACCATCGAGGAAATCGCCATCGGCACCAACCCCATCGACTTCGACTCCGACGGCGACGGGATGCCCGACGGCTGGGAGAACCACTTCGGCCTCGACCCCTTGGCCGCGGACGCCGACGGCAACCCTGACCGCGACTACTTCGCCCGCGCCACGGTTACCACCTTCCCTGACTACCACCACCTCTTCCGCGTCGAGGCCTTCGACGCCGCCTCCGGCGTCGTGGTGCCGCAGGGCCGCGTGGCCTTCTATGACTACGAGGGTGGCACCTTCTACACCATCGCCGAGGCCAGCATCCCCGAGGATCACACCACCGCCGTCAGCCGCACCGCCTGCTCCGCGTTGGGCAGCGCCACGATGGACGACGTCCAGACCTGGTCCAACGAGAGCGCCATCTTCCTGGAGATCCCCGGCCGCCAGGTCGTCATCACCGACTTCGCGGTCTATCAGACCTTCGGCTTCAACCCCTGCACCGGCTGGACGGACGGCCTCACCCCCAACGTCCCCGGCGACAGCGAGAAGTTCTCTGTCTTCAGCGCCGAGAACACCGCGGCCTTCACCAACATCGAGGAGTTCCGTTCGGCTGTCCGCCGCGTCCGCCTCAACCCGCCGGAGACGATGAGCATGGCCGCCATCGTCAACGTCTCCACCGACCCGACCAACGCCGACACCAACGGCGACGGCGCGCCCGACGGCTGGGAGGCCTATGTCGGCCTCGACCCCACCAACTCCTCCGGCGTGCTCCACGGCTCCTATGACCAGGACGCCGACGGCCTCACCGCCGCCCAGGAGTTCCAGTGCCGCCTCGTCAACCTGATGTGCGACTACACCTTGGCCGACGGTTTGACGTGGTGGCCCGCCTCCCTCCGCAACGCGGCCTACGACCCCGCCGTCGGCGGATGGTCCAACAAGGTGCTCCCCTCCGACCCGTGGAACCCTGACAGCGACTTCGACGGCCTCGCCGACGGCGCCGAGGGCACGGTCTTCACCTACGCGGCCGCGGATGACTACACCTTCGCCGGCGGCGGCTGCGACCCCAACCGCATGGACACCGACATGGACGGTATGCCCGACGGCTGGGAGTTCCGCTATGGTTCCGTCGTGGCCGTCACCAACACCGCCACCGTCGATGGCGAGACGGTCGCCACCCAGCAGTACCAGCCGCTCGCCGGCGCGCCCGACCCCACCTCCGACCAGGATTGGGGCTTGGACTACGACCGCGACGGTCTGCCGAACTATCAGGAGTACCTCACCGGCATCCTCCGTCACCTCCGCTATGACCTCTCCCCCGAGGCCGCCCGCCTCTACAAGGACGTCATCGGCGAGCTGACCGAGTCCGCCACCAGCCCCTATGGCTACGAGTGGAAGACCTTGCCCAACGCCTACGCCGCGATGGAGGATCTCGTCAATCCCTCCTCCGTCCAGTCCCCGCTTTACGCCACCTACCTTGGCGGCCCGCTCGGCGCGGATGAGCGCCCGCTGCTCATCAATCCTCTGCGCCAGGCCATCGCCAATCACGTCGTCGAGGGCGCCGGGGCGGAGAGCCCGCTCTTCACCGCGGTGCAGGACAACCGTTTGCGTCCTGCCGTCTCCGACGCCTTCAACTACCTCTGGACCTCCTCCATCTTCTTCCCGACCGCGGAGCAGGCCGAGGCCTACAAGATCAATCCCGAGCCCAGCGCTGACAACCTGGCCGCCGTGGCCGCCTATCAGGCCGTCCTCGACCTCCAGGAGCAGATTGTCGCCTTGGACGCGGCCTATCGTCGCCTCTTGGACAACGACGCCTCTGCCGCCCGCACGCTCATCTTCCTCATCGGCCACATCGATGGCCTCTTGGAAGACTACGCCGACGGCACCTACGCCTTCCAGGGCACCGTCGCCGAGCTGATCCAGGGCGAGGCCCAGACCCTTTGGGCCGCCCGCAGGACGCAGCTCCTCAGGGCGCTCAACGAACGTGGCGCCGACACGGCCTACACCCAGATGGCCGCTCGCACGGCGACCACCTTCACCAACCCGCTCGCTGGCGACTTCACGGCCTCCACGAACGCCGCGGCCAATGCCTACGAGGAGGCTGTCACCCAGGCCACCAACCCGCTCGTCCAGTCGCAGTACCGCGCCGCGGTGCGTGGCTTCTCCGGCGGCGTCTGGGTCGATGGCGTCTCCGGCCTGAGCTACCTCGCGCCGCTCGGCTACCACCTGCCGTTGCGCACCTTCGCCGCGCGCCGCGCCGGCAAGGACATCGCCTTCCTGGGCGAGCGCATGGATGCCGGCGATCTCGGCGAGTTCCTGCCGACGGTCAGCGCCAACTATGACTACTTCATGACCACCAGCCCGCTCGTCGCTGACACTGACATGGACGGCATGGACGATTACTGGGAAGTCTTCCACGGCCTCAACCCGCTCCTGGGCGACTACACGAACAAGTCCTACGACAATGCCGACGAGACCGATCGGGGTAGCTACTCCACCGACAAGCTGAACCTCATCTACACCAACGGCGCCCTCACGAATTTGCTGCTGGCGAAGCGCACCTACAACGGCGCACTCTCCATCCTCCCCAAGCCCACGGGCAACAACAACTTTGGCAACCCCGCGTTGGAGGAGGGGGCCGTCACCGGCTACGACTACTACACCTATCCGTGGTTGGCCGGCGTGCCCTTCGCCGACCCTGACGGCGATGGCCTGATCAACTCCGAGGAGGCCGTCAACCCCAACAATTCCGTCCAGCGCTACGGCACCGACCCGTCCCCGTTGTGGATGACCGACCCGAGCAACCCCAACTCCTTCGTCGCCCGTTTCTACGGTCGCCTCAACGCCAACCTCCTCACCGAGGTGCCCATCGAGGGCGGCGCCCAGCCTGACGAGGACGAGGATGTGGATGCCGGCGGCGTCATCGACGAAGTCGAGGAGAACCCCGGCCACGTGGTGATCGACGCCACCGGCACGCCGCTCCTCTACCGTCCCGCCGCGGCCTTCGACTACTTCACCCGCGTCACCCCCACGGCGACGCCCAGCATGGCCGACTCCGTGCTCCCCTACGAGGTGAACGAGGGCTTCGACACCGATGGCGACGGCATCCCCGACATGGAGGAGCTCACCCACGCCACCGTCTTCCGCGGCGATCCGCAGTCCCTCCGCACCCCCGACCGCCAGCAATCCGCCTACCTCGATGGCGAGGGCGCCATGCAGTCGCTGGCCGAGACCCAGTTCGGCCCCAACGCCCTCACCACCTTCACCGTCGAGTGCTGGGTCAAGCCCAACGCCAACCAGACGGCCAACGAGGTGATCCTCATCGACCGCCCCTGGCGCTTCGACGACGACGCGACCTCCAGCGCCCTGCGCCACAACTTCAGCCTGGGTCTGCGCGCCTCCTCTGACGGCACCTTCCTGCCCTTCGCCAACTACACCGGCTCCGGCACCACCTACGAGAACTCCGAGAGCACCCCGCAGGTCTCCCCCACCGCCGTCTCCGGCACCTCCATCAAGGCCGGTGAGTGGACCCACGTGGCCGCCACCTACGACGGCGCGACCCTCCGCCTTGTCGTCAACGGCGTCGAGAGCGGCACGGCGCGCTCCGCCCTCATCCCGGGCAACGGCGTCCTCGCCGTCAAGAACGATGGCCTGGACGAGGTGCAGCGCTTCACCTATCGCAGCGCGCCCATCCTGATCGGTGCCACGCCCAGCAACGTCTGGCTCGCCGGCCTGGAGCCCGTCAACGAGGATGGCACCGAGCCCGCCTTCGCGGACTTCTACACCGGCGCCTACTCCGGCTATATCGACGAGGTTCGCATCTGGAACGGTGCCCGCACCGTCGCCCAGATCGCTGCCGACCGCAGCCGTAGCTTCTCGCAGGTCGAGTTGCTGACCATGCGCCTCAACGTCCTCCAGACCCGTCTGGCCGGCGAGGGCTACTTCGAGACCAACGTGCCCACCGAGCTCCTGGCCTCCTACTCCTTCTCCGACCTGCTGGCCGGCTCCCGTACCCAGCGCGTGGGCGAGGAAGGCGAGCCCGTCGTTGAGAATGGCGAGACTGTCTACGACATCGACGAGTCCCCGTGGGAGACCTACCCCGGCGAGAAACTCATCGGCGGCGCCACCACCCCCGGCTCCTTCCTCTTCCGCCGCTCCGGCTTCCAGACGACGCTCGACACCATCGAGCAGTCCCCCTACTTCACGATGCCGACGGTCGAGGAGCTCTTCACCTCCTACTACGCGCTGAACACCCCCAAGACGTTGCTCAGCAAGCAGTACACCGAGCGTGAGTACGTCCCCGTCGCCCACAGCCTGGTCAGCCACCTGCCGCTGGCCGACGTCGAGCGCGGCTACGCCAACACCCTCGTCCCGCACAACACCAAGCACGGCTCGCCGGCGTTCCTCTACTATCCCTCCGGCAGCGCGGCGAACCTCAAGCCCGCCGACAGTGTCTACTGGACGCCTTATGGCGCCGGCGTAACCACCAACGCCAGCCCCACGGCCATTTACAACGTGAAGGTCGAGGCCAATCCCTACGGCTACCGTTACAACGCCGTCTACGTCTTCGACGTGGCCAGCCACCGCACCCTCCCCGCCTACGCGGCCCAGGTCGCCCCCGACCTGCACCTCTACGGCTCCGTCTTCGCCCGCTATGACGAGAAGAGCTGGGACGACTCCCCCTCCACCGACCCCTCCGGCGGTGCCGAGACCGAGGAGAAGCCCGGCTCCGGCGAGGGCGAAAACGGCCTCCTCTGGTTTGAGCACCCTCTCGACGTCGAAGAAGTCGAGAACGGCCTTGCCGACAAGGAGCTCTCTAATGGCGGTACGTGGCTGGAGGATCACGTCGGCCTCGGCCAGACCAAGGACTCCGACGGCGACCTCATGCCCAACTGGTGGGAGAACTACTACGGCCTCGACCCCGAGGATCCCACCGGCGTCAACGGCCCGCATGGCGACCCCGATGGCGACTTCCTGACGAACTACGCTGAGTGGCTCGCCAAGTCCGACCCGCACACCTATTCCACCGCGAACAACGGCGTGCCCGACTTCCACATCCCCATCTGGGCGCGCCGCGGCCGGCCCACCTTCGGCCTCCTCTACACCGACAACGACTTCATGGAAGACCACTGGGAGGCCTCCAACCGCACCGAGACCCTCACCGTGGATCTCCACGACGCCGCGCAGGACTCCGACAACGATGGTTGGAGCAACTGGGCCGAGGCCCGTGCCAACTTCCGCACCGGCCGCCACTCCACCAACCCGAACGCCCGCACGAGCGTTTCGCAGGTTGATCCGGACGGCCAGCAGCAGGGCACCATCATCCGCGAGCATCCCACCCCGGCCTTCCGCATGACGGTGGACTACTTCGGCGACCAGAACGTTTACACCAACGCGCTCGAGACCGCGAAGCTGGTGGTGCACACCTACACCGCCACCAACAACAACTCCGCGCCTGACGCCTCCTTCCACCTCCCGCTGACCACTTCCAGCGACAGCGAGGACACCAACTCCAGCCTCTCGCAGGTGCTCGGCAATTGGCGCCTCGGCTCCCACTCCGGTTACCTCCACATGGGCAACATCATCCCCGGCAGCCTCCGCATCCGGTACACCCGCGACACCGAGGTCACCACGGGCGGGCAGAACGCCAACTACATCTACGTGGACATCTTGGCCGACTCCAAGACCGTCGGTGATGTGGCCGATCTCTACATCCTGCGCGACGCCCTCTACGACTGGGACAACGATGGCACCTACGAAACCAACGGCACCGTCCGCGAAACCGTCGGCACCATCAACTACCGCACCGGCTACTACACGCTCGACTTCTCCGCGAGCAACGAGTACTGGACCGACGGCACGTGGTACGTCCAGGACGACACCCTCGGTATCGTCACCTACGACCTCACCGAGTTCGTCGGCACCGCCAGCTACCGCACCAAGCTTGAGCCTGGCCAGTCCAACACCTTCACCTTGGTCTCCGCCACCGAGGGCTACATCCGCGAAGGCATCAACAACTTCTTCGTCTTCGCCGACCTCAATGGCGACGGTGTCTGGAACGACGGTGAGCCTGCCGGCATCCCGGATCAGCACGACGTCGACTTCGGCTTCGACCTGGTGAACAAGCCTCTGCACGTTACCCTCACCGAGATTGCGCCTCCCGGCTCCGTCCGCTTCGATGTCGCGGCCATTCTGGAGGTCCTCGAGGCCGAGCTCGGCCAGGTTACCGGCTCCGACGGCGGCGAATCCTCCTCGATTCAGAACCCCGTCACCGGCGGTTACCTGAAGCCCTCCTACTTCAGCGAGGTCTTCAACGGCACCCCCTACGTGCTCAAGCTCACGCAGGCCGCCCTCATCTCCACCGGTAACGAGGATACCACCCTCCCCGGGACGGTGGTCTTCTCCAAGACCTACAACATCCAGAAGCCCTACATCTCCGAGGACGAGATCTTCGCCGCCCGGCCCGAGGGCCTGCCGCACGCCGGCTCCAAGCAGCTCGACAAGATCGCCTACAACGTCTTCCTCATCCCCAAGACCCTCGAGGGCGCCGGGTATGACGGTTGGACGCAGTACGCGATCGGCTCGGTGACCAACGTCGTCGGCAGCTTGGATGAGTCCAGCACCCAGTTGGTCGGCCCCGCCGGCGGCACCGTGCGCCACAACTCCGAGCTCACCTTCGAGTGGCTCTGCAATGTCCAGGTGCCCACCATCACCCTCACCATCACCAAGGTTGAGGATGCCTTGGGCAACGGCGAGATTCGCCAGCGTGTCTACGAGCGTACCGTCCGCGGCGTCTCGCCCATCGCGCTTGCCCGTGGCAATGGCGACACCGTCCAGTACCGCTATCGCTACACCCTGCCGCGTGGCATCGGCGAGCTCAACGCCGACGGCACCGCGCTCTTCGGCGACGGCCTCTATGACTACACGCTGACGCTCAATCCCTACAACGGCGAGAGCCACTCCTTCAGCAGCAGCTTCCGTCTCCAGCTCCGCGCCTCCGGCGATTCTGAGCTCGCCGAGACGAAGAGGCCCGACGGCACCGACACGCCCGTGCAGGATACCTCCTTCAACGCCCAGGACTCCTACTACGTCCGCGCTCGTATCAACTACACCGGCGTCCTCAAGGACACGGAGGACTTCGACGGCGCTAGGATCGTCGTCGAGGCTCACTACTCCGGCTCCTTCAACGGCGACCCCATCGCCGCCACCTCCGACATCCTCTGCTATGACGGCGAGGACGAGGGGACGGACGCCCTCAACCGCACCGTCAAGATGAGCAAGGCGTCCACCTACGCGATCAACGTTCCCACCGCCAAAGGCACCACCGACGAGATGAAGGACGTCTTCTGGGTCACCCAGTTTGACGTCGAGCTCCGCGGCCTCCCCTCCGCCGACGCCGTCTACCTGATGGCCTACTTCGACCTCAACCAGAACGGCAAGCGCGACGCTTGGGAGCCTTGGGGCTACGCCACGCAGGGCACGGACTCCGTCTCCGGGTTCTACTTCGACCCGCGCCCCGTCACTCCCGCCCGCTCCGGCAAAGAAATCGCCGTCACCTTCTACATCCAGGATGTCGACACCGACAACGACAAGCTCGCCGACGCCTGGGAGTGGAAGAGCAACGATTGGCCCACGGAAGACTTCTCTGAGTGGTGCAACCACCTCAAGGGCACCGTCGACAACCACACCGGCTCGGCCATCTGGACGACGGACGAAGCCGGCAACCTCGCCCTCACCGCCTATGGCGCCCAGCTCTATGGCCTCAAGGTCATCGATGGGCCTGACGCCAACGGCGCCGTCAAGGTCGAAAGCATGCCCGACGACCTCGAAGAGGCCCGCGAGCTCATGGGGCTACTCGGCGACGACACCGCCCTCGCCCTCTTCGCCGAAGGGTACAAGAGCTTCGGCCTCACCGTCACCGGCGTCAACGTCACCCCCGATGGCCAGGTCTCCCTCACCTGGGACGTCACCGGCGCCATCGGCGTCGAGGACGGCGGCACCTACGACATCACCGGCTACTTCACCGGCGCCACCTCCCAGGCCATCTACGCCGTCTACGGCAAGGCCGACCTGAGCGACACCACGTGGCACAAGCTCGGTGAGATCAAGACCGCCGGTGCCTTGGAGCCGAACCTCGACCTCAATACCGCGGACTGCGTGATCAAGGCCGAGGACGGCACCGAGCGGAAGGCCACCTTCTTCAAGGTCATCCTCTCCGCCAAGCAGGAAGCCAAGGCCACCCGCGCCGACTGACCCTGGCGACAGCCACAAAAAAAGCCCTCGACCACTCGGTCGGGGGCTTTTTTTGTGGCTTTATGAAAGGACACGAAGCACGACGGGGGAAACCGCAGATTGCGCGGATTGAGGCGGATTGGGGGTCGGCTACCGCCGACAGGACTGCCAAAGGGGGAGATCACGAAGCGCACAAAGGGGGACACGGAGGCGCACGACGCACGACGGGGAGGGGGGGGACAATTACAAAGGACACCGTGAGCCTGAAGGGCGAACCTTCCACGGCTACGGACACAAAGGGGGGCGCGGGCGTGGCCCGCGCAGGACGGCGAGGGGGAACCGCGGATTGCGCGGATTGAGACGGATTTTGGGGTCGGCTACCGCCGACAGGACTGCCAGCGGATTGCGCGGATTGAGACGGATTTTGGGGTCGGCTACCGCCGACAGGACTGCCAGGGGAGGGAGACCACGAAGGGTACGAAGGGGGACACAGAGGGACACGAAGGAGGATGGGTGGACTCACTTGGGCAGCGCCGGGAGGCGAGGGCGGTAGGGAGCGGTCAGCGGGCGGAGCCCGCAGGCCTCCCGCGCACCCTTGCGTCTTTGCGATTGACCCAAGGAGGATCAGCCGCCGATCCACCTTGTCTCGGCGGCTAATCCACTTTGTCTCGGCGGCCGCCCCACTTTGCCTCAGCGGCTGATTGGCTTTGACTCGGCGGCTGATCTACTTTGCCTCGGGGGCTGAGCCGTCTCGGGTGAGCCGCCAAGCCTCATCCGAGGGGCTGGTACCTCCGTCGTCCATCCCGCCCTGCGCGGGCCACGCCCGCGCGCCACCTTTGTGTTCTTTGTGCTCGCTGTGATTTTCTTCCCCGTCGTGTTTCGTGTTCCGCCGTGTCCCCCTTTGTACGCTTTGTGGTCTCCCTCCTGTCGTCCATCCAGTCCTGTGCGGGTTTCGCCTGCGTCGGCTGCGGCGGCAGTGGGGACACTATGCTATACTATAAGAGACGAAAGGAGACGGGAACCATGCAGGAGCCGCAGAACGACATCGCCCTGAATACCTTTGACTTCCGCGAGATGCGGAGGAACGGGGCTATCTACGTGGACAAGACGGAGTGGCTCTATCGGTTGGTGCGCAACCCGAACAGCAAGTTCTTCTTCCTCTCTCGCCCGCGGCGCTTCGGCAAGTCGCTGATGATCTCCACCCTCAAATCTATCTTTCAGGGTGACCGCGCCCTCTTCGAGGGGCTTGCCATCAGCAAGACCGACTATCCCTTCAAGTCCTATCCTGTCCTGCATTTCAGTTTCGCCGGATTGGATGTCTCGACGATCGAGGTGTTTGAGGAGAGTTTCGCCAAACGGGTGGCGAACGCGCTGGCGGAGGTTGGTTATGCCTATGACCCCACGTCGGGCGTTGGATCGAACTTCTATGCCGCCATTCGGAGCTTGGCGAAGGCGGCGGATGGGCAGGTGGTGGTGCTTATCGACGAGTACGACGCGCCCGTCAGCCACGCGCTCGATGACCCCGATAAGGCGGAGGCCATCCGCGACCGCATGGCCACTTTCTATTGTCAGCTCAAGGAGAATGTGGGCGTCATCCGTTTCCTCATGATGACCGGCGTCACCAAGTTCACGCACCTCTCCGTCTTCTCCGCCCTCAACAACCTCGTCGATCTGACGCTTGACCCTTCCGTCGCCCTGCTCCTGGGCTACACCGACGAGGAGCTGGAGCAATATTTCGGTGCTCACCTCCGCGCCCACGCCGAGACCATGGGCCTGAAGTACGAGGATTACCGCGCCGCGCTTCGCCGTTGGTACAACGGGTATCGCTTCTCGCCGGACTGTGAGAAGACGGTTTACAACCCCGTTGCCATCGCGCGGGCGCTGATTGCGAAGAAACGGTATTTCGAGTCCACATGGTCGGAGACCGGCCACGCCTCCGCGCTCATGCGGTATCTTGAGCGGGAGTCCCTGGTCAGGCAGGATTACGAGCGGCTCCCGCCCGTCCCCAAGCGCATCTTCGACAGCTACGACCTCCGCAACCTCCGCCCCGAGACCATCCTCTACCAGGCCGGCTACCTCACCATCAAGGACTTCGCCCCCCTCATTGGCTACACCCTCGGCGTGCCCGACGAGGACGTCCGCCAAGACCTCAACGCCCTTCTCCTCCTTCGCGCGACGGACGCGGACCCGCAGGCGGAGGACGCGCGCGACACGCTCTGTCCCGCCCTCCTCTCCGGCGACTTCCCCGCCTTCGTCGAGCGCCTCCGCGCCTTCTACGCGCACCTGCCCTACGGCCCCAAGGAGGGCGCCGTCCACGAGGCCGCCTACCAACGTGTCCTCTACGCCCTGCTCTCCGCCGGCGGCCTCCGCGTCATCGCCGAGGATCGTCAGGCGCAGGGGCGCGCCGACCTCGTGGCCGAAGGGCTCGGGCAGGTCTACGTCTTCGAGCTCAAGGTCGGCGGCTCCGCCGACGAGGCCCTTGCGCAGATCCGCGCCAAAGGCTACGCCGAGCCCTACCGCGCCAAAGGTCAGGCCTGCCACCTCATCGGCCTGGCCTTCGACCCCGCCACCCACGCCCTCGCCGACGCCAAGACCGAGCCCCTCCTTTGACCCTCCGCGCGGCAGGCAGGGGGTGTCTTACGTGCCAGGCAGTATCGCGGGAGGTATGGTACAATCCCATTATGAAGGCTTACCTCATCAATCTTGCGCGCTCCACCGACCGCTTGGCCTCCGCCGATGCCCAGCTCCGCGCGGCGGGGATTGCCTATGAGCGCGTCGAGGCGGTGGATGGCCGTGCGCTGGGGTGGGGGAGTCTGCGGGGGGCGGTGTCGCGTTTCCGCTTTTTCCTGGCGAGTTGCCACTTCCCGTCGTTGGGGGAGGTGGGGTGCACGCTGTCGCACAATCGCGTGTTGCGCGCCATCGCGGAGAGTGCGGAGGGGGTGGGGGTGGTCTTCGAGGACGATCTGACGGTGGACGGCGCGGCGTTGCGGGAGGCGTTGGCGTTGGTGGAGGGCCGGGCCCGGCCGGAGGTGCCGGCGGTCTACGTGCTGAGCAATCATGATGGCATGCCGCCCCCGCCCGGGGGGCGGGGGATGGTGCGTATGCGCGATGGGTTCTACGCGGAGGCTTACGTGGCGACGGCCGCGGCGGCGCGGCGGTTGCTTTTCCTGAACGAGCCGATCCGGGCGCCAATCGATACGTGGCGTGCGTGGGCCCAGCGCGGGGTGGAGGTGTGGAAGGTCTTCCCGACGGCGTGCGGGCAAAGCGGCGTGGTGTCGGACATCTGGGGGAAGCGGACCGCGGCGCGGAAGCGGCGGGCGCGGTGGGGGTGGTATGTGGCGTTGTGGCGGGCGCGGGTGCGGCTGGGGTGGGCGTTGGATGGGCTGATCTACCGGATGACGGGGCGATGAGGCCGGTGTATCTTTTCGTGACGCCGTTCTATCCCGGGCCGGGGACGTGGCGTGGGGCGTATTCGCATGACTTGGTGCGGGCGTTGGCGGCGGAGGGGCGTTACGAGGTGCGGGTCTTCGTGCCGGGGCGGGGGCCGGATTATGATTACGACGGTGTGCGCGTGCATCGCTTTCGTGAGTGGCGGTTGCCCTCGATGGTGCTTCCGTTGCTTTTCGCGCGGCGCAACGGCGCGGCGTTTCTGCGGGCGGTGGCGCGGGCGGGGATTGACGTCAAGCGGGTGGCGGTCTGCCATGCGAACACGGCGTGCTATGGGCCCTACGCGTTGGCGGCGAAGGCGGCGAACCCGCGGGTGGTGGCGTTGCTGCACCACCACTTCCTGGATGGCTATGGGCTGGCGTTGGGGCGGGTGCTGCGGCGGTGTTGGGCGCATCGCCTGCTTCATTACTTCCTTTTCCGGCGGATGCACGCGCGGATGGATGGGCATATCTTCGTGAGTGAGGCGGCGCGGCGGGCGTTTCTGGCGGTGCCGGACACGTCGTGGACGGCGTGGGCGGACTATCGGAGGCAGATGCGTGGGCTGGGGTGGTGCCCGTCGCCGCGGATCCGTGCCTCCGTCGTGCTCCACAACGGCGTGGACGTGGCGCGCTTCAACGCCGCAGGGCGCACGCCGCATGAGGGCTTTGTGATGGGGTGCGTGGCGAATCTCACGGGGGCGAAGGACCCGCTCACGCTGTTGCGGGCGGTGGCGCGGATTCGGGATGAGTTGGGCGACTGGTGGCTGCGGGTGGTCGGGTCGGGGCCGCTGGAGGCGCGTTGCAGGGCGTTCGTGCGTGCGGAGGGGTTGGAGGGGAACGTCGCGTTCGAGGCGGAACGGGACCATGCGGCGTTGCCGGCGTTCTTCCGGGAGTTGGATCTCTTCGTGCTGCCTTCGGTCTTCGATGCGTTCCCATGCGTGCTCTCGGAGTCGTGGGCCTGCGGCACGCCCTTCATCGTCTGCGCGGGGGGTGGCGCCGCCGAGCTCATCCGCCCTGAGGAGCGTTCCCTTTGGCTGGCCCGCCCGCGTGACCCCGCCGACCTTGCCGCGAAGATCCTCCGCTTTTACCGTGAGCGTCGGCCCCAACGGCTCGCCGGGCCTGTCGCGTTCGGCGACCTTCTCCCGCCGTTTCTGGAATGGCTTGAGGCCCGCCGTGCCGCTCTGCTACAATAGCCCCCATGCGATCGCCAACCCTTTCCGTCGTCATCCTCACCTACAACGAGCGGCTCCACATCCGCCGGTGCATTGAGCGTATCCGCCCCATCGCCACGGAAATCTTCGTGGTGGACTGCCACTCCACCGATGGCACGCAGGAGATCGCCCGCGGACTTGGCGCCACGGTCGTCGAGCATGACTGGCCGGGGCTCTACGCCGTGCAGCTCAATTGGGCGTTGGACAACCTGCCGTTGAAGGGAGAATGGACGCTTCGGCTTGACGCGGATGAGTATCTGGAGGAGGCGGCGGTGCGGGACTTGCCGGCGTTCTTGGCGCGGCAGCCGCAGGAGGTGGAGGGGGTGACGTTGCGGTTGGGGCGGGTCTTCCTGGGGCGCGCCATGCGCCACGGTCTGGGGACGATCCGATTGCTACGGGTCTTCCGGACGGGGCGTGGGCGGTGCGAGGGGAAACTGATGGATGAGCACATCCAGCTGCGGGGCAGGGTGGCGGACTTCGATGGGGTTTTTGTGGACCACAACCTGAACGATCTTTCGTGGTGGACGCGCAAGCACGATGGCTATGCCTTGCGCGAGGCGGTGGACCTGCTTTTGGCCAATGACGCCACGGCCAAGAAGCAGGCGTATCGCCGCCTGCCGATGTTCTGGCGCGCGGCGGCTTACTTTGCCTATCGCTACGTTCTGCGCCTTGGGTTCCTGGATGGGCGCGAGGGCTTCCTCTGGCATTTCCTGCAAGGGTGGTGGTATCGCACGTTGGTGGACGCCAAGGTGATGGAACTCACTAAGTGCTTGAAACTCACGGGGGGGGGGAAGCCTTCCCAGATTGCGCTTAGGGATTTGCTGAAGGAGAAGGGAATCACTCTCCCGGACGAGGCCTAAGCATAAAAAGGGGCCCTCCGGGTGAACCCGGAGGGCCTCATGAAAAACACACTGTCCGTCGTCATTCTCACCTACAACGAGCGGCTCCACATCCGCCGGTGCATTGAGCGCGTCCGCCCCATCGCTACGGAGATCTTCGTGGTGGACTGCCACTCCACCGACGGCACGCAGGAGATCGCCCGCGGACTTGGCGCCACGGTCGTCGAGCATGACTGGCCGGGGCTCTACGCCGTGCAACTCAATTGGGCGTTGGACAGCCTGCCACTGACGGGCGACTGGGTCTTGCGCTTGGACGCGGACGAGTACCTGACGCCGGAACTGGTGGCGGAGATTGACTCGCGCCTGGACGGACTCCCGCCCGAGGTTACAGGGGTGAGCTTCAAGCGGCGGCACATCTTTCTGGGGAAGTGGGTGCGCCACGGCATTTATCCGGTTTGGTTGCTTCGTTTGGTGCGGCGTGGGAAGGCGCGGTGTGAGCAACGCAAGATGGATGAGCACCTGCGGCTGACCGAGGGACGGGAGGTTGCCTTCGCGCACGACTTCGTGGATCACAACCTCAACGATCTGGTCTGGTGGAGCCAGAAGCACTTGGGTTACGCCAAGCGGGAGGCCGACGACCTTGCCGAGGCGGCGTTCGCGGTCGGCTCGCTCACCGGGCAGGCCGCCGCCAAGCGGCGGATGAAGGCGCGTTACGCGCGCCTGCCGCGCTTTTGGCGGGCGGCGGCGTACTTCTGCTATCGCTATTTCCTGCGCTTGGGCTTCTTGGATGGCGCGCCGGGCTTCTTGTGGGCGTTTCTCCAAGCGTTCTGGTATCGCACCTTCGTGGACGCACTCCTCTACGAGCGCGAGCATCCCAGCCGTCCCTGACCGGCATGAGTCAGGCTTTGGGGGGTGGGAGGGCAGATGCGGTGCGGCGGAGGGATGAGGCGGAGGAGACTTGGAAGCTGGAGAGGCCGAACTCGGGCATGACGGCGAGGAGGTGGTCGAAGAGGTCGCTCTGGATGGCCTCGTAGTCGGCCCAGGCGGTGTTGGCGGAGAAGCAGTAGATTTCCAAGGGGAGGCCGCGGTCGGTGGGATCCATCTGGCGGACGATGATGGTCATGTCCTGGCGGATGTTGGGGTTGGCGCGGAGGTAGGCATCGCAGTAGGCGCGGAAGGTGCCGATGTTGGTGAGCTTGCGGGCGTTGACGATGGAGGCGGTGGCGGAGGGGTGCTCGGCGTTGTAGGCGCGGGCCTCGCGAATCTTTTTGGCGAGGTAGTCGCGGATGAGGTCGATTTCGGACCAACGCTCAAGGTCGGGGAGGTCGGCGAAGCGGACGGAGTCGAGGTCTATGAGGATGGCGCGCTTGATACGTCGCCCGCCGCTGTCGCTCATGCCGCGCCAGTTCTTGAAGGGTTTGGCGATCAGGTCGTAGGCGGGGATGGTGGTGATGGTGTTGTCCCAGTTCTGGACGCGGACGGTGGTGAGGGCGATGTCGATGACCTCGCCGTCGGCGTTGGCGCCGGGGACCTCAATCCAGTCGCCGATGCGGATGAGGGCGTTGCTGGAGAGGGTGATACCGGCGGTGAGGCCGAGGATGGAGTCCTTGAAGACGAGCATGAGCACGGCCGAGAGCGCGGTCATGCCCGAAAGGATATAGGTGGGGTCGCGCCCGGAGAGGGTGGCGACGATGGCGACGGCGGCGAAGAGGTAGCCCATCAGCGCGAGCACCTGGAAGATGCCCTTCTGCGGCGAGGCGCTGACCCTGCGCCGCCAGTTGCTGATGGCGTAGACCACGGCAAGGGAGGCGGAGAAGACGTGGGCGCAGATGAAGCAGAAGTAGGCCTTGTTGAGGATGAGCAGCCCCGCGCGCAGGGGGCGTCCCTCGGGGAAGAGCGTGCCGGTCAGCACCCCCATCACGATGAGCGGCACGATCTGGAGCGCGCGCGGGATGAGCTTGGAGGAGAGGATGATCGCCCACATCCCCTCGAAGCGCCGCGTGTTCAGCAGGGTTCTGCGCACCCACAGATAGCCCCATTTCGTCGCGGCCGCCGCGAGCCACGTGCCGCCGACCACCAAGGCCAGGCGGATCAGCACGCGCAGGAAGGGGTTGGGCACCTCGTTGAGGAGGTGCTGGACATAGAGCAGGAAGTCGATCGTCGCTTGCCACATAATGCCTTTAGTATAACGGAATCGGCCGCCCACCCGCAACGAAAAACCCGCCCGGACAATGTCCGTGGCGGGTGGGGTTGTGTCTGTGTAGGAGAATGTCTGAAACGGCTTTGATTGTAGCAAACCGCTTGCACGGAGGCAAGCGGTTTTTTCGCGTTCTCTACGCGCGCGCGTTTAGGCCAGGAGATAGCGCTCGGCGTCGAGCGCGGCCTTGGCGCCGGCGGCGGCGGCGATGACGGCCTGTTTGTAGGCCGGGTCCATGGCGTCGCCGGCGGCGAAGACGCCGGGGGCGGAGGTGTGCGTGCCATCGGTGACGACGACGTAGCCCTGCGGGTCGAGGTCGACCGCGCCCTTGAGGAAGGCGGTGTTGGGGGTGTGGCCGATGGCGACGAAGAGTGCGCTGACGGGGAGCTCGCGCGCCGCGCCGGTCTTGACGTTGCGGAGGCGGAGGCCGGTGACGGTTCCGGCGGCGGGGTCGAGCACCTCGTCGACCACCGTGTCCCAGATGGGCGCGATGGCGGGGGCGGCGAGGGTGCGCTCGGCCATGACCTTGCTGGCGCGGAGGGTGTCGCGGCGGTGGATGAGCCAGACCTTGGCGCAGAGGCGGGAGAGGAAGAGGGCATCCTCGCACGCCACGTCGCCGCCGCCGACGACGGCGACCTCCTTGCCGCGGAAGAAGGCACCGTCGCAGGTGGCGCACCCGCTGACGCCGTGGCCCATGAGGGCGTGCTCGCCGGGGATGCCGAGCCAACGGGCGGAGGCGCCGGTGGCGAGGATGACGGCGCGGGCTTCGAGCGTGCCGGCGACGAGGGTCTCCAACCGTTTGACGGGGCCGGCGAGGTCGCACCCCGTCACCTCGTCCACCTCGAAGGCCGCGCCGAAACGTTCGGCCTGGCGGCGCATGGCGGTGACGAGGTCGTAGCCGTTGATGGGGGTGGGGAAGCCGGGGAAGTTCTCGACGTCGGTGGTCTGGGTGAGCTGCCCGCCGGGCTGGGGGCCTTCGAGGACGAGGGGGGCGAAGCCGGCGCGGGCGGCGTAGAGGGCGGCGGTGCAGCCGGCGGGGCCGCTGCCGAGGATGATGAGGTCGTGTGTCATGGGGCTGATCGGGGGATTGGTTGATTGGGGAGGGCTTATTCGGTGCGCTTGACGATGCGGGTCTCCTTGGCCATGACGGTGGTGCCGCTGGCGAGGTCGTTCAGGCGCAGTTGGAAATAGTATTCGTACTGGCGGCCGCCGTTGTCGCGGCGGAGGTCGCGGGCGACGATCTTGCCGGTGAGGGAGAAGTCGGGGGCCTTGAGCTGGCCCTTCTTCTGGATGGTGGCGGCGTCGAACTCGTCGTTGCCGCGGACGGCGCGGGCGTCGGAGACGGTCTCGTCGCGGTTGGAGGCCTTGTCGGCGAAGACGGCCGAGAGGGTGAAGCGTTCGTCGGCGAGGAGGGCCTCGGAAACGCGGGCGGTGAGCAGGTCGGTGTCGATGGCCAGGGCCGTCTCGTCGGAGACCTTGCCGATGGCCACGACGTAGACCTTGCCGGGGGGCGTGAGGGCGCGGACCTTGGCGGAGGAGAGGATGGCCTGGGTGGCCTCGGCGGCGGCGGCCTCGAAGTCCTTGTAGTCCAGGCCGGCGACGATCTCGGTGTCGTTGTGCGTGTCGACGAGGACGGTTCGGCTGACGCAGCCCGCGGCGAGGAGCGCGGCGGCGAGGAGCAGGGGCATGGGGGTGCGCATGGGCGGTGTCCTTTCGTTTACCAGACGGGCATCCCGGGGCCGACGGCCTTGACGGTCTGGCGGGTCTCCTGCCAAAGCGTCACGCCATCGGCCAGGCGGGTGGCCTTGAGGGTGAGGAAGTATTCGATTCGGGTGCCGCCGTTGTCGCGGCGGACGTTGCGTTGGGTGAGTTTGCCGGTGAGGGAGAGCTCGGGCGCGCGGAGGGTGCCCTTCCGTTGGATGGTGGCTTGGTCGAACTCCGCGTTGCCGCGGGCGGCGCGGGCGTCGGCGAGGGTGGCGTCACGGGCGTCGCCGAAGAGGGCGGAGACCTCGAAGCGGCCGGAGGCCAGAAGACTCTCGGCCAGGCGGCCGGTGAGGAGGGCTGGGTCGAGGTGCTGGCAGGTGTCGTTGACGACGGGGCCGAGGGCGATGACGGCGGGGCGCTTGGCGGTGCCGGGGAGGCGGGGGCTGGCCAGCAGGCTGCGCGCCATCGCCGCCGCCGCGCCCTCCAGGTCGCGCCAGTCATAGGAGACGGTCGTCTCCGCGTCGTTGGCCGTGTCCACCAGCGTGGTGCCGGCGCAGCCGACGCAGAGGAGCGCCGCCAGCAAGGCCCCGCCCGCCAGCCTCACTCGGACTCCTGCAGATAGAGCCGGAAGTCCTCGCATTCGCCGCTGGGGGCGGTGGCGCGGAGGTAACGGATCTCGTAGGGCGCCAGCGAGAGCGTCTGGAAGGCGGTGGCCGGCGTGCCCTCGCCCACGGAGAGTCCGCGCCCGTCCAACCACGAGAAGCGGTAGCGCAGGCGCAGGGGGGCGCTGCTTTCGTTCGCCAGCGTAACCTGCGCGGAGAGGCTGTTGGGCTCGCGCACGGTGCGCACGTCCAGGACGTCCACGGCGTCGGCGCCCGGGCCGGAGACATGGGTGGCGTAAGGCCCGGCGCAACCGGCCAGGGCGAGCGCGGCGCACGCCGCGAGGAGGGGGAGGGGTCTCATCATGCTCATTCCTTTCTGTCAAGATCCACGACCATCACGGTGGCGGGGCCCCCGGCGGTGGGGCGGCGCACCCAGACCAACGCGTTGCCCTTGGGCTTCAGCGCCACCGACACCGCGCGCCCGCCCTGCGGCGAGAGCGTCAGCCGGCCATCCGCCGGGCGCGGCAGGGCGCCCATCCAGACCGTCTTGGGCAGCAGGTCGGCGCACCGCACGTCCGCCGCGTTGGTCGAGACGTCGTAGGCCGCCAACGCCAGGCTCAGCAGGAGGGGGGCCAAGGCGTTGTCGGTGGCGTGGCGGATGGCCGCCTGGCCGCCTTCGTGCGCGGCCACGCGCGCCGCCGTGCGGGCCACCTGCCGGGCCACGATGCCCGGCCACGCGCGGTCGAATTGATCCCGCGCCAAGGCCTCCACGTCCGCCAACGGCTGCAACGCCACCCCGTTCACCGCGTAGCCCCGGGCGGCGGCGGGGCGGCTCTCCAGCTTGGGCACGTCGAAGCTCAGCGTGCCGATGCCCCGCCCGTGGCCCGCCAGCGAGGGGAAGGGCAGGGTGAAGGGGCGCGCCACGCGCCTTGGCGCCAACCCATCCTCCACGTAGACCCAGACGCGCCCCTTCGGCGCGGCGCCGGCCTGCGCCGCCGCCGCGTCCGCCTGCGCCGCCGCGTTGCTTGGCGCGAGGGCGGCGGCCATCGCCAGGTCGTTCAGCGGGGCGTCGCCCGCGCACCACCGCGCCACCCCCGCCACGTGGGCCGCGTAGGCGTTGCCGAAGCCCCGCAGCCGCCCGAAGAGGTGCGTGGCGCGGGCCGAGGCGGGTTCCCCGGCCGCCG
>CASEMS010000037.1 GCA_949288955.1 uncultured Lentisphaeraceae bacterium
GGCGACGGGGGCGTACTTGGCGATGACGGCGGTGGAGGCGTGGGCGCGGTGGGCGGCGCCGAAGGCGTCGTTGCAGTAGATGTCGCCGTAGGAGGCGAGGGTCTTGGCCATCTCCTCGCACTTGGCCTTGAGCTCGGCCTTGGCGGCCTTGACCTGCTCGTCGGTCATGTCGTCGGTCTTCTTGACCTTGGCCGTCTCCTCCTTGTAGAAGCGGGTGTTCTCAAGCATCAGCACCTCGCCGGGCTTGAGGGCGGCGGCCTGGTCGGCGGCCTTGAGGCAGTCGGGCGCGAAGGCGACGGGCTTGCCCAGGCACTTGGCGAGATACTCCGCCACCGGCTTGAGGGAGAACTCCGGCTCGTAGCCCTTGCCCTTCGGGCGGCCCAGGTGGCTCATCAGCACCAGCGAGCCGCCGTGGTCCAGCACATACTTGATGGAGCCGAGGGCGCCCTGGATGCGGGTGTCGTCCTTGATGACGCCATCCTTCATCGGCACGTTGAAATCCACGCGCATGACCACGCGCTTGCCGGCGAGGTCCACGTCACGCAATGTCTTCTTGTTCATCGTAGTGTCCTTCCCTGTTGTGGGGTGAAATGCGCGCCCATTATAACACAACCGCCGCGCCCGCGTCCTCGCCCCGGGGGCGGTCAGGATCCGGCCACGCGGCGCCCGGCGAGGGCGGCGGCGGGCCAGCAGAGGAAAAGCAGGGCGAGGAGCCAAAGGGGGACGGGCGCGAGCGTGAGCCAGAGAAGCTGGAGGGGGATGAGGAAGCGGATGAGGGCGCCCACAAGCGCGGGCACGTCGCCGCGGCGGAGCAGGATGGGGCCGAGGAGCGCCGCGGCGGCCAAGGGCCAGGCGCTGGGGCGGCCGAGAAGCCAGAAGACCGCCGTCAGCGCAAGGGTGAGCAGGAGGGGCGACCAACGGAGGGGCAGGGCGGGGGAGGCATCGGGGTCCGCCTCGTCGCGCGCGACGACGGAGACGAGGAGGATGTAGGCCCAGAAGAAGACCGCCGCACACAGCAACGTCGGGGGGAGGGGCGGGAGCGGGGCGGCGGAGGGCCAGGCGCAGGCGGCGCCGAGGAGGACGTTCAGGGCGCGGCAGAGGCCCATCACGGCGACGCCGAGGCCGGGGACGTCCTTGGCGCCCAGGTCATAGAGAAGGATCGCGGCGGCGAGGGCGGCGGCGGTGGGCCATCCGCCCCACGCGAACAGGACGCCGAGCGCCAGCAGCGCGAGGCCGGCGAGGCCGACGGTGCGGCGGCGGACGCGCCCGGAGGGGATGGGGCGGGAGGGGCGCTCGCGCGCGTCGATCGGCGCGTCGCGCCAGTCATTGAGGAGCAATCCGGCGGCGTAGAGGCAGAGCGAGGCGCAGAGGGCGGGCACGGGGCACCCGCGTTGGCCGACGAGCGCCCAGCCGACGAGGACGTCGCCGGGGACGGTGAAGAGGTTGGGGAGGCGCAGGAGCTCCAGCCAAACCCGCGCCTTGGAGGGCGCGCGGCGGCTCATCGGCGGCCGCGGCGGTGCGCGAAGGTGTTGCGGATGCTGTCGATGGCGGCGCGGTTGGCGGCCTTGCGCCGGGCCTCGGCGCGGCGCTCAAGGGCTCCGGCGATGACGGACCAGAGGGCGTAGAGCACGATGAGGCCGCCGACGCCTGCGCCGGCCCAGATCCACCAATCGGGCTTCTCCTCGGCCTCGGCCTGGGTCTGCTCGGCCTCGCGGCGGATGCGCTCGGCGCGGGCGTGGAGGGTGTCGAGGGTCTTGTCCTTGAGGAGGCGGTCGAGGGCGGGGGTGCGGTTGGCCTTGGCGTAGTCGGCCAAGGCGGCGGGGATGTCGTCCTCGGGCCAGTCGCGGAGGAGCGCCTGGGCCTGGGCCAGCCTGTCGGCGGGGGTGGAGAGGGAGGCGAGGGCGTTGATACGGTCGCTCAGCGCCTCGTTGCGGAGGCGGAGGTTGCTTTGGGCGGTGGCCAGGAGGCCGTCGAAGGCGGTCTTGGCCTCGGGGAGGGCATCGCAGTCGGCGTATTCCTCGAAGAGGGGGATGAGGGCGGTGAGGCCCTGCAGCGGGTCTTCCTTCTGTTGGGCGGCCTTGATGGCGTTGCGGAGGGCGGCGCGCTGGGATTCCTTCTCGGCGGACTTGTCCTCACGTTGGCGGACCATGGCTTCGAGGTCGGCGCGGACGACGGCGGCCTGCGACCATTGCGCGGCCTTGACGCGGGCCTCGGGCAGGCCGTTGAGGAAATTGAGCGCGGCCTTGGGGTCGGTGATGCCGCGGGCCTTGCGGAGATCCTCCGCGAGGAGGGCGGTCTGCTCGCGGGCGGTCAGCTCGTCGGCGAGGGTCTTGGTGAGGTGGTCGGCGGCCTGCCCGGCGAGGCGGCCGAGGCTCTCGCGGGCGCGGTCGGGGTCGGGCACCTTGCCGGAGGTGCCGCAGACGGGGCAGCGCTTGGGGACGCCGCGGCAGTCGGGGCATTTGCCGGTGCCGCCGCACTCGGCGCATTTGAGGCGCCCGGCGGTGGCGCCGCCGGAGCGGAGGGAGACGCCGCCGAGCCTGCGGGAGTCCTCGCCGTCGCGGAGGTTGGCGCTGCGGTTGCGGCGGGCGGAGAAGCCGCGGCCGTCGCAGGCGGGGCATTTGAAGGTGTTGCGGCAGGTGGGGCAGCGAAGGTCCCCGCGGCACTCGCGGCAGGTGATGAGCGCGTCGGAGACGTCGGCGGCGCGGAGGAGGCGGGCGTCCTGCGTCTGCTCCTTGAGGCGGGTGAGGGCGGCGCGGTAACCGGCGAGGTCTTGCTCGGCGGCGGCGTTGAGGGCCTCCAACGCGGTGAGGGCGGGGGTGAGGGCGGGGTCGACGCCTTCCTTCCCGGCGGCGCGGGTGGCGGTGTCCAGGTCGATGACGGAGTCGGGCTTGGCCTGGAGGCGCAGGAGCGCGTCGCGCAGGTCGAGCGCGGGGGACTCGGGGAAGGCCACCGCCAGGGCGGCCTCGTAATCCGCCTTGAGGCGATCCGCGCCGGCCTCGGCGGCGGCGACCGGGAGGGCCGCGCAGAGGGCGAGCAGGGCGAGCAAGGGGCGCAGGGTCATGGTGTCTCCTTTGTTACCAAACGATCTCACGGGCCTCGAAGACGGGGCCGTCGACGCAGACGCGGGCCAGGCGCTCGGCGCCGTCCGCCCCGCGGGTCTTCTGGACGCACGCCAGGCAGGCGCCGACGCCGCAGACCATGCGCTTGTCGAGCGAGAGCCAGGCGCGGAGGCCCGCGGCGATGGCGCGCTCGCCCACCGCGCGGAGCATCCCGTCGGGGCCGCAGGCGTAGAGCTCGGCGCGGGGGTGGGCGGCGAGGGCGGCGTCGAGCGGGGCCGTGACGAGGCCGCGTTCGCCGAGGGAGCCATCCTGCGTGGCCACGCGCACCGCCCAGCCGGCCTCGCGGAAGCGGTCGGTCTCCAGGATGTCGGCGGAGGTGCGCCCGCCGACGAAGAGCGTGCCTTTGCGCGGGAGGCGCGAGGCCAGGAACCAGAGCGGGGCCACGCCGTAGCCGCCGCCGACGAGGAAGGGCTCGCCCTCGGGCTCCAAGGGGAAGGGGCGGCCGATGGGGCCGAGCACGGTGAGCGCCGTGCCCACGGGGAGCGCGGCGAGGCACCGGGTGCCAAGGCCAACGACCTTGTAGAGGATCTCAATCCGGCCGGCGGCGGGGTCGGCGGAGTAGATGCTGAAGGGGCGGCGCAGGCGGGAGGGCTCCAGGGAGGGGATGCGCACGTGGACGAACTGCCCGGGCCGGGCCTCGGCGGCGAGGGCGGGGGCCCCCAGCGTGAGCACGGCGTAGCCTTGGGCGAGGGGGCGGATGGCGAGGATGGTGGCGGGGGCGTCGGTCATCGGGTCAGTTCTCCTTGGGGGGCGGAGGCGGCGTCTCGGGCGCGGCGTGGCGGGCCACCGCCAGGTAGGCGGGGTCCTTGCGGGTGGCGCGGAGCTCTTGGTTGACGGCGGAGGCGGATTCCAGCTTGCCCTGCTTGGTGAGGTCGCTCTTCATGCGCTCCAGGCCCGCGAGATAATCCTGGTAGAGGGTGAACTTGGCGGCGACGGTCTCGTCGAAGACGGCGCGGAGGCGTTGGAGGAAGGCCTCTTGGGTCTGGCGGAGCCCCTCGGGGTCGACGGCCACGTCCTCTTGGCGGAGGGTCTGCGCCTCCTCGAAGCGGGCGAGCTCGATGGCCACGGCCTCCAAGGCGTTGTAGTTGCCCGACTGCTGGAAGCTGTCGAGGAGGGTGCGGAGGGCGGCGACGTACTGGCGGGGCCAGTCGCCGAGGGTCTCGCGGGCGCGGGCGTCGAGGGCGTCGAGGGACTGCCGGAGCTTGTCGCGCCCGGCGCGGAGGCGTTCCAGCTCGGCCTCGGGCGGCTGCCCGCCCACGAAGCCCGGCCCGGCGGGGAAGAGCCCGCCCTCGCGCGCGGATTGGGCGAGGCGCTCCTCGGCGGCGACGACGGCGGGGAGGAGGTGGACGCGCTGGAGCTCGGCGCTGATGAGGCCGGCCTCCTCCATCTCGTTGCGCTGGGTGCAGGCCTTGCGCAGCTCGTCGAGGGCGGCGGCGTATTTGCGGAGCGCGGCGGCGGTCTGCCGGGCGAGGAGGGTGTCCTGCTCGTCGCGGATCTGGGCCACGCGGCGTTTGAGGTTGGCCAGCGGGCGGGGGTCGTCCTCGCGGACGGCGCCGAGGGTGTTGCTCTCGGTGTAGTCGGCGAGGGCGCGGTCGGCGGCGACGACGCCGTCGTAGTCGCCCTCCTTCTGCGCGGTGCGGCGGAGCTCGGTGAGGCCTTGGGAATATTGGTTGAGGAGGTTGGCGGCCTGGGAGGCCTGGCGCTCGGCGATGGTGGCGAGCGCGCCCTCGAACTCGGCGCGGTCGCGCTCGGCGTCGCCGGGGAGGGGCTGGCGCGTGGGCGCGTCGGGGGCCGGCGCGGGGAAGTAGTCGCCCACGGCGTGGCCGCGGTCGCACCAGGCCACGTAGCGCCCGAGCGCGGGGCCGAGCGCGGGGAGGGCGGCGGCGGCGCGGGCGGGGGCGTACAAGGCGCGGAGGGCGGCGCCCGGGTCGGGGCCGGCCAGGCGCATGGCCCAGGGGAGGGAGAGCAGGTAGAGGAGGGCGAGGGCGAGGGCGGCGGCGCCCCAGCCCAGGCGGCGGGCGCGGCGGCCGTGGGCCTCGAGGCGGGCGCGGACGTCCTGGTACTCGGGCACGTCGCCGTACTTGGCGGCGAGGTTGCCCACGAGGAGGCGGGCTGTGCCCCAGTCGCGCCCGCGGATGCACTGGCGGATGCGCACGAGGTCGCGCGCGAGGATCCTGGAGGGGATCTCGCGGAGCTCCTCCTCGTAGACCATGGGGTCTTCGTTGAGGGTGCGGAACTCCTCGATGAAGGCTTGGGCGCGCTCGTAGTTCTCGGCCTTGAGCTCGTTGGGGATGAGGGCGGCGAGGCGGTTGCGGCGGGCCACCTTGCGCTCGGCCTCCTCGACGCGGGCGTGGGCGTCGCTGAGCATCTTCCTGCCGGTGGGGCCGGCGGGCTCGAAGCCGTGGAGCCTCCCGGCGATGGTGGCGATGCGCTCGAAGTGCCGTTCGTCCCAGGCCTGCCCCATGAGGCGGATGATGGAGGCGACGTGCTCGTACATCCGGCAGTCGGCGCCGCAGCTGGGGCAGAACTGCTGGCCCACGAAGGTCTCCGCCCCGCATTCCAGGCAGCGTTCCGAGCCGTCCCACCCGCATTCCGCGCAGAACTTGGTGGAGATGGGGTTCACCGCGTCGCACCATTTGCAGCGCCAGGTGGTCTTGATGGTGGGGGCGACGGCGCGCCCGTGGCTGGCGGCCTCGGTGAGGGCGCGGACGAACTCCTGCGCGGTGCGGTAGCGTTGCTCGCGGACGGTCTCCAGGCTGCGGCGGAGCACCTCGCGCAGGAAGGCGGGCACGTCCTGCTCCCGGTAGTAGCGCGGGTTGCGCCCGGTGAGGAGGAAGTAGAGGATGGCGCCGAGGGAGTAGATGTCCGCGCGCACGTCGCTGGTCGAGGCGTCCTGCTCTAGCTCCGGGGCGGAATAGCCCAGCGAGATGAGTTTCTCGCCGGGGACGGTCAGCTCGGCCACCTTGGCGTTGCCTTCCCGGGGGGCGATGCGCGCCAGGCCGAAATCGACCAGCTTGGGTTCCTGCGAGGGGTCGAGGAGGATGTTGGCGGGCTTGAGGTCGCGGTGGATGACGCCGCAGCCGTGGGCGTAGACCATGGTGCGGGCGATCTTGAGGATCATCGCCACCGCCTCGTCGGCCGTCATGGGGCCGTGGCGGTTGACGAATTGCTCCAGGGTCATGTTCTTGGGCGGGGGCGCGTCCTGCCCCTCCGCCGCCACCACCTCCGTCTGCGCCGGGCCGGAGACGTACTCCATGATGATGTAGGGCCCCAGCGCGTCCTCGCCCAAGGCGTAGATGTGGACGATGTAGGCGTGGTTGAGCGCCGCCACGGCGCGCGCCTCCTGGAGGAAGCGTTGGCGCAGCACGGGGTCGGCCAGCGCCCGCTCGTTCAGGCGTTTGATGGCCACGTAGCGGCCCAGGCGGCGGTCGCGCGCCAGATAGACCACGCCCATGCCGCCGTCGCCGATCTTGCCGCAGATGGCGTAGTCGTCGGAGGGGCCGTGCCCGCCGGCCGCGGGGGGCGGCGCCGCCTCGGCGTCGGGGCGGAGCACCTCGGTGCGGTCGGGGTCGAGGACACGGGTGGGCGCCTCGTGCCCGCCGGGCGGCGGCACGGTCGCGTGGGGGTCGTCGGCCATCGTCTGCGTCCTCCTTGGGTTGCCTTAGGGCTGGCGTTGGTAGGTCGCCGGGTCCTGCGGGGTGACGTTGAAGTTGGGCTTCCAGTGCGGCGAGGCGGAGTAGAAGGCCATCGGCGTGTCGTGGGTGATGGCCGCGATGACCTCCTCGCCGAAGCCGTCCGCCCGCAGACGCTCCACCACCTTGATGAGCGAGAGCGGGTCGCTGATGCCCCAGTCCGCCGAGCCGTTGACGATGACGCGCTCGTGGCCGTGCTCGCGGATCATCGCGCTCACCCGCTCCGGCGAGAGTTTGGAGTAGGGGTAGACGGTCATGCCCGCGTAGCACCCGCTTTCCAGGGCCAGGCCGATGGTCTCCTCCACGTTGTGGTCGATGTCGATTCGCTCACGCGTCAGCCCCTCGGCCTTGATGATCTCCAGCACGCGGGTGATGCCCTTGAGTTTGTTGAAGTGCGGCAGGTGGAGCACCACGGGCATCTTCCGCTCCTCGGCCATGCGCAGCTGGCGCACCAAGGCGTGCTCCTCGTTGGGCGTGATGTTGTTGAAGCCGATCTCCCCCATCGCCACGCACCGCGGGTGGTCCAGGTACTCCCCCATCCCGTCGATCACCGCGTCCGCCAACGCGCGGTCCTCCGCCTCCTTCGGGTTCATGCCGATGGCGCTCCAGTGATCCACGCCGTAGCGCGCCGCGCGCGTGTGCTCGAACTCCAGCGACAGCCGGAAATAGTCGAAGAACGACCCCGCGTACCGCCGGTTCTCGCCCAGCCAGAACGAGGGCTCCACGCACACGCGGATGCCGTGCGCGTACATCGCCATGTAATCATCCGTTGTCCGCGCGATCATGTGGACATGCGGCTCAATGATGGGTTTCATGCCAACTCCTTCTCAAGGTGACGCCCGTTATTCTATCACATCCCGCGCCCGGCCATGCGAGAGCCCCGCCACGCGCGTCGGGGGGCTCGGCGGCTGACCCACCCCGGCTCGGCGGCTGACCCACCCCGGCTCGGCGGCCGATCCTCCCCGGCTCGGCGGCCGAGATTGGGAGCGTTCGCGGTGGGGGATTTGACCGCAAAGACGCAAGGTTGCGCGGGAGGCTTGCGGGCAGAGGAGGAGGCTTGGAAGTTTGGAGGCTTGGAGGCTTGGGGGGATTTGACCGCGAAGACGCAAGGGAGCGCGGGAGGCTCGCGGGCAGAGGTGGAGGCTTGGAAGTTTGGAGGCTTGGAGGCTTGGGGGGGGTTGACCGCGAAGACGCAAGGGGGCGCGGGAGGCTCGCGGGCAGAGGGGGAGGCTTGGAAGTTTGGAGGCTTGGAGGCTTGGGGGGATTTGACCGCAAAGACGCAAGGGGGGCGCGGGAGGCTCGCGGGCAGAGGTGGAGGCTTGGAAGTTTGGAGGCTTGGAAGCTTGGTCGCGCCCGCGCGGAGCATCGGCGGCTGATCCACTTCGGCTCGGCGGCTGATCCTCTTCGGGTCGGCGGCTGACCCACCCTGGCTCGGCGGCCGATCCTCCCCGGGCCAGCCTCCAAGCCTCCAAGCCTCCAAACTTCCAAACTTCCTAATAGGATGCTAACATAGGGGTGAATGGGAGGCTAACAGGAGTGTGGGACAATGCGCGGCGTTTCAACCACCAACCAGGAGAAACGAACGATGAAACGTTGCATGACTTTGGCTCTGGCCTTGCTGATGGGGGCGCCGTTCGCGGTGGCCCAGGAGCCGGGCTTGGAGGCGAAGAAGCCCGTCGCCTTCGATTACGGCGGCGACCTGCGCCTGCGTTACGACTTCACCAACAACCTCCCCGACGACGACCACGGCGAGAAGGGCCACACCGACTATGCCCGCGTCCGCACCCGCCTCTGGGGCAAGGTGACCGCCCGGCGGCTGGAGCTCTTCGCCCGCCTGGCCAACGAGTTCCGCTACTACAACTCCCGCGAGAGCGACCAGGGCAAGCAGCGTTTCCCCGATGTAACCTTCGTCGACAGCCTCTATCTGAAGTACTCCGACCTCTTCGGGATGATGGACGTGAAGGTGGGCCGCCAGGAGATGGCCTTCGGCGCCAAACGCATCGTCAGCGACGGCACCGGCGGCGACGGCTCGCGCTCCAACTACTTCGACGCCATCCGCCTCACCTTCAAGTTCGACAAGACCCGCACCCTCGACGCCTTCGCCGTCTATCAGGCGGCGGATGACTGGATGCCGACCCTCGGCCACACCCACGACGCCAAGAGCAAGCGCGGCAAGGGCTACGACTATGAGACCTCCGGCTACGACCAGAACGAGTACGGCCTGGGCCTCTACTATCAGGATCGCTCCGTCAAGACCTTCGGCTGGGACCTCTACTACGTCTTCAAGGTGGAGGAGGCCAACCATGGGAACGATTACGGCTCCTTCCTCGCCGCCATCGGCGACGACACCTTCACCACCCACACCTTCGGCATCCGCATCCTGCCCAAGTTCACCGAGACCCTCTCCGGCGAGGGCGAGCTGGCCGCCCAGTTTGGCGACGACGGCCACGCCGCCGCCATGGCCTACGCGGGGCTGACCTACGCCCGCAAGGATTGGGCCTGGGCGCCCAAGCTCACCGCCGCCGTCCAGTATATGTCCGGCGACGAGGAGGGCTGGACGGGCGACAACGCCTGGCACCCCGTCTTCAACCGTGAGACCGGCGTCGGCGAGGCCGTGGCCCCCATGTTCCCCAAATACGCCTACAACAACTTCCTCTACCCGCACCTCAAGGTGGGCCTCACCCCCGCCGAGAACCACGCCCTCACCCTCCAGGCCGGCCCCATGTTCGCCCCCACCAGCGAGAATGACGGCATGGGCGGCAGTTATGGCAACTTCCGCGGCCTCTACGCCCAGGCCAAATACACCTGGGCCTTCGGCAAGGCGTTCGACCAAGCCTGGCTCAAAGGCCTCGCCTGCGCCCTCCAGCTCGAATACCTTGGCAAGGGCGACTACTTCGCCGACGACGAGGACGGCGACGCCCTCTTCGCCCGCATGGAGCTGACCTACAAGTTCTGAGCGCCGCCCCGCGGCACAGGCATGGCAAGGGCGGGGCCGGAGGGCCCCCGCCCTTGCCTTTGGTTTCAGGGAGGCGCGCTCAGCGCCGCAGCGCGCGCAGGGTGGGGAGCGTCAGCGGCAACGCCAGCAGGGCGGCCAGCACGTCGGCCACCGCCTGGCTCGCCTCCACCCCCGCCAACCCAAAGAGGCGTGGCAGGACGATGACCGCCGGGATGAAGAAAAGCCCCTGCCGCGAGGCTGCCAGGAGCGAGGCCCGAACAGGCTTGCGGATGGCCTGCATCATCATGTTGCAGGGGACGATCCAGGCCGAGAGCGCGAGCGTCGCCATCTGCCAACGCAGCGCCGGCACGCCCACCGCCTGAACCGCCGCGTCGCCCCCCCGGAAGAGGCCCACCACCTCCGGCGCCCACACCCAGCAGACCGCCGCCACCGTCGCCAGGAAGAGTGCGCCCGTGCGCGCCAGGAAGGCGAAGCCCTCGTAAACCCGCCGCCACTGCCCCGCGCCGTAGGCGAAGGCGCAGACCGGTTGGAAGCCCTGGCCCAGACCCACCATCGCCGCGCCCACGAACATCGCCACGCGCGTTACGATGCTCATGCCCGCGATGGCCGCGTCGCCATACGGCCCGGCCGCGTGGTTCAGCGCGCCCGTCGCCAGGCAGGCCAGCCCCTGCCGGAAGAGGGAGGGCGCGCCGCCGCGCACCACCTCGCCCAACGCCGCGCGGGTCGGGGCGAAGGCCCGCAGCCGCACCGGCACCACGCCGTGGCGGCGGTTCATGTGCCACAGCACGCACAGGCTCACCGCCTGGCTCAGCGCCGTGGCCGCCGCCGCCCCCGCCACCCCCCAGCCCAGGCCGAAGATGAAGAGCGGGTCGAGCACGCAGTTCAGCACGGCGCCCGAGGTGATCCCCGCCATCGCCAACGCCGCCTTGCCCTGGAAGCGGAGCTGGTTGTTCAGCGTCAGTGCCGCGCACATCGCCGGCGCACCCAGGAGCGTTACCGCCAGGTAGGCCTCCGCGTAGGGCAGGATCGTCGGCGTCGAGCCCATCGCCAGGGCCAGGGGACGGAGGAAGAGCAGCCCCACCGCCGCCAACGCGCACCCCGCCAGCGCCGAGCACACCACGCCCACCGCCGCCATGCGCCGCGCGCCGTGGCGATCCCCCGCGCCGAGCATCCGCGCCAAGGTGTTGCCCGAGCCATGCCCGAAGAAGAACCCCACCGCCTGGATCACCGCCATCGCAGGGAAGGCCACGCCCACCGCCGCCACGCTCTGCGTGTCCAACAGCCCCACGAACCAAGCGTCCGCAAGATTGTAGAAGGCCGTGACGAGCATACTCGCCACCGTCGGCAAGGCTAGGCGCAGGATCAACCCCCGCACCGGGGCCTCCCGCATCCGCCGCATATGCTCCGCCGTCCGGTTCACGGCGCCCAGCCCCCCGTCCTAAGTCTCGACGCCATACCTTTCGCTCCCATAAGAAAACCGCCGAAATGAAAGACCTAGTGTACCCCAATCCCCGCCCTTCCCTCAAGCCTTGGGTGCCTCTCCCGCGATGTGCCACGACGTCTCACGCGCCCATCGCGGCGCTTGCAACGGTGGGTGGGGTTTGTTATGCTGATAACAATCATGGGTGAGGCCCATGGGTCAATGAAAGGATTGGTTCAGATGAAGAGTTGGAAGTTGCTTGCGCTTTGCGCCTTTGCCGCGCCGTTGGCCTTTGCCGCGCCGAACCCCGCCCGTGTGCCGGCGGAGGCGGATTTGGTGATCGTGGGCGATCGTTTGGATGTCAAGAGCGAATCCTCCGCCATCTTCGAGGAGGCGTTGCGCAAGGCCGGGGTAGACGTCGACGCCATCAAGCAGTCGAAGCGGGCCGACAAGGATAAGATGTCCAAGCAGGCCCAGGCCATCCTGAAGGCCGCCTTGGGGTGCTCGGACGACTGGGAGAGTTGGACGACCAAGTCCATCGTCTGCGCGCTTGTGCTCCCGAAGGACCTTCGGAATCTGGAGAAGGACGCCTCCGGCCTTTCCCTCGTCTGCTTCATCGAGAATCCGAAGGTTGACGTCGCCGCCATCGACGCCGCGGTGAAGGAGTCGTTGGCCGAGGCGAAGGATCCGGAGGAGGCCGATGTCTTCGCCAAGGAGGGTGCGTGGTCGACCCTTCGCGCCAAGATCCCCGATGAAAATCTCCTCAAGGCTTTCATCGGCTGGCGCGCGATCCCCGAGGGGTTGGCCGTGGTCTTCTCCTCGGACATCGAGGGGATGACGGCGTTGGTGGAGGGCAAGGCCAAGGCGTTGTCTTCCGACAGCCCCCTGATGGCCGCCTTCCAGCCTCCCGCGGGCGCCAAGGACGCGTGGGCCAAGGTGATGTTGCGCAACGTCTCCGACCTCACCATGCGCGCGACCACCGAGGAGGATCGCAACCAGCAGGCCTTCTTGATGTCCTCCGGGTGGATGTTGAAGACGCAGGCGCTTGTCCTGGGCGCCTGGCAGGAGCAGACGAAGCTCCGCCTCGTCGCCGACCTCACGGCCGAGGACGCCGAGACCGCCACCCAGCTTCGCGATGGCTTCCTGGGGATGAAGACGCTCTTCGGGATGATGCTTGCGCAGCCTCAGCAACCGGGCCAGGAGGCGCCCTCCCCCCACTTCCTCCAATGGCTCAATCAGACCTCCTGCGAGGCCAAGGGCAATGTCGCGACGATCGACCTTTCCGTGACCCAGGAGCAGGGCGTGGCCCTCATGCAGGCCTTTGAGGTCAAGCCCGCCCCCAAGGCTGGCGCGGACAAGCAGCCCTGACCGCCCTCGTGGCGCATACACGAAAAAAGCCCCCGACCTCGATTGAGGCCGGGGGCTTTTTTCGTAGGCGCGTGTCGTGTCGGGCGAATCTTGGTATAATGTGTCCGCAAGGCGGGACGGACGCGGCAGGGCGCCGCGTGTGGACGCGCCGAACCGATAGGAGAAGGAGAACGCGATGAAGGCACCGATGTTTTGTTTCCAGTGCGAGCAAACCGCGGGATGCGTCGGCTGTCAGGGTCGGGCCGGGGTTTGCGGGAAGAGCGCCGAGGTCGCGGGGTTGCAGGATGCGCTCACCGGGGCGCTCATCGGCGTGGCGCGGGCGGCGAAGGGCGGCGAGGCATTGGATGGGGCGGCGGCGGATATGCTGATCCGCGGCCTCTTCACCACCGTCACCAACGTGAACTTCAACCCGGAGACAGTCCGCGCGCTCGTCGCCGAGGCGCACGCGATCCGTGACCGTCTTGGGGGCGCGGAGGATTATGACGTCTCCCAAATCTGGGCGTGCGCGGACGCGGATGAGCGGTCGCTCAAGTCGCTCATCCTCTTTGGTCTGCGCGGGATGGCGGCCTATGCCTTCCATGCCGCCGCGTTGGGGCGGCGGGATCCGGAGGTGGGGCGCTGCCTGGCCAAGGCGCTCGTGGCGATCGGCGAGGAGCCGGGCACGGAGGCGCTGTTGGCGCTGGCCTTGGAGGTCGGGCGCGTGAACCTGGCCTGCATGGCCTTGCTGGACGCCGCGAACACCGATGCCTACGGCCAGCCGAAGCCCGTCTCCGTGCCACTCACCATCGAGAAAGGGCCTTTCATCATCGTTACGGGGCATGACCTGCACGACTTGCGCCTGCTCCTTGAGCAGACCCAGGGCAAAGGCATCAACATCTACACCCACGGCGAGATGCTCCCCGCGCACGGCTACCCCGAGCTCAAGCGCTTCCCCCACCTCAAGGGCAACTTCGGCACCGCGTGGCAGAACCAGCAACGCGAGTTCGATGGCGTCCCCGCGCCCATCCTCTTCACCACCAACTGCCTCATGCCGCCCCGCCCGAGTTACCTCGACCGCGTCTTCACCACCGCGCTTGTCTCCTATCCCGGCGTCACCCACATCGGCCCCGACAAGGACTTCGCCCCCGTCATCGCCAAGGCCCTCGCCCTCGGCGGCTACGCGGAGGCGCAACCGTTGCGCGGCATCAACGGCGGCGACGCCGTCACCACCGGCTTCGGGCGCGACGCCATCCTCGCCGCCGCCCCGCAGATCGTCCAAGCCGTGAAGGACGGCGCCATCCGCCGCTTCTTCCTCGTCGGCGGATGCGACGGCGCCAAGCCTGGGCGCAACTACTACACCGAGTTCGTCCGCCGCCTGCCGCAGGACACCGTGGTGCTGACCCTCGCCTGCGGCAAATACCGCTTCAACGACCTTGACCTTGGCACCGTCGCCGGGCTTCCCCGCCTCCTCGACGTCGGCCAATGCAACGACGCCTACGGCGCCATCCGCGTGGCCCTCGCCCTCGCCGACGCCTTCGGCTGTGGGGTCAACGACCTGCCCCTCTCCTTCATCCTCTCGTGGTACGAGCAAAAGGCCGTCTGTATCCTGCTGACGCTCCTGCACCTGGGGATCCGCGGCATTCGCCTGGGCCCCAGCCTCCCCGCCTTCCTCTCCCCCAACATCCTCAACTATCTGGTCGAGCACTACGCCATCGCCCCCATCACCACCCCCGAGCAGGACATCGCCGCCATCCTTGGCTGATCGCTCGCGTCTTCCTGCGCGCGCCCGCCCCCGCTCATCGGCGGAGGAAGCGGTCAAGGAGCGGCTTCCTGAAGGGAAGCCCGAAGAAGGCTCGGGCCTCGGCAAGGTTCATGATGACGAACTCCCGCGATTTGCGCGCCTCAAGGGTCTCGGGGAGTTCTTTGAGGAGACGGTCGGCCTCCCAGTTGACGCCGGCGTTGTATTGAAGGCGGTTGAAGCGTTCGGAGACGTCGAAGGCGGCGCGGTTGGTTTCCCAAGCGGTTCGGATGGCCTTGATGGCGTAGCTCCCGGTGACCTTCTCGCTGAAATAGTCGTCGAGGGAGAGGGGGCGGACGTAATCCGGCGGGGTGGGGGTGTGCGCGGCGAAGAGCTCAACAAGGATGCGGGAGGATTCGGCGAGGATGTCGGGGGCGTTCTCGGAGGCGTCGTCCTTCAGTTCCTCAAGCAGGTGCGAGACGACCTTCATCATGCGGCGCAGGTATTCGCGGTAGAAGGCGGTGCCAATCTCGCGCTGGACGGTGCGGACGACGCTGCTGCGCATGACCTCGGTGTTCGTGAGGCCGGCCTGGACGCGGCAGATGACGGTGCGGCGGATGACCTCCGGCGCGACGGCCTTCACGTCCTCATTCGCGCTGATGACGACGGCCGGATAGCGGACAAGGTGCTCGGCGATGCCGAAGTCGTCGTTCTTGATGGTCTCGATGGCGTGTTGGTTGAAGCGGGTGTTGGTGAGGTCATCGACGATGATGGGCGCGCCATTGACCGTGCGCTTGAGCCCCTCGATGCTGGAGCGGGTGAATTCGGGCGCGGCGAGCTTGGTCTTCTGCCCGATCATCATCTTCAGCAACGTCTCCAAGAAGCTCGTCTTGCCGGCCTTGCTCTGCCCATAGACCAGCCCAAAGACGGGGTAGGGCAGCAGATTCTGGTTGTGGCGCACGGCCATGTCGCGCATGACGGCCATGAAGGGCGAGCAGAAGAACCAGTTGGCGAACTCGAAGTACCGCCGTTGCATCCCCTCCACGTCCCCGTGGAACTTCTCGTAGCCGTCCATGTACCTCAGGAAGAGCGCCGCGTCGTGCGCGATGGCCTCACTCGGAGGCGAGAGGTCGAGCGAGACATCGTTCAGCCGCACCAACCCTTCGTCCTGGAAGATCTCAAGCTTGGGGTACTCGCTCCGCACCTCCCGCTCCTTGGCCAGGTCGGCAGACACTTGCCGCCGGATGGTCTTGATCTTTTCGGGAGAGAGGATGACCTTCCCTTTCTTGTCCGGCTTCGGCACGGACGGCGCGAGCCGCGTGGCCAGATTGCGCACGTCCAGCATGAAGCGCACGTCTTCCTTTGCCTCAGCCACCGGCTCGATGACCAACGCGTTCCGCACCCGCACCGTCTCGGCGATGGGCAACGCCTCCAGGTTCTCCCCCGCGTCCGCCGACACCAACGCCTCCCGCGCGATACGATCCGTGCTCGCCTCCCGCAGTTGCTCGTAGACCCCGGCATACCAGTCGTAGGCCCGCTCCCCATCCATGTAGCAGACGGTCTCCCGTTGGATGCCGCCGAACGCCGCGAACGAGAGGTTGGCCGAACCCATCACCACGCGTCTGCGCCCATCCTTGGCCGACAGCAGATAGAGCTTCTCGTGCGAAAGCGCCTCCCGCGCCACGAAGAGTCGCAGCGTCCCCGCCTCGATGCGCCCCACCAGATCCGCCTTCGCCTTGCCCGCCGTCTCCCTCAGCCGCTCCAACGTCTTGCACTGATAGGCCATCACCTCCTGCAACGAGAAGGACATCACCTCCTCGCACCCGAAGATGACCTCCGCCTCCTCGAAAAGCCCCAACACTTGGCACACAAAGCCGATGCCCGAGGAATAGGTGATCGCCCGCAGGGAGTCGAACCCCTCAAAGAGCTCCCGCCACGTCAGCGTCTCCGCCCCCTCGAAGGCAAGGCGCGCCACATCTAGCTTCCCCTCGCCGCGCACACGCTCTTCCGTGCCGCCGAAGAGCGCAAGCTCATCCTCGTCCGTCCGCCTCATCGGTTCCTCCCCTCAATGCTCAAAGCCGTACAACCCCTTGGCGCAGGATGGTTACGGCGCCATCCGCCCCGAGCGCCGCGACGGTCGAGGCCACGCCCAACCGCGCCGGGCCGCCATCCAACACCAGATCCACCGCCTCGCCCAAGGCCGCTGCGGCCTCCCGCGCGTCCCTCGCCGGCGGCTCCCCGCTCAGGTTCACGCTCGTGCACCGCAGGAGCCCGCCGCATTGGGCGATGAGGTGCCGCAACAGCGGCAGATCCGGCACGCGGTAACCCTCGGTGTGGCCCTTCGCGGTGGGGAGCACAAGGGTCAGCGCCCCCGGCCAATGGGTCGCCAAACGCTCCGCCCCCGGCGTGCGCGCGGCGCCATCCGCCCACACCGCCGCCACGCCCGCCGCCAAAAGTTGGAATGGCTTGTCCCTGTCCCGGTGTTTCATCGCGCGGATTCGCTCCAACGCCTCCGGGAAATCCGGATGGCACGCCACGCCATACACTGTCTCCGTCGGCACAATCACCACCCCGCCCCGCGCCAACACGGCTTGGGCCTGGGCGATGCCGTTCTCGTCGAAGGGGAGTGTCGTCATCATCGGGTCAGTTCCTTCAATAAAGAGAGCCGAGGCAGAGGCGAGCGACCGAGAATGTTTCCGCCAACGCACGCCTAAGTCCGTTCCTCCCTGTGCCTTCCTTGTGCCTGTCAGTATAGGCTTTCTCTCCAAGATTTTCAATGCTTGTCGCACGTCCCCGTGAGACGTCTGCATAAGATTGGCGGCCGAGTCTTGGTGCGTTAGCCGCCGATGCTCGGAGACTTAGCGGCTGAGTCTCCTTGGATCAGCCGCCGAGTCTTGGGGAGGTGGCCGCCGAGTCGTGGTGGATCGGCGGCTGAGGCTTGGGGAGATGGCGGTGGGATTGGGAATGGGAAGGCAGGATTGGGGAAGGATACGCTTGGGGCACTTGGGGGGGCTGGGGGCGCCGCCCCCAGTTCCCCCGGCAGGGTGCAAGGCACCCTGCACCCCCGGGCGCGTCCTGCGGACGCGCCTCCCGGCACGCCGCAGAGGGCAGGACCTCTAGGACGGCTAGGACTTCTAGGGCAACCGGGACTTCCGCCCCATACGCCGCCGTCCCGGTCGTCCCAGAAATCCCAGTCGTCCTAGAGATCCTGGCAGGTGGCGATGGATGCCTCGGCCGCCAAGTCTCCCGGGATCGGCGGCCGAGTCTTGGGGAGGTGGCCGCCGAGTCGTGGTAGATCGGCGGCTGATTGGGGTAAAGGGGGTGGCGGAGGGGCTGGGAGGGGCGGCGTCCGGGCGCCCTTTCGGTGGGGATTCTGCGCTTTGTGCCCTTGTGCGAGACACAAAAAAAGCCCGCCCCTATGCGGGGCGGGCTTGTAGAATCTCATCCTTTGCGCGCTTACGCCTTGGCGGCGCGGTAACGGCGATGAGGGAGTTGGTGGAGGCTAAGCCTCCAAGCCTCCAAACTTCCAAGCCTCCGTTCACGCCTTGGCGGCGCGGTAACGGGCGATGAGGGAGTAGTTGGTGGAGGCTAAGCCTCCAAGCCTCCAAACTTCCAAGCCTCCGCTTACGCCTTGGCGGCGCGGTAGCGGGCGATGAGGGAGTTGGTGGAGGAGTCGTGGGTGAGGGGGAGGGAGGGGTCGGCGAGTTCCTTGAGGATTTTGCCGGCGAGGACCTTGCCGAGCTCGACGCCCCACTGGTCGAAGGAGAAGATGTCCCAGATGATGCCTTGGGTGAAGACTTTGTGCTCGTAGAGGGCGATGAGGGCGCCGAAGGTGCGGGGGGTGAGCTCGTCGGCTCTCGGGGACGCCTTCGGCGCGGCATTGCTCGGCGGTCTTGCCGAAGGCGAGGGCCTCGGTCTGGGCGAAGAAGTTGGCCATGAGTTTGTCGTGGTGGTCGCCGAGGGGGTTGTGGGAGCGGCAGAAGCCGATGAAGTCGGCGGGGATGAGGCGGGTGCCTTGGTGGATGAGCTGGTAGAAGGCGTGCTGGCCGTTGGTGCCGGGCTCGCCCCAGACGATGGGGCCGGTCATGTAGTCGACGGGGTTGCCGTGGCGGTCGACGCTCTTGCCGTTGCTCTCCATGTCGAGCTGCTGGAGGTAGGCGGGGAGGCGGGCGAGGTATTGGTCGTAGGGGAGGACGGCGTAGGAGTCGGCGCCGTAGCCGTTGGAGTAGAGGATGCCGATGAGGGCGAGGAGGACGGGGAGGTTGCGGCGGAGCCGGCGAGCATACGGCGGAAGTGGGTGGGGCCGATGGCGATCATGAGGGAGAGGCCGATGGCGGAGGGGAGGGAGTAGCGGCCGCCGACCCAGTCCCAGAAGCCGAACATATTGGCCTCGTCGATGCCGAAGTCGCGGACTTTGGCGGCGTTGGTGCTGACGGCGACGAAGTGGTGGGGGACGGCGGCCTCGCCGAGCTTGCCGACGAGCCAGGCGCGGGCGGTGTGGGCGTTGGTCATCGTCTCCTGGGTGGTGAAGGTCTTGGAGGCGACGATGAAGAGGGTCTGGTCGGCCTTGACCTGGCGGAGGGTCTCGGCCAGGTGGGTGGCGTCGACGTTGGAGACGTAGTGGCAGGTGATGGTGCGCTTGGAGAAGGGCAGGAGGGCCTGGTAGGCCATGGCGGGGCCGAGGTCGGAGCCGCCGATGCCGATGTTGACGACGTGGCGGATGGTCTTGCCGGTGGCGCCGCGCCATTTGCCGGTGCGGACGCGGATGGCGAAGTCGGCCATGCGGGCGAGGGTGGCGTGGACGTCGGCGTAGACGTCCTGCCCATCCACCACCAGGCCGGAGGTCTTGGAGGCGCGCAGCGCGGTGTGGAGGACGGCGCGGTTCTCGGTCTTGTTGATGTGCGCGCCGGTGAACATCTTTTCGATCTCGGCCTTGAGGTCGGCCTTTTCGGCGAGCTTGAGGAGGAGCTTGAGGGTGGGCTCGTCCACGAGGTTCTTGGAGTAGTCGAGCGTCCAACCGGCGGCGGAGACGGTCATCTTCTCGGCGCGGTGGGGGTCTTCGGCGAAGAGTTCCTTGAGGGAGAGGGCCTTGCTCTCGATTTGGCCTTCCAGCTGCTCGGCGATGTCGATGTCCATGATGGTGTCCTTGCGTTAGTCCGCGAAACCCGCGGCGATGAGTTGATCGAGGGAAAGGGGGTCTTGGCCGAGGGCGCGGCGCACGTAGGCGCCGACGAGGTCGGCCTCCAGATTGGCGCGCCCGCCCACGGGCAGGTCGCCCAAGGTGGTCTCGCGCAGGGTGGTGGGGATGGCGGCGACCTCGAACCAGTCGCCCCCCAGCGCCGCGACGGTGAGGCTGACGCCTGCGACGGCGACGGAGCCTTTGCGGACGACGCCGCGGGCGAAGGCGGGCGAGCAGGCCAGGCGCAGGCGGAAGTCCGCGCCCTCGGGGCGTTTGGCGACCAGCCGCCCCACCTCGTCCACGTGCCCGGCCACAAGGTGCCCGCCCAGGCGGTCGCCCACGCGCAGGGCGCGCTCCAGGTTCACGCGGTCGCCGGGGCGCAGATCGCCCAACATGGTGCAGCGGAGCGTCTCCTCCAACACCTCGGCCTCGAAGGCGTCGCCCCGCACGGCGGTCACGGTCAGGCACGCGCCGTCCGTCGCCACGCTCTCGCCGAGGGCGAGCGGGTCGCCCGCCGCGGCCAGGCGCGGGGCGCGCACGGTCAGCACGGCGCCCGTGCCGCGCGCACGCAGCCCCAGCACCTCGCCCATGCACTGAACCAATCCGGTGAACATGGCCTCCATTCTACCAAACGCGCCCTCACCGTGCGTCGCCTTGGAGAGAGCGGCCCCCGTGCCGGTCAGGCACGGGGGCGTGTCGTGCGCCCGGAGGGTCAGCGGGCGGAGTCGATGCGCTTCTTGATGAGGCGTGCGCGGAGGCCGGAGAGCGCGTCGACGCCGCGCTCGTAGAGCTCCACGGCGTGGGCGCGCAGGAGCGCGGCGGCCTCGGGGTCGCTCTCGGCCAAGGCGGCGGCCTGCCCCCACCAAGCGTTGCCCTGGACGATGGCGGGCTCGCCTTTCGCGTTGGGATTGACGCGCTCAAGGCGCGCGGCCGCGACGAGGCCCCGTTCGCCGCACGCGACGAAGGCCGCGAGGGTCTCGGCGTCCCAACGCCCCTCCTGGGCCAGGGCGAAGGCGAGCGCGCGGTTGGCGGCGGGGTCGCCGCCCTTGGCCTCGTCGCGGAGGGTATCCAGCTCGGCGGAGGCGCGGCGCTCGGCGGCGATGTCGGCGACGAGGCGCTGCCAGCGGGGATAGCGCTTCCCGGCGGAGAGGTGGCGCTCGAAGATCCGGGCTTGGCGCAGGATGGCCGCGACGGCCTCCGCGCGGTCACTCTCGCGGGCGAGGCGAAGCAGGGCGGAGACCTCGCCGATGGCCTTGTCCGGGGCGTCGGCGGCGTTGGCGCGGAGGCTTTGGGCGGCGAGCGTGGCGAGGTCGCTGTCGGCCACCTCGCCGGGGAAGGCGGCGTCGCGGGCGCGCAGGACGGCGAGGGCGTCGGCGAGGCGCCCCGCTTGGGCGTAGGCCTTCTCGGCGGCGCGGAGGAGGACGAGGCGCGCGGCGTCGGAGGTGGCGTCCTTGAGGAAGCCCACGAAGGTGTCGCCGTCGGCCTCGCCCTCCCCAACGATCTCCTCCAAGAGGGCCTCGTTGTCCGCGATGTCGTCCTCGGAGGGCGGGAAGGCGGCACGCGGGAGCGCGGCGAGGGCTTGCGCGAGGGCGGCGGGCGTTGGCTGTGCGGCGGGTTCGGGCGCGGCCTCCCGCGCGGCTGGCTGGGGCGTGGGTC
>CASEMS010000038.1 GCA_949288955.1 uncultured Lentisphaeraceae bacterium
AAAAGCGTGGCCCATGTCGCCTCCTTCGGTGCAATCGCATTTGACGCATAGGAAGCATAGCGACTTTCGCTTCGGTGCAATTTACTATGACACATCACGACGGTATGGTTCTTCTTGTAGCGCGTTCCTTGATTTTGCTATAATTACGCCATCATCCACCGGAGTAGTCAAGGCGAAACGGCCCAAGGCCATCCAACATGGGTGGCCTTTTTTGTCGAGAAAGATGTGCGCAATGAGGAAACGAACGATTGTTTACGTCGATGGCTTCAACCTATACTACGGCCTTCTCAAGAAGACCAAATGGCGTTGGCTTGACTTGGTGATGGTGCTTTTGGGGAAAAGGCCTGCAACGGTGTTGAGGTAGGTTAGGAGTGTGGTTTGGCGGGGCATGGCAAACGTCCTTTCAGAAGGGAAAGCGCTCTGGATCAGTCTTGAAGGAGAAGGCAAACCGGAGGGCGGCGAGGGGAGGGGACGGACGTGAGGGGGGATTTTTGATACCATAATTGGCACGCGAGGGGGGAGCCCTCGCACAGTTTTGCGCTTTGCGCAACAAGTTGCCCCTAACGGAACCTAGGAAATTCAGGATTGGGCAACGTGTTGAGCGAGGTGCGCCGTCATGGGCGCGCCTTCTTTTCATGTAGTCAATCCGGGCACATCCTAGGGCCTCGTTAGGGATACGTGAAAGAAGGCGTGCCTTATGTTCGAGACCCTGCGAACCCGGTGTTTGTCGTTGTGCCCCGCCCTTGCGGTGTGGGAACGGATGGTGTTGGTCTTCCCCCTCGCGGTGGTTCTGGGGGCGACGGCCGCCTTTTGGGTGGGGGGACGGTGCGCGCCGTGGCAGTTTGCCTTGGGGGTGGCGGTGGCGGTCGGGGCGGCTTTGGCGCGGCGAGGCGTCTCATTGCGGGCGCGGCTCGGTGGGATCGGCCTTTTCGCGCTCTTCTTGGGGGGCGTCTGGGTGCTGACGGGGTGCATGGCCTTCGGCGGGACGGACAACGTGGCCTACCATCTGCCGGTGACGCACCTGCTGATGGCGGGGTGGAATCCGGTGTGGGAGTCGACGCCTGAGGCGCTCGCCGCCTTCTCGGGCCTGGCTTGGGAGGGGATGTGGGGGTGGCATGTGCTGTACATCACCCATCCGGTGGAGGTCTTCAACGCGGTCTTCGGGTTTTTCACGCGGACGCCGCTCAATCTGTTGTTCCCGCTGTCGTTCTTCCTGTTGCCGCCGATGGCTGGGGCGGTGTGGCGCTTTGGGCGGGGGTTGGGGTGGGGGCGCTGGGCGCGGACGGTGGCGGCGGTGGGCGTGTGCGGGGCGTTGATTTCGTTGATCGGGATGGACACGCCCGTGGATTGCGCGGTGGGGTGCGCCGGGTGCGGCACGGTGCTGTCGATGGCGCGGGTGTTGCGCGGGGAGCGTGGGGGCTGGGGGGCGTTGCTGGTCTTCTCGCTGTGGATGATGGTGGCGAAGCAATCCGCGCTCCTGACGTGCTTTGTCTTCTGGGCGTGTTTCTCGGTGGCGTTGCTGTGGCGGGTGCGTGCCCATTGGCGGGGGACGGTGGTGCGGCTGGCGTTTTGCGGGGGCTGTTGGTCGGGGGGTTGTGCTGGGTCTGCGCGGCGCCGTATCTGACCTCGTGGGTGCGTGTGGGGCATCCGTTGTACCCGGCCTGCACCGTGGATGCGGCGTGTTTCCCGACGTATGACATCACCTTCGATTTCCACATCCGCAACGCGGATGCGCAGGCGATGGGGCACGTCGGCCATTTCCTGAACGCCTTCCTCTCCCCCCGCCTGTGCCGGGCCTATTACGCATGGGCGACGGGACGGGCGGACTTCATGCCCTATTGCGAGCCGTGGAAACAGGCGGGGCCGGGGATGACGGGGCATGGCGCGCCGACGTTGGCGGGCTGGCGGTGGGCGCTGTTGCTCTCGGTGGGGGTGTTGCTGGCCTTCGGCGGGCGGGGGTGCCGCTTCCCTATCCTTGCGTGCGTGCTGGGGGCCTTCTGCTTCCCCACCCAATATCTGGGCTATCTCCGCTACCTGCCGTGGGTCATGCTGCTCCCGGGATTGGCCGCGGGGGCGTTGGTCCGGACGGTGGGGCAACGCTGGCGACACGTCGCGTGGGGGCTGGGGGTGGTGTTGATGGCGGGATGCGTGGCGCGGGCCACGTTGTTCGTGGCGATCACGCTGGACCAGGCGTTCGAGGTGGGCGAGGCGTCGCGCGATCCCGGCATACGGGCCTTCGTCGTGGAGCGGGAGGCCCTCCGCAACCATTTCCTGCTTCTGACGCGGGCGGTCCCGGCGTGGCGCAACGTCCAGGTGCTCAGGGCGGAGGAGGCACCCGCGGATGAGGAGGTGCGTGTGCTGGCCGTGCCGCATTTCCACGTGCTCTTGGGGGAGGGACGGGAGCCGCCGACCTCGCGTTACAGGGCCATCCGCGCGTGTCCCTCGCGCCTGGGGCGTTATCTTCGCTACGGCACCTTTGTGCCTTGGACCCTGGCGCGGAAGTTCCCCCTCCTGGCGTGGCGGCGTGTGCAAACGCTGTGGTCGGCGGATGGGCGCTAAGAACCCGGCGTAAGCACCCACCCCCCCGAGAAGGATCAGCCCCCGACCCAAAGTGGATCAGCCGCTGAGCCGAGGTGGATCAGCCGCTGAGCCGAGGTGGATCAGCCGCCGGGCCGAGGTAGATCGGCCGCTGAGGCGAGGTGGGTCGGCGGCTGAGGCGGGGTGGGGTGGCCGCTGAGGCGGGAGGGGGCGGTTGCGGGGAGGTGGGGGGATTTGCTAGGATGAGGGCAATCGTCCTATAGGGAAAAGGATAGTCGATATGGCAGAGAGGATTCGCGTTCGTTTCGCGCCGTCGCCGACGGGCAAGGTACACATCGGGAACATCCGCGCGGCAATCTTCAATTGGCTCTATGCGCGGCACGTGGGCGGGGAGTTCCTGTTGCGGGTGGAGGACACGGATCTGGAGCGTTCGACGCCTGAGGCGATTCAGGCGCTGTTGGATTGCATGAGGTGGCTGCGTCTGGATTGGGACGGGGAGATCCTGTATCAGACGAGCCAGCGGGCGCATCACCTGGAGGTGGCGGAGGATCTGCTGCGCCGGGGCTTGGCCTACCGGGAGAACAAGGGCGGCCAGGGGGAGTGCGTCATCTTCCGGATGCCGAAGGAGGGGGTCATCGAGTATGACGACCTGGTGAAGGGCCATATGCGCAAGCAGGCGAAGGACACGCAGGATTTCGTGATCGTGCGCTCCGACGGCTCGCCGGTCTTCCATCTGGCGAACGTGCTGGACGACATCACCCAGGGCGTCACCCACATCATCCGCGGGGACGACCATGTGGAGAACACCTTCAAGCACATCATGCTCTTCCGCGCGATCGGCGCGCCGGTGCCGCAGTACGCGCATCTGCCGATGATCGTGAACAACCAGGGCAAGCCTTATTCCAAGCGCGACGGCTCGGCCTTCGTGGGGGAGTTCCGTGAGCTGGGCTTCGTGCCGGACGCGCTCTTCAATTACCTGGCGCTCCTGGGTTGGGCGCCGGGCGACGACCGCGAGGTGATGACGCGCGCGGAGATGGTGGGGGCCTTCGACTTCGCCAAGTGCAAGGCCTCGCCCGCGCGCTTCGACATCAAGAAGCTCACGTGGATGAACGGTGAGTACATCGCCCGCGAGCCCCGCGCGGACTTCGAGGCCGCCTTCGACGCCAGGCTCCAGGCCGCCGGCCTGCCCACCGAGCCGCTCAACGGCCTCCGCGACGCGCTCTTGGACGAGATCCAGCCGCGCACCAAGACCTATGGCGACGTGCCGGCCAACTGCCGTTGGTTCTTCGCCGAGGATTACCCCTTCGACCCCAAGGCCGTGGCCAAGCGCCTCCACGCCGAGGGCGTCCCGGCCTTGCTCGACGAGGTGGCCGCCGCCCTCGAGGCCCTGCCCGGCTTCGACGTCCCCGCCATCGAGGCCGCCGTGCGCGCGTTGGCCGAGGCGAGGGGCGCGGGGCTGGGCGCGTTGGTGCATCCCATCCGCGTGGCCGTCTCGGGCCGCGCCGAGGGGCCGGGGCTCTTCGAGACCCTTTGGCTGTTGGGGCGGGAGCGTTCCCTCCGCCGTCTGCGCGGCGTGGCCGCCCGGCTCCGCGAGGGCTCGCTGTGAGACTCCTCGTCGCCACCCGCAACGCCCACAAGCTGGGGGAGATCCGCGCCCTGCTCCCGGGCGTCGAGATCGTGGGCACCGACGCCTTCCCCGAGGTGCCCGACCCCGAGGAGACCGGCGCGACCTTCGAGGCCAACGCCATCATCAAGGCCGAGGCTTGGCGCGACGCCACCGGCCTGCCCGCCTTGGCCGACGATTCCGGCCTGGAGGTGGACGCCCTCGGCGGCGCGCCCGGCGTGCTGAGCGCGCGCTACGCGGGAACCCACGGCGACACGGCGGCCAACAACGCCAAGCTTCTGCGCGCGCTGGATGGCGTGCCCGAGGGGCGGCGCGGCGCGCGCTTCGTCTGCGCCCTGGCGCTGGCCGCGCCGGGGGCGCCCACGCGCGTGCTGCGCGGGGAGTGCCCGGGGCGCATCCTCCATGAGGCGCACGGCGCGCATGGCTTTGGCTATGACCCGCTTTTCGCGCCGGAGGGGCATGACCGCTCCTTCGGCGAGCTGCCCGAGGCCGTCAAGGCCACCCTCTCCCACCGTGCGCGCGCCTTCGCCCAGGCGCGGGAGGCGTGGGGGCTGGCATGAGAGGGGCGGCGGCCCTCTGCGCGCTCGCCTTGGCCGCGACGCTCCGGGCCGCCGGCGACTCCGCCGACCTCCTGCTGACCCCTTACCGCCTCCGCGACGGCGCGGTGGCGGCCAATCCCTCCACCTCCACCATCACCTTCGGCGGCCCCAGCGACTTTGTCGCCGACCGCGACGGTTGGGCCGTCTTCGGCGAGCGCGCCTACGCGCGGCCCTCGGGCGTGGCGTTGCGCAAGGAAGGCGCGGGCACGCTGCGCAAGGCGTTCGCGCCCGCCGAGCGCGTCGCCTACGTGGAGGTGGTCTGCGGGGCGGCGGCGGCGGGCGCGCGCGGCAAGGAGGCCTCCCTCTCCCTGCGCCTGGCCGACGACGTGCCCGCGCAGACATTGGCCTTCATGATGCCGGAGACGGAGGATGGGCGGACGACCGTAACCTTCCGGCTCGACCCCGCGGCGGAGGCCGATTACCTGGAGCTGGCGAGCGGGCCGGACTGCGGGGTGATCTTCGAGGTGGCGCGGGTGCGTTGGGCGGAGGCCCCGCCACCCCTCGCCGCCGCATGGGCCGTGCCCGAGGCGGTGACGGCGGGGGAGACCTTCCTCTGCGCGCTCAACACGCTCTCCGGCGGATCCGGCGCCTATCTCCGGGCGACGTGGCGTTTCGACGGCGAGGAACGGACGCTCACGGGGGAGGCGCTGTTGGATGCCGTGGCCTTTCAGGCACCGGCCGCGGACGGCACGTACACGGTGTCGCTGGAGGTGGAGGATTCCTCGGGGGCGACCTTTGCACAGGAGATCCCGGTGCGCGTGCGGCCCTTCGCGCCGCCCCGGGCCGTCGCGGCGGACGCGATCACGCGCACCGGCTTCCGGCTGACGTGGGAGGCGCCCGCGCCGGGGCTGACCCCGGAGGCCTACGAGGTGAGCGTGCGCGACGTGTTGGACGGCTCCGCCGCCTCCGCCGACTTCGCGCCGCTCTGGGCCTCGGCGGGGGAGGGCGTGTGGGAGACCGTCGACCCCCTGGGTTTGGACGCGGCGACCGAGGGATTGGCGTGCGAGGGGTGCGTCATCGAGACGCCCGAGGGCTGGGAGGGGACGTTGAGCGTGCGCACCGACGGGGCGGCGGCCTGGCAGACGCTGTTGGGCATCGGGGGCGCCCATCTGCGCTTCGACGTGGAGGCCGGGCGCGGGCGGACGCTCCGGGTGCGCGCGGAGGCCGAGGCGCCGCCCGCCGCCCTGACGCTCCGCCTCACCCGCTCGGGGCGTTACGCGGAGGCGCGCCTGCCCACGGAGGGCCAGGCGCGCGTGTGGTCGGCGGAGGGGCTGCCGCCGGGGCGCGAGGTGCGCGTCTCGCTGGGCGCCGCCTATCGGCTGGACGATGGCCGCGCCGTAACCATCTATGCCGACGAGCTGGCCGTGGCCTTGGCGCCCATCCCGCCCCTGGGCCTCGCCAACGAGCCGAGGTGGGAGAGCCTCTTCCTCACGTGGCCGGCGGGCGCGGCGGCGGATGGCCTCACGGCCACGCTTACCTTCCGCGCCACGTGCGGCCTGCCGCAGACGCTGCCGCCTGGGCTCTACCTCACGCGCGCCTATCTCTCCGGAGGCGAGGTGCCCGCCGGCAAGGCCATCGTCCTCACCAACACCACCGACCGCGACATCGTCCTCGACGGCACGGCCTACACATTCGAGGCTTGGCGGGCGGGCGCGGCGGAACCCAAGGTCTGGGACTTCCATCTGCTCGACGAGGCGGACGGGCGGATCTGCCCCACCGTCCCCGCCCGCGGCGAGCTTGTCCTCGCCCACAGCCGTTACCTGCCGTTGGAGGTGCGCCCCGGCGTGGGCACCTTCGGCGGCGCGGCGCTCAACTTCACCGAGGATTACACCCTCACGCTCCTGCGCGACGGCGTGCCCGTCAACGCCCTGACCCCCGTGCGCAACGCCATCGTGCGGTTGCCCGCCGACAGCCTGGAGGGTGCGGTCAGCCATCCGCTCCAGGCCGGCCTCGCCACCCTCCCCGCGCTCTATGACCCGTGGGTGGGCTTCTCCGAGACGCGGACGCTGAAGGCCGTCACCCTCACGCCCGACTCCGCCTACTATGGTTATGGGAGCATCCTGTCGCGCCGCCCCCAGGAGGCCACGCGCGTCTGGGCCGAGGCGGTCGTCCGGCAGGGCGAGGGGCGCTCGGAGACGGTCTCGGCGGTGATCTGGGAGGACTCGCCCCGACGGGGCTTCCGCCTGCGCCTCCGCTGACGGCCGCGGATGTGGTACAATTGGAGTGTTTACAGAAGGGAACGCCATGAACACCGAACTTGCGAAGAACGTCCATTGGGTGGGCTACGTGGATTGGCCCGTCCGCGATTTCCATGGTTACCAGACGAAGCGCGGCTCGTCGTACAACGCCTATCTGGTGCGCGGCGCGGCGAAGACGGCGCTGATCGACACGGTGAAGGCGCCGTTCGCCGAAAGTCTCAAGCGCAACGTGGCCGCCCTCTGCCCCTTGGAGCAGGTGGACGTGATCGTCTGCAATCACGCCGAGCCCGACCATTCCGGCGCCCTCCCGGCGATGGTGGCCGCCTGCCCGAACGCCACAGTGGTCTGCAACGCCAAGTGCAAGGACGCCCTCAGCCGCCACTACGACACCGCCGGCTGGCGCTTCCAGGTGGTCAAGGAGGGCGAGACGCTCGACCTGGGCGGGCGCACGCTGCAATTCTTCGACACCGTGATGTGCCATTGGCCCGAGAGCATGGTGACCTATCTGGTGGAGGAGGAGATCCTCTTCTCGATGGACTGCTTCGGCCAGCACTACGCCACCTACCGCCGCTTCGACGACGAGGCAGACCTGAACGAGGTGATGCAGGAGGCCAAGACCTACTACGCCAACATCGTCCTCCCCTACGCCCAGCCCGTCGCCAACGCCGCCAAGAAGCTCGCCGGCCTCAAGCTCCGCATCGTCGCCCCCTCCCACGGCGTCATCTGGCGCAGCCACTTCGACACGATCCTCCAGGCCTACCTCTCCTGGCACGTCAGCACGCCCACCCGCAAGGTCGTCGTCTTCTACTCCACCATGTGGCAGTCCACCCGCAAGATGGCCGAGGCCATCGTCGAGGGCGCCAACGCGCGCGACGTGACGGTCAAACTCTTCGACCTCAAGGCCACGGGCGACACCGAGCTCATCACCGAGCTGATGGACTGCGCCGCCTTCGCCGTCGGCACCCCCACCCTCAACCAAAGCCTCATGCCCCGCGTGGCCGCCGCCCTCACCTACATCCGCGGGCTCAAGCCGGCAGGCAAGACCGCCCTCGCCTTCGGCTCCTACGGCTGGGCCTCCAAGGGCCCGCAGGAGGCCGAGGGCTACCTCACCGCCTTCGGCTGCGCGCTCCTGCGCCCGGCCATCACCTGCCGCTTCGCCCCCGACGACGCCACCCTCGAGGCCTGCCGCCAAGCCGGGCGCGACCTCGCGGACATCGCCGCCCGCGTGCCGTGAGCGCCCGGACGAACGCGCCCCTCGCGCTCCTCGCCGCCCTCTGCCTGCTCGGCTGCTCCGGCATCCGCCCCCCCAAAGGCGTCGCCCCCGTGACCGTGCGGATGGAGGTGACCGGCTACTGCGACTGCGGCGAATGCTGCGGCTGGGAACGCTCCTGGCTGCGCCTCGGCACCCCCGTCTACAGCTACGGCCCGAACAAAGGCAAGCGCAAGGAGGTCGGCGTCACCGCCACCGGCACCGAGACCCGCCACGGCGTGGCCGCGGTGGACCGGGCGCGCTTCCCCTACGGCACCGTCTTCCGCGTCCCCGGCTACGGCTACGCCCGCGCCGAGGACGCCGGCGGCGCCATCAAAGGCAACCACATCGACCTCTGGTTCCCCAGCCACCAAGCCGCCCTGGACTGGGGCCGCAAAACCCTCAACGTCCAAGTCTGGCGTGTCAGGTAGAGGTTCTTCGCATGAAACGAACGCTTGCCCAACTGCAAGTCTCCCGGGAATCCGAGGACAATGTGGAGTTCAAGAGCGCCAAGGGGACCACGTTCCATTACGACGGCGGAAAACGTGCGACCCCGAAAGAGCGACGCCACTGTGTCTTGGGTTATGTGGTGGCTCTCTGCAACGAAGGTGGCGGGGCGTTGGTCTTAGGGATGAGCGACGATTATCCGCATCGTGTCGTGGGAACGCTGTTCGCGAAGGATCATCTAAAGGCATTAGAGGCCCAAATCTATCGTGATTTGGGAATCCGCCCAGACATCTATGAGCTTTATGAGGACGAGACGACGCGGACTGGGCGTGTCGTGGTCATTGAGGTGCCTGCGCACCCTATCGGGAAGGTCTACAAGTTCGAGGACGTTCCCCTCATGCGCGTCGGGGAGGAACTGACCCCGATGTCAGACAGTCAGTATTGCCACATCATCCAAGCGCGCGAACCGGATTTCTCAGGGCAAATCTGCGAAGGTATTACGATTGAGGACCTTGACGGCGACGCCATCCGCGTCATGGCCGAAAAATATGCGACCAAGCACAAGAATCCCCGTTTCCTGACATTGGACAACGCGCAAATCCTCTCCGATCTCCGATTGGCCGAGAATGGGAGGGTCACCAACGCGGCGTTGATTCTGGTTGGGAAGGCTTCCGTCCTCCGGCAGGTTTTGCCCCAGGCTGCGATTATGTTGGAATATCGTGCCACGGAAGCGCAGATCCGATTTGACAATCGGACAGTTTACCAAGCGCCGTTCTTCCTGATGATCGATGAGCTGTGGCATGACATCAATCTGCGCAATGGCACATTCCCCGTCCGCGAAGGCCCCTATCTCTTCGACATCCCCTACTTCAACGAAGAAGTCATCCGAGAAGCCATCAACAATGCCATTGCCCACCGCGACTATCGGAGCGCCAGTGAGACAGTGATCAAACTTTGCCCCCAAACGCTGACCATAACCAATGCCGGCGGTTTCCCGTTCGGGGTGACACTGGAGAATCTGCTGAAAGTCCCCAGCACACCGCGCAACCGTCTGCTCGCCGACGTTCTCGCCAAAACTGGGATTGTGGAGCGTTCTGGCCAAGGGGTCGACAAAATCTTCTTCAACACACTGTCAGAGGGGAAGGCCGAGCCGGATTATTCCCGAAGCGATGATTTCGTCGTCGAGCTCACGCTCTCTGGGGTCATCAAAGACCAAGGATTCGCACGGTTCATCGCCGCGGAGCAACAGATGCTCGCCGACGACCAAAAACTCTCCGCCGTCGAGATCCAAGCGCTCGCGGCATTGCGCGAAGACAAACCCTCGCGGACAATCGACGGAGAAATCATCAAGCGTCTGCTTGGGCGTGGATTGATAGACAAAGTCGGCCGAACGAAAGGAACGCATTACATCCTCTGCAAAGCCTATTATGAATGTGCCGATCGGCTGTCCGATTATGTCAGGGAAACTGAGACCTGGGATCTTGACCAAGTGCGCCCCCTTCTCGAATCGCTTCTGACAAGATTCCAATCCGCCCAAATGAAAGATTTCGTCAAGTGCCTTGGGGCCATGATGACCCGCAAGCAAATCCGCGAGTGTGTCCGAAAACTGGTCGACCAAAATGTCTTGAAGGTCTCCGGAAGTGGGTCTGCCACACGCTATGCATTGGCGAAACAGAACCAAAACCTCCGCACGCCAAATGGCGGGAATGGCCAAGATTTGACCAAAAAATCAGCGCCATCTAGCCCAAAAGCTCCGTCTCCGAATACATAACCCACTCTTTTATGGCACTATCTGCGCCATGCGAAATGGCCAAAGCAAAGCCCAAAAGCGTGGGACTCACGCAATCCATGCCGCGACAACGGCGCATCCACGTGGCGTCATGGCTTCGTTTGTCGGTGAAAACGCGTTTTCGTAACCTTTTGCTCTCCCCTGTTATGCTATAATGAGAATCGTTGTCTCAGGACTGGGTGAGAATCCCAACCGGTGGTGAAAGCCCACGCGGGGACGCCGGGTGGCTGCCCCTGACGCGTTGCAAATCCGCGGCCGACGGTAACGAAAAAAGTCCGGATGAAAGAGACAACCGCGCCCCGGAGCGGGGGCAACGCGGAGGGCCAGCGAATGGCCAAGATTGAGACAGGATTTGACACCATCGAGGACTGCCTGGAGGACATCCGGGCGGGGAAGTTCGTGGTGATCGTGGACGACGAGGGGCGCGAGAACGAGGGCGACCTCATCATGGCCGCGGAGAAGGTGACCCCCGAGGCCGTGAACTTCTGCATCCGCGAGGCGCGGGGCCTGCTCTGCGCGCCGTGCGACGGCGCCCTCCTCGACCGCCTGAACCTGCCGCTCGCGCCCAGCGTCAACCGCGGCGACGCCTTCGCCACCGCCTTCACCCTGAGCGTGGACGGCGCGCCGCACACCGGCGTGACCACCGGCATCTCCGCGGCCGACCGCGCGACGGCGGTGCGGCTGCTGGCGGATGCGGGCGCGACGGCGGCGGACTTCGTCTCGCCGGGGCATTCCTTCCCCCTGCGCGCCCGCGAGGGCGGGGTGCTGCGCCGCGCCGGCCACACGGAGGCGACGGTGGACCTGGCGCGTCTGGCGGGGCTGCGGCCCGCGGGCATCTGCTGCGAGATCGTGGGGGACGACGGCGCGATGATGCGCCTGCCGGCGCTCCGGGCCTTCGCCAAGCGCCACGGCCTGCGCCTTTGCTCGGTGGAGCGCCTCATCGCCTACCGCCGGGAGCACGAGACGCTGGTGGAGCGGGTGGAGAGCGTGGACCTGCCGACGGCCTACGGCCATTTCCGCCTGACCATGTTCCGCGGCACGCTCGACGGTCTGGAGCATCTGGCCCTGACGATGGGCGACCTGGCCTCCGAGCCGCCGCCGCTCGTGCGCGTCCACAGCGAGTGCCTGACGGGCGACGTCTTCGGCAGCGCGCGGTGCGACTGCGGCTGGCAGCTGCACCAGGCCATGGCGAAGATCGCCGAGGAGGGCCGCGGCTGCCTCCTCTACATGCGCCAGGAGGGCCGCGGCATCGGCCTGGCCAACAAGCTCCACGCCTACCGCCTGCAGGAGCAGGGGTGCGACACGGTGGAGGCGAACGTCCGCCTCGGCTTCCCGCCGGATCTGCGCGACTACGGCATCGGGGCGCAGATCCTCTCGGCCCTGGGCGTCCGCCGCCTCCGCCTGATGACCAACAACCCGCAGAAGGTCGTCGGCCTCGCCGGCCACGGCCTGGAGATCGCCGAGCGCGTGCCCCTCGTGGCGCACGCCGGCCCCTTCAACGCCCACTATCTGGAAACCAAACGCGAGAAGATGGGCCACCTGCTGTGACCCCGAAAGGACCCCCGCCATGCACGAACTCTCCGGCAACCTCTCCGGCCAAGGGCTGAGCCTCGCCCTCGTGGTCAGCCGCTTCAACACTCTCTTCACCGAGCCCCTCCTCCGGGGCGCCCTCGACGCGGCCCGCCGCCACGGCGTGGACGAGGCGGCCATCACCGTCGTCCGCGTCCCCGGCGCCAACGAGATCCCCCTGGCCGTCTCCGCCCTCCTGCGCCGCGCGCCCCGCCCCGACGCCGTCGTCGCCCTCGGCGCGGTCATCGACGGCGCCACCGACCACGCCATGCTCATCAACACCGCCGTCGCCCGCGCCCTCAGCCAGCTGGCCCTCGACAGCGGCGTCCCCGTCCTCAACGGCATCATCGCCGCCCACAACCTCGACCAGGCCATCGAGCGCGCCGGCTCCAAGGCCGGCAACAAGGGCTTCGACACCGTCTGCGCCGCCATCGAGACCGCCAACGTCCTCCGCGCCCTGAACTGAGGAGCCCGCATGGAACCACCCGCCACCAAACGCCGCCGCGGCCGCGAATGGGCCCTCCAGATGCTCGTCCAGGCCGACCTCAACCCCTTCGCGGACGTCGACCTCATCCTCGCCCACTTCTGGGAGCAGCAGTGGAGCTGCAAGCAGGAGGCCCGCGGCAAGGAGGACAACGACATGGACGACCTCGCCCGCACCCTCGAGCCCGGCGAGCGCCTCGCCACCAACGAGCTGCGCGACTTCACCGAGGCCCTCGTCCGCGGCGCCCTCGCCAACCAGCCGGCCATCGACGCCGAGATCTCCCGCCTCTGCGACAACTGGAGCCTCGACCGCCTCGGCGTCATCGAGCGCTGCGTCCTGCGCCTGGCGCTCTACGAGATGGACGGGTTCGGCACCCCCGCCCCCGTCGTCATCAACGAGGCCGTCGCCATCGCCAAGCGCTTCGCCAACGACGAGTCCGGCGCCTTCGTCAACGGCGTCCTCGACAAGCACCCCCACGACCGCGGGCGCAGGCCCCGCTGACCCCCCACCCCGGAAAGGAGCCCACCATGGCCAAGCTGGCAGTGAACCTCGGCGGCATCGCCATGAAGAACCCCGTCACCGTCGCCTCGGGCACCTTCGGCTACGGGCAGGAATACGCCCGGCTCTTCGACGTCGCCCGCCTCGGCGCCGTCACCGTCAAAGGCATCCGCGCCCGGCCCTGGCCCGGCAACCCCCTCCCCCGCCACGCCGAGGTCCCCGGCGGCCTCCTCAACGCCATCGGCCTCCAGGGCCCCGGCGTGGAGGCCTTCCTCGCCGAGGACCTCCCCTTCCTCCGCGAACGCGGCGTCCCGGCCATCGTCAACATCTGGGGCGCCACCGCCGAGGAATACGCCCAGGTCGCCGCCCACCTCGACGGCCAGCCCGGCGTCGCCGGCCTCGAGCTCAACGTCTCCTGCCCCAACGTCAAGGAGGGCGGCGCCAGCTTCGGCACCCGCCTCGACACCTTCGCCGACGTCGTCCGCCGCGTCCGCGCCGCCACCCGCCTCCCCATCCTCCCCAAGCTCGCCCCCAACGTCCCCGACGTCCGCCCCTTCGTCCAGGCCGCGCAGGACGAGGGCGCCGACGCCATCAGCCTCATCAACACCCTCCCCGCGATGGCCGTGGACCTCGAGACGCGCCGCCCCATCCTGGCCAACCGCACCGGCGGCCTCTCCGGCCCCGCCATCCACCCCGTCGCCCTCAAGCACGTCCACGACGCCGCCCAGGTCGCCACCGTCCCCATCCTGGCCATGGGCGGGGTCATGACCGCCCAGGACGCGCTCGACTTCATCCTCGTGGGCGCCACCGCCGTCGCCGTCGGCACCGCCACCCTCCTCGACCCCCTCGCCCCCATCCGCGTCCTCGAGGGCCTCGAACGCTGGCTCGACGACCACGGCGTCGCCGACGTCAATGACTTTCGCGGCGCCCTCCGCGCCTGACCCTCCCCAAAAAGCCGCCCGCCCGGGCGGCTTTTTTTTGCCCCCCGCCCGGCGTCGGCGTCGGCAAGCTGTCGATAACTTTGGATCGGCGGCTGACCCGAGGCCGATCAGCCGCTGACCCGAGGTCGATCAGCCGCCGATCCGAAAAGGGCCGGGGGCGCGGCACGCCGAGCGCGCGCCATTTCTAGTATAATAGCCCCATGGTTACGATTCTGGATTACGGTGCGGGCAACCTCACCAGCGTGCGCCTGGCCTTCGAGCGGCTGGGCGCGCAGACGCGCACGATCGCCTCGGCCGGCGCCTGGGACGGCGCGGGGCGCCTGGTCTTCCCCGGCGTCGGCTCGGCCAAAAGCGGCATGGCGGGCGTGCGCGCGCGGGGGTTCGACGGCCTGCTGCGCGCCGCCGCGGGGGCGGGCGTGCCGATCCTGGGCGTCTGCCTGGGGATGCAATTACTGATGGAGGGCTCCGAGGAGGATGGCGGCGTGGGGGGGCTGGGGCTGATCCCCGGGCGGTGCGTCCGCTTCGACCCGGCCCTCGACCCCTCGGCCAAGATCCCGCACATGGGCTGGAACACCCTCCTCCGCGCCGACCCGCCCCACCCGCTGCTGGCGGGCCTCGCCGACGGGGAGGCCTTCTACTTCGTCCACTCCTACCACGCGGGGGAGACCCCCGCCGCCGCGGGGTGGACGGATTACTGCGGGGTGCGCTTCCCCTCGGCGGTGGCGGCGGGGAGCCTCTTCGCCACGCAGTTCCACCCGGAGCGCAGCGGGCAGGCGGGGGCCGCGCTCCTGCGCGCCTTCCTGGCCTGGGCGCCGGGGAAGGAGGGGCCATGCTGCTGAAACGCCTCATCGTCTGCCTCGACGTCCGCGACGGGCGCGTCACCAAAGGCGTCCGCTTCCAAGGCAACGTGGACGTGGGCGACCCCGTGGAGATGGCCGCGCGCTATTGCGCCGACGGCGCCGACGAGATCGTCTTCTACGACATCACCGCCAGCGCCGAGCGGCGCCGGTGCGACCTGGACATGGTGGCGCGCGCCGCGCGCGCCCTCAGCGTGCCCTTCACCGTGGGCGGGGGCATCCGCGGCGTGGAGGATATGCGCGCGGCCCTCCTGGCGGGGGCCGACAAGGTCTCCCTCAACAGCCTGGCCGTGCTGGACCCCGACATCCTGGCGCAGGGCGCGCGCGCCTTCGGCCGCCAGTGCGTGGTGCTGGGGCTGGACGCCCGGCGCGTCCCCCCCACCCCGGCCATCCCCAGCGGCTACGAGGTGGTCATCCGCGGCGGGCGCCAGCCCATGGGCCTCGACGCCGTGGCCTGGGCCAAGCGCGCCACCGCGCTCGGCGCCGGCGAGATCTGCCTCAACGCCATCGACACCGACGGCGTCCGCCAAGGTTACGAGCTGACCGTCACCCGCCTGGTCGCCGACGCCGTCCCCGTCCCCGTCATCGCCAGCGGCGGCGCGGGCGAGCCGCGGCACCTCGTCGAGGCCTTCCGCGAGGGCCACGCCGACGCCGCCCTCGTCGCCTCGATGGTCCACACCCTCGGCCACACCTGCCAGGGCCTCAAGGCCGAGCTCCGCCGCGCCGGCCTCCCCGTCCGCTGACCCAGGAGCCGCCATGCGCAACGAAGCCTTCGACAACGCCGTGACCCGCATCCTCGCCAAAGACCCCCGCTACCCCCGCGAGGCCTACGACCTCCTCCCCGCCGCGCTCGACCTGGCCATCCGCACCCTCCGCGCCGACCGCCAGGAAGGCCGCGCCCCGGACGACGACGACTCCGGCCCCCAGCAACACGTGACCGCCCGCCAGCTCGCCGAGGGCTTCCGCGACCACCTCCTCACCGAGTACGGCCCCTTCGCGAAAGGCATCCTCGACGACCTCAACATCCGCACCACCGACGACATCGGCAACCTCGTCTACAACCTCATCGCCGTCGGCGCCTTCGGCAAGACCGAGAAGGACCGCCGCGAGGACTTCCACGCCCTCTACGACTTCGACGAGACCTTCGCCGAACCCTTCCGCTGCCAATACGACTGAGCCATGAAGACCGACTGGCGCGACGCCCTCGCCCCCTACCTCCGGACCCCCGCCTTCCGCGATCTCTGGGCCTTCGTGCGCGCGGCCTACGCCGGGCCCGACACCATCCTCCCCGCCCAGGAGAACCTCTGCCGCGCCCTCCAACTCTGCTCCCTCGCCGATACCAAGGCCGTCATCCTCGGCCAGGACCCCTACCCCACCCCGGGCCAGGCCCACGGCCTCGCCTTCTCCGTCCTCCCCCCCACCCCGCCGCCCCCCTCCCTCCGCAACATCCTCCAAGAGATCGCCGACGACCTCGGCCCCGCCCACATCCAAGGCGGCGACCTCACCCCCTGGGCGCGCCAAGGCGTCCTCCTCCTCAACACCATCCTCACCGTCCGCGCCCACGCCCCCCTCTCCCACGCCCGCCACGGCTGGGAAGGCTTCACCGACGCCATCATCCGCGCCGTCTCCGCCCGCGAGCGCCCCGCCGTCTTCCTCCTCTGGGGCGCCCAGGCCAAAGCCAAGATCCCCCTCATCGACGCCACGCGCCACCTCATCCTCACCGCCGCCCACCCCAGCCCCCTCTCCGCCCACCACGGCTTCTTCGGCTGCCGCCACTTCTCCAAGGCCAACGCCTTCCTCCAAGCCCACGGCCAGAGCCCCATCCTCTGGTAGCCCCCGCCCCACCGGCAAAAAAAAAAAGCGCCCCTGACGGGGCGCCCTTCGGCAAGGCCAGGCTCACTCCGCCGCGTCGACGGGCTCGGCCTGGGCTCGTTGCGGACGATTGGGGCGCTGGGGGCGCTGCGGCGCCTTGCCCGCCTCGATGTCATCCGCCAGCTGTTGCAGGCGCTTGGCGTGCTCACGCAGGCGCGCCGCCTGCTCCTGCGGCGTCCCCGCGGGCTGCCACTGGCCGCGACGCCCCTGCGGACGCTCCCGACCCTCCGCCCGAGGGCCGCGATCGCCGCGCGGGCCACGCGCCTGGC
>CASEMS010000039.1 GCA_949288955.1 uncultured Lentisphaeraceae bacterium
GGTCGGGTCGAGCCGTTCGGGCGCGGGCCCGGCGGCCTTTCGCGCGGCGGCGGCCTCGGAGGCCGTCAGGTTTGCGTCCGCCGCCTCCTCGATGGCCTCCGCGCAGCGGAAGAACCACTCCTGCTGGCGGCGGCGCGCCCGGTTCAGTTCCACGCGCATCGCCCCCGGCCTCCCCAACGCGCCGTAGGCGAGCGCCTTGTAAAGGTTCGCGAAGACCCTGTCCTGCCCCTCCGGCGCGTAGGGCATCACGCAGTCGCTCACCGCCACCGCCGCCACCTGGTCCGCCGCGCCCGCGCCGAGGCGGCGGCGCGCCACCGCGTTGAAGCCGTTGTCCGCCAGGTCCAGCTGGGCCACCGCGTCCGCGGGCCGCCCTGCCATCAGGGCCAGCGCCCCCGCCTCCGCCGCCCAGAAGGGGCCGTCCGTGCCGCTCTCCCCCGCGTCCCCCGCCGCCGCCTCGTAGGCCCGCGCGTAATCCCCCGCGGCCACGCGCGCCGCCTGCTCCCCCAACCGCTCCCCCACCGACAGGCACCCCGAGAGCGCGGCCAGGCAGACCGCGCCCGCCAAGGCTCCGATGTGCCGATGGCAACGCATAGCCTTAGTATACCACATACAAAAAAGCCCCCGGCGCGCCGGGGGCTTTTTTTGTGCCGGGGTGGGGCTCAGGCCGCACGACGGCGGAGGGCGAGGCCCGCCACGCCGAGCGCCAGAAGCGCCAAGGCCGTCGGCTCGGGGATGAGGTAGGCCTCGATGTCCGCCGCCGTGGCCGCCGTCTCGGCGTAGGCGAAGTCGCCGCCGCCCATCACGGAGATGGAGGTGTAGGTCTCCGTGCCATAGGTGGTGTTGTCATCGCCCGAGAACATGAATCCGGACTGCGTGTAGGTGAAGTGCGTGCCATTGATGTAGAAGTCGATGCGGACACCGTCGGTGGCCGTGTCCGTGCGGCTGAGCACCAGCGCCACCGTGTTCTCGCCCGCATGGATGGGGGTGGGGAGCTCCTTGGTGAAAAAGGCCCCGGTACTGGTGCCGATGTAGAGGCGGCTGTTGGTGCCGTCCGTTGCGATGCCCAGGGTGTGGGAGGTGCCGCCCACGGTGATGAGCCAATCGCTGAGCGTCGGCTGGGAGGCGGCGGTGATGGTGGCGACGACGGAGAGCGACTGCCCGCGCCCGATGCTCACGTTCGCGGTGCCGGAAGTCTCCGTCCAGCTGACGGCGGCGGCCTGCGCGGAAGCGGCGCAGAGCAAGGCCAGAATGCACATTGCGTTTTTCATGCGAGTCTCCTTATTTGGAACTGATGGGACTTAGCATACCATCCTAACCCCCCCCCGTCAACCAGAATGATTTATTTTGCCCATCCGCCAGGTGGTCCCGCCCCGGTTCATTTTGGGTCAGCGGCCGATCCACCTCGGGTCAGCGGCTGATCCATCTCGGACTAGGGGCTGATCCATCTCGGGTCAGCGGCTGATCGACCTCGGGTCGGCGGCTGATCCACTTTGGGTCGGCGGCTGATCCACTTTGGGTCAGCGACTGATCCATTTTGGGTCGGGGGCGGGTGGTGTTGGGACGGGAGGACGCAGGGGGGTGGGGGAGGCGGAAAGGTGTGGCGGTGGGGGCGTGGCTTGGGGTATGATGGGGGTGAAAGGATTTCCCATGAAGACGAGCCTCCTCTTGCTCTTGGTTTGCGTCTTGGCCCTCCCCGCGCGGGCGGAGGGCGACGTGGCATCGCTGAAGGCCATGCTGCGCGACCTTTCCGTGACCTTCGGGGAGGCGGGTTTCCCGCAGGGGGCGGCGTTGCTCGCCAAGGCGGAGGCGTTGGGGGAGGCGCCCAAGCCTGAGGCGTTGGAGGCGCTTCGGTTGGAGGCGGCGCGGGCGAACCCGTGGCTCCGCCCGGGGCGTATCGCCTTCGTGGCGCGGCGGCAGTACGCGCAGGACCACCACAACACCCACACGATGTTCCCTTCCGCGCCGGGGGAGGTGAATGACGGCGTTTACCGCCCGGGTGGCGCGATCCGCGTGTTGGATCTGGCGACGGGCGGGGCGGAGACGTTGGCGGAAGACGCGGATGGGCTCTTCCGCGACCTGGAGTGCTCGTATGACGCGACACGCCTGCTCTATGCCTACCGTCCCGACGCGCAGGGTAACAGCTCCATCTATGAGTGGAATCTGAAGGACGGGAAGGCGCGCCGCCTGACCTTCCTGCCGGGCGCGGACGACATGGACCCGCTCTACCTGCCTTCCGGGCAGATCGTCTTCGCCTCCACGCGCGACCCGAAGTATGTGATGTGCAACCGGCATATCGCCGCCAACCTCTACCGCATGGAGGCCGACGGCGCCAACATCGTGAAGATCGCCAACAGCACGCTCTTCGAGCGGCCCACCGACCTCACTCCCGATGGCCGCATCCTCTACGACCGCTGGGAGTACAGCGACCGCGACTTCGGCTCCGCGCAGGGGCTCTGGACGGTCGCGCCCGACGGCACGCGCGCGCAGACCTATTATGGGAACAACTCGCCCACGGGGGCGGTGGTCGATGGGCGCGTGGTGCCGGGCACCACGCTCGTCGCCGCCACCCTCACCTCCACGCACGACCGCCCGTGGGGGGGCCTGGCGTTGATTGACCGCGCGCGGGGCGTGGATGGCCGCGACGCCATCCTCCGCACGTGGCCGGCGGATCTCCGCGCGAAGATCGGCGAGCCGGGCCAGCCCCACCGCATCGACGCCTACAAACCGCTTCGCCTGAAATATGAGGATCCCCGCCCGCTCGCCCCCAATTACCTCCTGGCCGTCCGTCAGATCCCGGGGCAGGGCGAGAAGACGGGCCTCTATCTGCTAGACACCTTCGGCAACGAGACGCTGCTCTACGCGGAGGCCGGGCCGCTGGGCGTCTTCGACCCCACTTTGCTTCGGCCGCGCGAGCGGGAGCCGGTGGTGACGGAGACGCGCGACTACGCGGACGGATCGGGCGTCTTCCTCGTCCAGAACGTCTATGAGGGCACCCATATGCGGGGCGTCGCGCCGGGCGAGGCGAAGACCCTGCGTATCGTGGAATCGGTGCCCAAGCGCTTCATCTGCCGCAAGGAGCAGTGGGGGGGCGAGGGGCAGCAGAACCCCGCCGCCAATTGGCATTCCTTCGAGGTCAAGCGTGTCCTGGGCGAGGTGCCCATCCATGAGGACGGGTCGGCGTGGTTCGAGGTGCCGCAGGACAGGTTCGTCTACTTCCAGGTGCTCGACGCCGAGGGGCGGATGCTGCAATCGATGCGCAGCGGCACGCAGGTGCAGAGCGGCGAGCGGCAGAGCTGCGTGGGCTGCCACGAGAACCGCCTCGCCGCGCCGCCCCCCGCCGAGGCGCCGCCGCTCGCCCTCCGCCAGGGCAAGCCCGCCAAGCCGCTCAAGCGCGTGATGGATTTCGGTGCGCGCGAGGATCGGTTGGAGGCCGACGCGCCGCGGCCGACCTTCAACTTCGTTACCGACGTCCAGCCCATCCTGACGGCCAGCTGCGTGCGTTGCCACGGTTACGAGGGGCCCGCCGGCGGCCTCACCCTCGTGCCCGACAAGAACACCGTCTTCAACGCCGCCTACGTCGACCTCTGGCGCAACCGCGGCCGGAAGGGCGTCCGCCACGGCAATCTCTTGGGCGTCATCGGCGCCGGCGGCACCGAGTTCGCCCCCGCCAAAAGTTGGGGCTCCCACGCCAGCCCCCTCATCCGCCGGATCTGGGACGACCCCGCCCACGCCGACCTGCTCACCCACGCCGAGCGTCGCCGCCTCCAGGAATGGGTGGACCTCAACGCGCCCTACTACGGCGACTACGCCACCAACTACGGCGCCCACCCCGGCGGCCGTTCGCCCCTCTCCTGGCAGGAGCACAAGGCCCTCGGCATCCCCTGGGGCCTCTGGCACGGCGTCCGCGACCCCGCGCCCATCTACTTCGACAACCCCGAGAAATCCCCCGGCCTCGCCAAGCTCCCCGAGGAGAGGCAGGCCGCCGCGCTCGCGCTCATCCGCCTGGGGCTGGAGCGGCTCCGCGCCAACCCCGACGTCGATTGGCGTGGGCTCGACGCCGTGCCGGGCAATCCCGCCCTCTCCGTCGCCCCGTGGCGCCCCTGCCCCCTCGACGTCTGGCGTCTGGAGAAGACCGCCCTGCGCGAGGCCCTGGAGGCCGACAACCGCCGCGCCCTCCGCGAGGGCCGCCGCCACTTCGACCCCAAGGCCGAGTCCCTCCCTCCCTTCCCCGGCTGGCCCACGCCCTGACCCGCCGCCGTGCGGGATGGCGCGTTTTGCGGTATAATGCGGGCGCTTTTTGAGAGGAACACCGATATGATGACCATCACGGAGAAGATTCTGGCCCGCGCGGCCGGCAAGGACAGCGTCACCCCCGGCGAGAGCGTTTGGGTGAAGGCCGACATCCTGCTCACCCACGACGTCTGCGGCCCCGGCACCATCGGCGTCTTCAAGCGTGAGTTCGGCGAGGACGCCAAGGTCTTCGACCGCGAGGGCATCGTCATCATGCCCGACCATTACATCCACACGAAGGACGAGAAGGCCCACCGCAATATCGCCATCGACCGCGCCTTCGTCAAGGAGCAGGGCCTCCCGCACTTCTACGATCCCGGCACGCCCAACTACGTCGGCGTCTGCCACGTGGGCCTGCCCGAGAAGGGGCACGTCAAGCCCGGGCAGGTCATCTTCGGCACCGATTCGCACACCTGCACGCACGGCGCGCTCGGCGCCTTCGCCACCGGCATCGGCAACACCGACGCCGGCTTCGTCATGGGCACCGGCAAGCTCCTCGTCAAGGTTCCGCACACCCTCCGCTTCGTGCTCAACGGCACGCTCCCGCCCTTTGTTACGGCCAAGGACGTCATCCTGCGCATCATCGGCGACATCGGGGTGGACGGCGCCACCTACTGCGCCATGGAGTTCACCGGCGAGGCCATCGCCGCCATGGGCGTGGAGGAGCGCATGACCCTCTGCAACATGGCCGTCGAGGCCGGCGCCAAGAGCGGCATCGTCCCGCCCGACGCCAAGACCCTCGACTACGTCCGCAAGCACTCCGGCGAGCAGGACGTGGAGGTCATCCTCGGCGACCCCGACGCCCCCGTCCTCGCCACCTACACCTACGATGTCTCCACCTTCGTCCCCTGCGTGGCCAAGCCGCACCTGCCCGGCAACTACGCCCCCGCCAGCGCCTGCCGAGACGTGAAGGTCGACCAAGTCTACATCGGCTCCTGCACAGGCGGCAAGACCGAGGACTTCCTCTGGGCCGCCAAAGTCCTCAAGGGCCGCAAGGTCGCCATCCGAACCTGCCTCGTCCCCGCCACCTGCCAGGTCATGCGCGACCTCACCACCCTGACCATCGACGGCGAGACCCTTGAGCAGATCTTCGTGAACGCCGGGTGCGAGCCCATCCAACGCCCCAGCTGCGGCGCCTGCCTCGGTGGCCCCGTCGACACCTACGCCCGCACCAAGGGCACCGAGGTCGTCGTCTCCACCACCAACCGCAACTTCATCGGCCGCATGGGCTCGAAGACGGCGCCCATCTACCTCGCCTCCCCCGCCACCGCCGCCGCCACCGCCATCGCCGGCCACATCGAGAGCCCCTGGGCCATCTTGGGCATCGACCGTCCCGAGCCCCCGCGCGCCGCCCCCGCCGTCACCCACGGCCACCCCGAGGCCCCCGCCGCCGCGCAGGCCGCCGGCCCCGCCATCGACCTCAAGGTCACCGGCAAGGTCTACGTCCTGGGCGACAACATCGACACCGACCTCATCATCCCCACGATGTATCTCAACCTCGTGCCGACCATCCCCGAGGAATACCGCAAGCTCGGCTCCCACGCCCTCGCCGGCCTCCCCGACAGCTACCCCGTCTTCGCCTCCAACCCCGACGGCACCACCCCCTACGCCATCCTCGTCGCCGGCAAGAACTTCGGCTGCGGCTCCTCCCGCGAGCACGCCCCCATCGCCATCGGCGCCGCCGGCTGCAAGGCCGTCGTCGCCGAGAGTTACGCCCGCATCTTCTTCCGCAACGCCGTCGCTTCCGGCGAGGTCTACCCTCTGGAGACCACCGAGAGCCTCCAGGATGCCTTCAAGACCGGCGATGAGGCGACGCTCGATCTCGCCGCGGGCACCCTCACCCGTCTCTCCGACGGCAAGGCCTTCCCCCTCGCCGCCGCCGACACCGTCGCCCCCGTCATCGCCGCCGGCGGTCTCTTCGCCTACGCCCGCAAGACCGGCATGGCCGACGCGCGGTGAGCCACGGCCCCGCCCCTGACAACGAACGCCCCCAGGCCTTCAGCCCGGGGGCGTTCGTTTTGGCAAGGTGTCGCCCGCGCCTATCGGCGGAGGGTGGCGAGGGCGCCGCGGCCAAGGGCGTAGACCACGAGGATGGCGGGGATGGTGGCGAGGAAGGCGGGGTAGAACCACGTCAGGGGGGCGTGGGCCAGGAGGAAACCCCCGGCGAGGGGACCGAGCGCCATGCCCAGGTCGATGCCCACGTAGTAGGTGCCGTTGGCCAGGCCGCGCCCGCCGGGGCGCGCCAGCAGGATGGCGGTGGATTGGCAGACGGTGCACATCAGCCCATAGCCGCCGGCCATGAGGCAGGCGGCCGCGGCCATGAGCCAGAAGCCTCGCATGGCCGTGAGCGCCAGCAGGGAACCGGCGGCGCAGATGGCGGAGGCGGCCATGAAGACCCCGAAGGGCACGGTGTCGAGGAAACGGCGCAGACTTAGGCGCAACGCTAGCACCACGGCGGCGTAGAGCGGGAAGAAGAGCCCCACGGGCAGGGCGAGGCCCTCGCGCTCCGTGAGGGTGACCAGGAAGGCCTGGGTGGCGGTGAAGGGGAGGGTGAAGAGCGTCATGATCAGCGCCACGGGCACCACGCGCGGCTCCAACAGGCGCAGGTGGTGCGGGGCCAGCCCCGTCGGCGGATGGAAGCGGCGCGGCGCGTCGGCGTTGCGCACGCGCCAGGCCAGGAGGGCGACGGCCGCGGTGAGCGCGGCGCCAAGGGCGAAGGCGGGGCGGTAGCCGAACCATTGGTAGCAATAGACCCCCAGGGCGGGGCCGACGGCCATCCCCAACGCCGTCATCATGCCGTAGAGCCCCATGCCCGAGGCCGTGCGGTTGCGCGGGAGCAGGTCAGCCAGCCAGGTGGAGAGGCAGACGGAGCAGCAGGCGTAGCCCAGGCCATGAAGGACGCGCGCGGCCACGACCGCCCAGGGCGCGGGGGCGGCCACGCAGAGGAGGGCGGCCACGGTCATCGTCAGCGCGCCGCCGATCGTCAGGCGGCGCTTGTCCACGCGGTCGGCCAAGTTGCCCACGAGGGGGCGGCTGAGGAGGGAGACGCCGTTCATGGCGCCGCCGGCCACGCCCATGAGCGCCGCACCGGCGCCGAGCGCGCCCGCGAAGCCGGCCACCAAGGGCGCCAACGCCATTGGCCCGGCCAGATAGAAAAGGCTGGCGGCCAGGAGCAGGCGGAAATCCCGTCGCCGGTCGCCCCTCATGGCCGTGCGCCTCCGTTGTGTGCCGTCCCTCGCATGAGCCGTTCCCTTTCGGGGGTGTAACGTAGCACCGCGCGCGTGCTTTGTCAATGGGGCTGGGATTGTGTTATGATGGGCGGGTAATCGTTTGGAGTCGCAACGCATGTTTGACAGGGATGCCATCGTCGCGCGCATCGCCAAGCTCAGGGCGGGCTTGGAGGAGATGCGCGGTTATCTGAAGATTGAGGAGCGCCAGGGCCGCCTGGCCCAGGCCGAGGCCCGCCAGGCCGAGCCCGGCTTCTGGGACAACCCCGAGGCCGCCCGCGGCGTCATCGCCGAGGCCAACGCCGAGAAGGCCGTCCTCAACCCCTTCAGCGACCTGGCCGACGCCATCGAGGAGGCCGAGACCGCCCTGGAGATGGCCGACGCCGAGGAGCCCGGCGACGACCAGGACCTCATGGCCGCCGAGGCCGCCGACAGCCTTGACAAGGCCGAGCGCATCGAAGGCAAGCTCCGCCTCCAATCCCTCCTCTGCGGTAAGCTCGACGCCAGCAACGCCATCCTCACCCTCCATGCCGGCGCCGGCGGCACCGAGGCCTGCGACTGGGCGCAGATGCTCTTCCGCATGTATCAGATGTACGCGGAGGACGCCGGCTTCGAGGTGGAGGTGCTCGACAGCCAGCCCGGCGAGGAGGCCGGCCTCAAGAGCGTCATGTTCGTGGTCAAAGGCCCCTATGCCTATGGTTACCTCAAGGCCGAGCGCGGCGTCCACCGCCTCGTGCGCATCTCCCCCTTCGACGCCGCCAAGCGCCGCCACACCTCCTTCGTCTCCCTCGACGTGGTGGCCGAGATCAACGACGACATCGACATCGAGATCAAGGAAGAGGATCTGCGCGTCGACACCTACCGCTCCGGCGGTGCAGGCGGCCAGAAGGTGAACAAGACCGACTCCGCCGTCCGCCTCACCCACCTGCCCACCGGCATCGTCGTCGCCTGCCAGGTCGAGCGCTCCCAGCACCAGAACAAAGCCCGCGCCATGCAGGTCCTCAAAGCCAAGCTCTACGAGCTGGAGATGGACAAGAAGCGCAAGGAGATGGAGCGCTTCTACGGCGACAAGGGCGAGATCGCCTGGGGCAGCCAGATCCGCTCCTACGTCTTCCAGCCCTACACCATGGTCAAGGACCACCGCACCGGCCACGAGACCGCCAACGTCCAAGGCATGATGGACGGCCGCTACGTCCAAGACTTCATCGAGGCCTACCTCAAGCAACGCGCCCAGCAGGCCCAGGACTGACCCTTTCCCAAGCAAACAAGGAGATTGCCACCATGACGCTCACCGAAGCCAAAACCCTCCTCCAGGCCAACGGCCAGGAGCACGTCCTCCGCTTCTGGGACACCCTCGGCCCCGCCGCCCAGGCCGCCCTCCTCGCCCAGATCGCCACCCTCGACTTCGCCGCCATCGGCCGGATGCAGGCCCTCCTGCGCGACGCCGGCAAGCCCGCCTCCCAGGCCGCCCCCTTCGAGCCCGCCCCCGTCGAGGCCCCCGAGGGCGACGCCCTCGCCGCCCACGTCGCCCAAGGCCAGGAGCTCCTCCGCCAAGGCAAGGTCGCCGCCCTCCTCGTCGCCGGCGGCCAAGGCTCCCGCCTCGGCTACGACGGCCCCAAGGGCGCCTATCCCATCGGCCCCATCACCGACCGCCCCCTCTTCTGGTTCCACGCCCGCAAGCTCCTCGGCCTCAAGCGCACCTACGGCAAGCCCGTCCCCTTCTACGTCATGACCTCCGAGGCCAACGACGCCCCCACCCGCGCCTGCTTCGAGGCCAACGACTACTTCGGGCTCGACCGCCAGGACGTCTTCTTCTTCACCCAAGGCATGTGGCCCGCCCTCGACCCCCAGGGCAAGATCATCCTCGACCAGCCCGGCCACATCTTCATGAGCCCCGACGGCCACGGCGGCGTCCTCGCCGCCCTCGACCGCTCCGGCGCCCTCGCCGACATGGCCGCCCGCGGCATCGAGCACGTCTTCTTCTTCCAGGTCGACAACCCCATGGTCGACATCGCCGACCCCCTCTTCGTCGGCCTCCACGCCGCCAAAGGCGCCGACATGACCCTCAAGGTCTGCAAAAAGCGCGAGGCCCACGAAGGCATGGGCGTCGTCGTCGTCCGGGACGGCGCCTACGCCATGGTCGAATACTCCGAGCTCTCCGACGAGCAGATGGAGCGCACCAACCCCGACGGCTCCCTCTGGCTCGCCTACGGCTCCCCCGCCATCCACATGTTCTCCCGCGCCTTCCTCCAGGCCGAGGCCGCGCGCCACATGCCCCTCCACCTCGCCCACAAAAAGATCGCCATGGTCGACGACGCCGGCCAGACCCACAAGCCCGCCGCCCCCAACGGCTACAAGTTCGAGAAGTTCATCTTCGACGTCATCCCCAACGCCAAGACCCTCGTCACCCTCGCCTTCGACCGCGCCGAGGAGTTCTCCCCCGTCAAAAACGCCGAGGGCAACGACTCCCCCGCCACCGCCAAGCGCGACCTCCAGGCCAAGTGGCGCCGTTGGCTCGCACAGGCCGGCGTCACCCTCCCCGACACCCTCCCCGTCGAGATCGACCCCGCCCACGCCCTCAACGCCGCCCAGCTCAAGGACAAAGGCCTCCAGATCGGCTGACCCCCCCCCAGCCCCCAAAAATCCCCCGGCAAGCCGCCGGGGGATTTTTTTGTGCCAAGCCCCGACAACCACGGCCGCGGCCACCTCACCTCGCCTCCGCGGCCACCTCACTTCGCCTCCGCGGCTGATCCACTTCGCCTCAGCGGCTGATCCACCCCATGTCGGGGGCCGGTCGCGGTAGTCGCCCAACCTTTAATTAAAGAAAACGGCGATTTCTTTAATAACGACCCGCCCCACGTCCCCGTTACTAAAGATTTTTTAATTACGGGCCTCCTCGGCCACTCCTTATTAAAGAAAACGGCGATTTTTTTAATAACGGCCCGCTTCACGTCCCCGTTACTAAAGATTTTTCAATTGCGGGCCGATTGTCGGAAGAGAGGCTCGCCCGTAATCATTTCCTTGTTCAGGGTGAGTGTACAATGCGCACACACGAGGCTAATGGCGATTTTGCTTGCCTTTTCGTGTGGGATGGGGTACTTTATAGATTGGATTTGAGAGGGGAGCGTCCCCTTTGGGTTCCTGGACCTGCGGGTCGCCCCTCCGTGCCGAGGGGGGCGTGCGCGCCAAAGCCTATCGACCGCGGCAGCATTCAGGAACGTATCCAAGATGGATATCTATGTTGGCAACCTTGCCTACGCGACGGATGACGAGGGTCTCCGCGCCGCCTTCGCCGCCTATGGCGAGGTGACCTCCGCCCATGTGGTGCTCGACCGCATGACGAACCGCTCCAAGGGCTTCGGCTTCGTGGAGATGCCCAACGCGGAGGAGGCGAACGCGGCGATCACGGCGTTGAACGGCGCGGAGCTGGATGGGCGCCCCTTGCGGGTGAATGAGTCCCAGCCGCGCTCGCGTGAGGAGCGTCCGCGCCGCTCGTTCGGCGATCGTGGGGGCTATGGCGACCGTCCGCGCCGCCCGTTCGGCGACCGTGGCCGCGGCGGTTACGGGGATCGCCCCTCCCGCGGCGGTTACGGCGGTGGGCGTGGTCGTGGGGGCTATGGCCGCCGCGATTATGACGAGCCGCGCGAATCGCAGTGGTGAGCGCGCTTGCGCGCGATGGCGGGCGCGGGGTTTGGCCCCGCGCCCGTTTCGTTTGCCGTGGTGCGTTGCGGAGGACGCAGGGGGCACGAATGCGGTTGGCGGGCGGCTTGAAAGGTGTTATCATGGGTGCGTAACGAAGGAGAAGAGAGATGAAATGCTCCAGAATCGCTTTGGCCGCCGTGTTGGCGGCGATTGCCGCGCACGGCTTCGGCGCGGTCGAGGCCCGTTATGTGACGGTGGACATCCCCAAGGAGTCGGCCACGCTCTCGCTGGCGGAGGTCGAGGTCTTCGTGGGCGACCAGAACGTGGCGCGGCAGGGCAAGGTCTCGCAGAGCAGCCTTGACCACGGCGGCGACCCCAAGCGCGCCATCGATGGGAACACCGCCGACCGCTACAGCGCCAACACCATCACCCATACCGCCGAGAACGTGGACACGCCGACGTGGGAGCTTGACCTGGGCAAGACGGTGCCGATCGACCGCGTGGTGCTGTGGAACCGCGGCGAGGGCTTCGGCAACCGCCTGAACGGCGTGCGTGTTACCCTCTCCGACGGCGAGCGCAAGATCGTCTGGGAGGAGGATCGCCCGCAGACCGAGCGCCAGAACTTCTTTGTCACCGAGCGGCCGGGCAAGGGCCCGCGCGTCGGTCGGCATTGTGAGACGATCGCCGAGCGCGCCGAGCGCGTCCGCATCGCCGCGCTGACCAAGGCCATCAACATCAACGCCTTGCGCGACGGTCTGAAGGCCTATTCCGAGAAGTATCCCGAGGCCTATCCCAACGCCAAGGAGATCGCCGCCGGCATCGACGGCCTCCAGAAGCGCATCGAGGGCGGCGACAAGGATGTCGCCAAGATTTACGCGGACTTCCGCAAGTTGCAGAAGGAGATTCTCCTCCAGCATCCGGCGGTGGACTTCGACGAGATCATCTTCCTTTCCCGCGAGCGTGGCTCCAAGCAGGGGCTCTTCGCCAACTGGCAGGGCAACACCGGCTGGGTGGGCAACAACGATGGCACGCTCCGCGGTTACAAGGGCAAGCTGCTTCGTGGCCCCATCGACCAAGACACGGCGCCCAACCGTCAGCCCACCGTCCTGCGTCAGTCCTCCGCCTACATGGGTGAGCTGTGCCTGGACTGGGACGGCAAGACCATCCTGATGTCCTCCGGCGAGGAGAACGAGAAGGGCGGCAACTGGGGCCTCTACGAGATCGGCGTGGACGGCAAGGATTGGCGCGTGGCCTACAAGTCCCCCGACAAGAGCGTGGACTTCTACGACGCCTGCTACCTGCCCAACGGCGAGATCGTCTCCTCCGCCACCGTCGGCTTCCAGGGCGTCCCCTGCGTGGGCGGCAATGACATTGTCGCCAACCTCTGCCGCATCTCCAAAGACCGCAAGAGTGTCCGTCGCCTGACCTTCGACCAGGACGGCAACTGGAACCCGGAGGTTTACCCCAACGGCCGCGTCGTCTACCTCCGCTGGGAGTACACCGACTCCGCCCACTACTTCGCCCGCGTGATGATGACCATGAACCCCGACGGCTCCGACCAGCAGGAGTTCTACGGCTCGGGCTCCTACTGGCCCAACTCCCTCTTCTACAACAAGAACATCCCCGGTAGCAACACCAAGTTCGTCGGCATCGTCTCCGGCCACCACGGCGTCGCCCGCAAGGGTGAGATGGTGATGTTCGACGTCACCAAGGGCCGTATCGAGACCCAGGGCGCCATCCACAAGTTCGCCCACGCAGGCAAGCCCATCGAGAACATCACCAAGGATCAGCTCGTCAATAACGCCCGCCCCTTCTTCCTCCACCCCCAGCCCCTGAACGATGAGCTCGTCCTCGCCGCCATGCAGGACTCCCCCTCCTCCAACTTCCGTATCGTCCTCATCGACATCTACGACAACTGCCTCACCCTCTGGGAGCTGCCCAACGAGAACCTCTACGAGCCGATCGCCCTCAAGGCTCCCCTCAAGCCTGCCTCCCGCACCGACAACATCGACCTCTCCAAGAAGACCTGCAACGTCTACATGGCCAACGTCTATCGTGGTCAGAACACCCTCAAGGACGTCCCGCACGGCACCGTCAAGAAGCTTCGCGTCTATCACTATGAGTATGCCCCCCGCTACGCCGGCGGCCACTACGCCATCGGCATGGAGGGCCCGTGGGACGCCCGCATCCTCCACGGCACCGTCGATGTCGAGGAGGATGGTTCCTGCCTCTTCCAGTTCCCCGCGCAGACCCCGCTGAGCGTCCAGCCCCTCGACTCCGAGGGGCGCGCCCTCCAGCTCATGCGCTCTTGGCTTGTCGGTCAGCCCGGCGAGACCATCAGCTGCATCGGCTGCCACGAGAACCAGAACGCCGCCGCCCCCTCCGGGCAATTCACCGTCGCCAGCCGCAAACCACCGCAGACCATCAAGCCGTGGTACGGCCCCGCCCGCGGTTGGGCCTTCGAGCGCGAGCTTCAGCCCGTCCTCGACGCCAAGTGCGTCGGCTGCCACAACGGCAAGACCACCGCCAAGAACGCCATGGGCGAGACCATCCCCAACTTCGAGTACAACCCGAAGCTTGGCTGGGGCAAGTTCTCCGAGTCCTACCTCGCGCTCCATCCCTACGTCCGCCGCAACGGTCCCGAGGGCGACTACCACATCCTCAATCCCCTCGAGTTCCACGTCTCCACCTCCGACCTCTACCAGATTCTCAAGAAGGGCCACCACGGCGTTGTCCTCACCCCCGAGGAGTGGGATCGGATCATCACCTGGGTTGACCTCAACGTCCCCTACTACGGCACCTGGACCGAGCACGGCGTCCGCAACCAGATGATTGACAAGCGCCGCGAATACGAGAAGCGCACCTCCAACCTCGACTTCGATCCCGAGCGCATCATCAACCCCTACAAGCCCGGCGCCGTCGCCTTCCAGGCCCCCACCGGCAAGACCCCCGCCAAACAGGCCGCCCCCACGCTTGATGGCTGGCCCTTCGATGGCGCCGCCAAGCAGGGCCAGCGCGAGACCATCACCCTTGAGGTCGGCGGCAACCAGGCCATCACCCTCGTCAAGATCCCCGCCGGCAAGTTTGTCATGGGCTCCAATGACGAGACCAACGCCGAGGCTCCCGCCCACGTCGCCACCGTCGACAAACCCTTCTACATGGGCGTCACCGAGGTCACCATGGGCATGATGCAGCAGTTCGACCCCACCTTCGAGAACGGCGTCTACGACATGCACTACAAAGACCAAAAGACCGGCAAGAAGGTGCGCCTCCCCACCGAGACCGAGTGGGAATGGGCCTGCCGCGCCGGCACCGCCACGCCCATGAACTACGGCGACTTCGACACCGACTTCGGTAAGCACGCCAACCTCGCCGACGTCAAGATGAAGGAGCTCGCCGTCCACGGCGTCGATCCCAAGCCCATCCGCAACCCCAACAAGTGGATGGACTTCGAGAAGAAGGACGCCCGCTTCAACGACGGCGTCCTCCACCTCGCCAAGGTCGGCCGCTACGCGCCCAACGCCTTCGGCCTCCACGAC
>CASEMS010000040.1 GCA_949288955.1 uncultured Lentisphaeraceae bacterium
GCTCCAGCTCGCACCACGCGAAGAGGGGCGGGTTGTCCCAATGGTGGACGCGCAGGGGGGTGTCGCGGTGCTCGACGACCGGCGCGTAGACCGCCTCCAGCGTTTCGATGCCGGGGTAGTCGGCGGCGGCATACTTCGTGAACTGCGCCATGAAGCAGGAGTCCCAGATCCAAATCTGGTCGTCGTAGACGCATTCGTCCATGTATCGCTTGACGGGCGTGCCCTCGGGCGCCTCCAACGTTCGGGTCTTGGCCTCCTGCCAAGCCTCGTTGTAGAGGGCCACGAGGTTCGCGTCGGGGTGGATGACCGTGGGCGGCACGGCCATCGCCGCGCCCGCCAACGCCAACAAGGGGAGAAGGGCTGTCGCTTTCACGACCTCATCCTACCATATCCCCGAAGCCTCGCCTCCCCTCCCCCTCCCCACGCCAGCCCCCTGTCTCCTCCCGTGCGCACCCCGTCGGAAGTTTGCGGCGGTTTGGGCCACTATCGCCTCCGGGATTTGCATACGCCGTAAGACGGATTTGGTAAACTACTTCAATGAAAATCAATAATCGGCGGTATCTAGGGAATAAATATAAACTGCTCCCGTTCATCCGGGAGACGGTTCGGCGGGAATGTGGGGAGATTGGCACCTTCTTTGATGTGTTCGCGGGGACGGGCGCGGTCTCTTCCGCGTTCCTAGAGAGCACGTTGTTCGTGAACGACCTGCTCTACAGCAATCATTTGGCGCATGAGACGTGGTTTTCGCCGCGCCCCTTCCGCCAAGCAATCGTGCAAGAACGTGTGGCGACTTACAATGCGTTGAAGGAGGTGCCCGAGGCGAACTACATGTCGGAGACCTTTGGGGACACCTATTTTAGCGTGGCGGTTTGTCGGAAAATCGGCGCCATTCGGGAGGACATCGAGGCACGTTCCCGAGCGGGGGAATTGTGGGAGCGTGAGCGGGCAATGCTCGTAACATCCCTGCTTTATGCCATCGACAAAGTGGCGAGCACGTGTGGCCATTATGATGCCTATCGGAAGGGCGCGGCATATGCCGAGGACTTTGTGATGGGGGTTCCGGAGATTGATTATGCGGTGCGCCCCGGGAACCGTTGCTTCAATCAGGATGCGAATGCGTTGGCGCGGGAGGTGCGCTGCGACTTGGCCTATCTGGATCCGCCTTACAACAGCCGGCAGTATTGCGATGCTTACCATCTTTTGGAGAATGTGGCGCGCTGGGAGAAGCCTGCCGTGCGGGGGGTGGCGCGGAAAATGGAGCGGCGGGGGCTGAAGAGCGAGTATTGCACCAGTCATGCGGAGGCGGCGTTCGCGGACTTGGTGGCGCATTTGGATTGCCGGTTCATCGTGCTGTCCTACAACAATACCGGCTTGCGAGCAAATGATCGGAGCAATGCCAAACTCTCGGATGAAGCCATTTGGGAGATTCTTGGCCGCCGGGGGAAGGTTCGTGTCTTCACGACGGATTATCGCGCTTTCTCGGCGGGGAAATCGGAAAACCACGGGAACGCGGAGCGGCTTTTCCTGTGTTCGGTGGAGGAAGGCCCGTGCCGTTGATCGTTTCCTCTCCGCTGAATTACACGGGAGGGAAGGCGCGTTTGCTCCCACAGATCCGCCAATATTTCCCGTTGCGGTTGGATTGCTTCGTGGATCTCTTCTGCGGAGGGGGGACGGTTGGCGCGAACACGGTGGCGCGGCGCCATTGTTACAATGACACGTGCGCACCCGTCGTGGGGCTTTTGGAGCGGATGGCACGGATGGATGCGGACGACTTCTTGGCACAATGCGAAGCCATCATCCGCCAGTACGGTCTTAGCGACACATCGACACGTGGTTACGCCTCCTATGATTGCAATGGGGCGAATGGCCTTGCGGCGTGGAATCGCGAGCCGTTCCTGCGCCTGCGGGCGGATTTCAACGCGCTGACGCTTCGGGACGATGCCTGGTATGTGCGTTTCTTCGTGCTGGTCGCCTTCTCCTTCAACAATCAGATCCGTTTCAACCGACAGGGAGAGTTCAACTTGCCGGTAGGGAAGCGTGACCTCAATGCGGCCATGAGGCAGAAGGTCCGGGCCTTCATGCATCAGTTGGCCAAGCAACAGTCGACCTTCCGTTGCGGCGGATTCGAGCGGTTTGACTTCTCTGGTCTCACCACGGATTCGCTGGTGTACTGCGACCCTCCCTACCTCATCACCACGGCCACCTACACCGAGGGGGGCGGCTGGACGGAGATGGACGAGCTGACGCTCCTGCGCACGTTGGACGAACTGAATGCCCGGGGATTGCGCTTCGCGCTTTCCAACGTGTTGCGGCACAAGGGGCGGACGAATGAAATCCTGACGGATTGGGTCGCCAGGCGCGGCTACCACGTCCACCATCTGGTCTATTCCTATGGGAATGCCAACTATCAGACCTCCTCGTCCAAAGGCGATTCGGACGAGGTGCTCATCGTGAACTATACGTGCGAACGGCGAATCGCCACTGAGGTGCCGTTGCCCTTGCTTGCATGAGGGAAAGGGGCGAGACTATGGCAGAGGGCAAAACCCCACTGTGGAGCGTCAGCACCACCATCCGAGAGGCCGACCGCGTGCCGGATTTCCTACGTGTCGCCCAACTGTTTGAGGGTAAGGACTGGACGCGTGAGGCGCAGATAGACTATCAGATCCATCTCATCAGCCGCCATTGTTATCTCGATGCCTCCAACGCGCAGGCACGCAAGAAACTCACGGATGAGCAGATAGAGTTGTTGCGCGACACCACGAAGGACATTCCCCTCGACAAGGCGCGTGAGATTTTCGAGGCCAAGGAGTATGAGGATCCCGCCATGCGTGGGCGGCAGTCGCTCAGCCCCCTTCGCAAGTTAGGCTTGGTGCGTTATGGCAAGGCGGAGCCCATCCGCTTCCTGCCCAATGGGAAGGCGCTTTTGGCTGGCGCCCTTTCGCTTGGCGACCTGATGTTGGAGGCTTGGCTGAAGTACCAATATCCCAATCCGGCGGACTCCGGTTTTCAGGATTGGCACACCAAACCCTTTATCGCCACCCTCCGTCTCATTCGTGCCGTGAACGCCCGTTGCAACGCGTGTGGCATGAAAGCGAAGGGCCTCTCCTTCCAAGAGTTCGGCATCTTCGCCCTGTCGCTCAAAGACATCCGAGACGTGGAGACGGTGGCGGACCGTGTGATTGCCTTCCGCAGACAATGGGAGAAGTGTCCCAACGACAGCGTGCGCAAGCAGTTCGCGCAGGCCTTCATCGATGATTATCTGGCGGATTTCTCCAATCCCCGCAAGAACACGCGTGAGTATGCCGACAATGTCATCCGCTACCTCCGGCTGACGCGCTATTTCTACATCCGCGGCAAATACGACAATTCCTACCTTGACCTTGAGCCGCGCCGCGCAACGGAAATCGAAGCCCTTTTGGAGGCCGACACCGGGGAGCCTGGCCTCTACACACGGGACGCCTGGTTTGACTATGTTGGCAACACCGGGACCTATCCCTTCCCCTTCGAGACCGTTCCCAAGCTGACGCAGATCGCCCAAAACATCCGTGCGGAAATCCAAACGTTGGCAGACACGCTTGGCCTCCCACAGACGCTGCCCCCGGTGCCCACGACCGTCCCATCGCTCAAAGCGCACGTCGCGGCACTGCGAACGGTGCGTCAGACGCTTCAGACACGCAAGATCCGCTTCGACAGCCGCCATGACACCGCCACCATCGACACCGCCATCCACGCATTCGAGGACTTGCTGCGCCACAAGCGCGTGAGCGGCAAACGCCCCTCCATCGACCTTGAGCATTGGGCCACCGTCGCGCTCAACATCTTGGACGATGCCCAGCTCATCAAGCCGAACGCCCCCCTTGGCGACGACAACGCCCCCACCTATACCGCGCCCGGAGGCGTCGCCGACATCGAATGCCTCTACGAGGCCTTCGTCGCCACCTGCGAGGTGACGCTTCTTGCCAGCCGCGATCAATGGTATAGCGAGGGGCAGCCGGTCATGCGCCACCTGTATGACTTCGAGAATAAGCATCCGAACAAGCCGGGATACTGCCTCTTCCTTGCCCCGAGCCTCCACCGCGACACGCTCAACACCTTCAAGATGGCGATAAAGATGGAATATGAGGGGCGGCAACTCCGTATCGTCCCACTCACCATACGCCAATTCATCGACCTGCTGACCTACGCCAAAACGCGCATCCAGGCAGGCCGACCGCTTCGCCACACGGAATTGCAGGCCTTCTTCGATGCGTGTGTCTTTCAGGCAGACCTGACGACGAGCGAGACTTGGCAAACTTCCATCCGCGACGCGCTTGCCCACTTCCTGGAATCCTGACGGCCGGAAGCGTTGTTTGCCTGAACGGCAAGAGGCGGGATGGGGCAATTCCCAAAACCGATCAGCCCCTGCCCCAAAGTGGATCAGCGGCTCGCCCGAGGAGGATCGGCGGCTGAGGCGAGGTGGATTGGCGGCTGAGGCGGGGGGAGGCCCGCGCGGGGCGGTCGGGTCGCGCTTGGCCGGGGGTGTGGGGATGGGGCTTTGCCTTGGGGGGAGGGTTTTGCTATTCTATGACCGTCGGCCAGTGGGCCGGGTACCAAAAGGACGAGACAGACATGAAGCGCAGAGAGTTTCTGAAGGCCGCCGGGTGCGGCTTGGCCGTGGCGGCGACGCCGGTTTGGGCGCAGGGCGGGGCCAAGAAGCGCCCGAACATCCTTTTTATCATGACGGACGACCACGCGGCGCACGCCATCTCGGCCTATGGCTCGCGGATCAACAAGACGCCGGGGATGGACCGTCTGGCGCAGGAGGGGACGCTTTTCCAGGACGTCTTTGTGACGAACTCCATCTGCACGCCGTCGCGCGCCTGCATCCTCACGGGGATGTACAGTTGCAAGAACGGCGTGCCGGTCTTCAACGACATCTCGCCGAAGATCAAGACGGTGGGCGGCACGCTGCGCGAGAATGGCTATTACACCGCCCTCTTAGGCAAGTGGCATATGGGCGGCCCGAACACGGTGCGCGACAGCGACTGGGACCGCTGGGCCATCTATCAGAACCAAGGGCAGTACTTCGACCCCTTCTTCTTCACCAACGCGGAGAAGTGCCCGCCCACGGCGAAGGACAAGTTCGCGAACGGCCGCATCGCCTTCCCCGGCGAGTACGCGACGGACAACCTGACGCGCGTGACGCAGGGGGTGATCGACGAGGCGTTGGCGCAGGGCAAGCCCTTCTTCGTGGCGATGCTCCACAAGGCGCCGCACCGCAACTGGCTGCCTGAGCCGAAGTATCGCGACAGCTTCCGCAAGCTGACGCTGGAGGACATCCCGATCCCCGAGACGCTCTTCGACGACTGGCGCGGGCGCGCCACCCCCATCGCCCACACGGCGATGACCTTGGAGCACCATATGCGCATCGAGGCGGACCTGAAGCTCACCGAGTATTTCTCCCAGGGCGGGCAGTTCCCCGGCGTCGACCCCCGGCAATACACGAGCGGCGAGTCCAAGAACCGTTGGCCCAAGGAGATCCGCGACAACCCGAACCTCCCCGACGCGGAACGCGAGCGCCGCCGCCGCGAGCGCATCAAGCTGGCCTATCTGCGTTATATGCAGGACTATCTGGGCTGCGTCCAGAGCGTGGATGACTCCGTGGGGCAGATGCTGGACTACCTCAAGGCCAAGGGCGTCGACCAGGACACCATCGTCATCTACACCGCCGACCAGGGGTTCTTCCTGGGCGACCACGGCCTCTTCGACAAGCGCCTGATGATGGAGGAGTCGCTCAAGATGCCCTTCCTCCTCCGTTGGCCCGCCGCCGTCAAGCCCGGCACGACGAACACCGACCTCATCACCAACGTGGACTTCGCCTCCTTCTTCTGCGACGCCGCCGGCGTCCCGCGCCCGGAGAACTACCAGGGGCGCTCCTTCCTGCCCAACATCACCACGGGCACCCCCGCCGACTGGCGCAAATCCTTCTACTACCGCTACTACATCGAGGGCGGCGAGCACAACACCCCCGCCCATTACGGCGTCCGCACCCACCGCTACAAGCTCATCTTCTACTACAAGCAGGATGAGTGGGAGCTCTTCGACCTCCGCAAGGACCCCGAGGAGCTGAACAACCGCTACGCCGACCCCGCCTACGCGAACGTCGTCGAAGCCCTCAAGATCGAGCTCTACCGCCTGAAGGCCGCCGTCGGCGACTGCGACCAGTATTACCATTCCGGCGAGTACGCCCCCGCCCAGCCCGTCAAGGCCGACATCTTCTAAGCTGACGAAAGGAGAATCCCATGCTCACCGAGTACACCATCAACAAGGTCGACCGGCTCCCCGACTTCGACCCCGACGACCCCATCTGGCAGAAAGCCGAGCCCGGCGAGTATGCCTACTGGCACGAGAAGTCCTCCGAGCACCACCCCAAGACCATCCTCCGCGCCCTCCACGACGGCAACGACATCATGCTCTGCTGGCAGGTGGCCGACCGCTACGTCCGCATCGCCCACACCGCCACCAACTCCATGGTTTGCGAGGACGCCTGCGTGGAGGCCTTCCTCCAGCCGCTCAAGATCGAGAAGGGCTACATCAACATCGAGGTCAACGCCGGCGGGTGCATCCACTCCTCCCACATCCGCAACTGGACGCGCGCGCCCGGCGGCTTCGCCGACTTCGAGTACATCGCCAAGGACACCATCCGCAAGCTCACCGCCAAAGGCAACCTGCCCCAGGTCATCGACCCCGAGGACACCAACCCCTGCGCTTGGTGGATGATCCTGCGCATCCCCCGCGCCTATCTGGAGAGCGTCTTCGGCCCCCTCGGCGACCTCTCCGGGCAGACCTGGCAGGGCAACTTCTGCAAGTGCGCCGACTGCTCCAGCCGCCCGCACTGGGGCACCCTCCTGCCCCAGAGCCCCGAGCTGAACTTCCACGTGCCCAAATACTTTTCCCCCATCCACTTCGGCGCCTGAGGCCCAGTCCGCGCGAAGGCCCGCCCCCGGCGGGCCTTTTTTGTTGCACGCCCCGTACCCTCATGCTATACTACCCATGTCCTGCGGAAATCGTGGGAGACCCTTTCGCACGCCCCATGCGCCTGGGCCTCTTTATGGGGAAAGAGGAAAACGAAGATGAAGATGAAGACAAGCATGAAGTTCGCCGCCGTGGCCTTGGCCGGTTGCGCGGCCCTCGCCGGATGCGTTTGCGGCTCGAAGCTGACCCCCGAGCAGGAAGAGGTCGTCGGCGCCTGGCGCGACCAGACGCAGATGCTGATCGACGCCCGCGACCCTGACCTGACGGCCGAGTGCAAGAGCGGCATCGCCGAGGTGGACGCCATCGCCAACACCGTCACGCCCATCTCCATGTCCGTGAACAAGCTCATCAACGACAAGATCCGCGAGACGCAGGCCGCCGCCGCGTGGAACACCTACGTGGGCTGGAAGAACGGCCCCGAGGCCAACAAGCTCTCCGGCGACGCGCTGGCCGCGGCCTCCGCCCGCCAGGCGCGCCTGGCCTGCTTCGAGCAAGGGCTGACGCTCAACTCCACGGACGCCGACGCCGACGCGCTCAAGGTCTTCGACTTCCGCCAGCTGACCAGCGCCAAGACCCGCGCGGACGAGGCCACCCTCGACGCCTTCCTCGCCGAGAACGGCTCCGAGGCGCTGAACACGTGGGCGGCCGCGTTGGAGCAGAGCGTCGGCACCGGCCGCGAGGCCTTCTACGAGGCCATCGGCGTGGAGGCGACGGACTGGGTGGCGCTGATCCCCGACCTGACCAAGTATTCCTCCGACATCGCCGACGCCACCAAGCGCGTCTCCTCCTTGCTGAAGAACCCCACCGTCAAGGAGGTCATGATCCAGTATGCCCTGGGCAGCCTCGGGCAGGCCACCGTCGGTGACGGCATCAACGTGCAGGAGGCCGGCGACGCCATCCTCCGTCTGCAGAAGCAGCTCGCGGTCACCGGCGAGCAGCTCCCTTGGCTGATCGACGCGATCCAGGCCTCGGAATGAGCGCGGGTCGCCTCCGGCACATGGAAGGAAGCCACGTATGCGCATGATCCTCACCCTCGGCGGCGCGGCGCTCGCCGGGCTGCTGGCGGTCGGGTGTGGGGGGGCCGGCCACCGGCTCAACCCGAACCTAACCGTCTATGACCGCGACACGGTGGGCGACCGCCCCATCGAGCTCCCTGGCAACTACGGTACGGAGAACTACGGTAAGCTGGTGCTGGCCCTCAACCCCGGCACGCTCACCTCCAACGCCTTCGACGACGCCAACATGGGCTACATGAGCCTCCGCCTGCAATCCGAGCTGGCCAAGCTCAAGCGGTTCTCGGTGGTGGCGCTCCATGGCGTGACGACCGCGACCGTCGAGGAACTGGCCGACATCGGCGAACTTTCCCTGCCGGAGGCGGCCGACCCCGCCTCCGTGGACTTGGTGGCCAACTGGAACACCAACATCCACGCGGAGGAGGTCCTCGATGGGCGCGAGAAGACCATCACCTTCATCTGCTCCATCAACCTCACCTGCACGGATATGCGCACGCGCCTCGTCAGGTTCACCAAGGATCTCGACTGCCGCATCATCCGCGAGCAGGAGGTGAACCGCGCCGGGACGGTCATCGGCGGCTTCCAGTACCGCAGCAAGAACGACGTCCAGGGCCTGATGCAGGACATCGCCACCCAGGCCGCCATCCGCATCGCCAACGAGCTCGGCAACGAGTATCCCGTCGGCGGGCGTATCACCGGGATGCTGGGCGCCGACCTGATGACGCTGGACAAGGGCACCGAGCAAGGCATCGCCAAGGGGATGCAGATGGTCGTCTACGCCAACGTCGGCGGCGTCGACCTCCCCATCGGCAACGCCGAGGCCACCCCCTCCGCCAACACCTCCCGCCTCGAGATGTGGCGCCTCAACACCCGCGACAAGTACGCCGCGCAGGTGCTGCGCCAGATCGAGGACGACCCCGGCTGGCTCAACCGCAACAAACTCTACGCCGTCGGCTACGGCATGGCCATGCCGCCCGAATGGCAGACCAAGGACTTCTACATCCCGGAATGAGAGGCGCGCCATGAGACGACTGCAGATCCTCGCCGCCGCGGCGGCCACGTTGGGCCTCCTCGCCTTCGGGGCGGGCGGGTGCTCGTCCCTCCCCGGCAACGCGGGGAACGCCTCCTACTGGCAGTGAACGACACGAAAGGAACCATGCCATGAAACGACTCGCGACAATCGGCCTCGGCGGCCTCGCGGCCTCCCTCCTCTTCCTTGGGTGCGCCTCCGCCCCGGCGCCCACGAAGGTCGACCCCGTGCTCAACCCCAAGGGCCTCCCCGAGATCGCCCCGGAGGACGCCGAGCCCCTCATCCCCCCGCAGATCGAGGCCGAGCGCGCCGCCATCGCCGACCGCCCCTTCGCCCTCCCCGCGAACTTCGCGGAAGGCGAGTGGGAGCGCATGGTCGTGGCCATCAACCCCTACGACAACGTGGCTGACTCCGAGACGGTGCGCACCGCGCAGCTCGCCGCCCTCAACGCCGGCATCCGCGCCACCCTGGGCAAGCTGACCCGCTTCGAGGTGCGCGAGGTCTCCGCCGACAAGCCCGACCCCGCCTGCACGCACACCGCCAAGTGGACGGCCGCGATCCGCGGCGAGGCCAAGCCCACCGACGACCCGCGCCGGCGCGACCTCGTGCTCACCTGCGACCTGCGCCTCACCTTCTCGGACGCCCGCTCGAAGACGCAGGCCGGCTCCTACACCTTCACCGAGTCGGTCAGCCTGCCCCAGACGCTGGGCGCCGACGGCACCGTCGCCTCCGGCGCGGACCTCGACAACCAGGGCTCCCTGACCGTGCCGCTGCGCCAGCTCGGCTCCAAGCTCGGGGTTCGGATCGCCCAAGCACTCTCCGAGTCCGCCCCCTGCGGCGGCGACATCCTGGCCTGCGACGACGTGGACGAGATGACGATGGAGGGCGGTTCCTTCCAGGGCGTCTACGACGGCCTGCAAATGCTCGTCTACGCCACGATCGACGGCCTGCCCCTCCCCTTGGGCTACGCCGACGCCAAGCCGGGCTCCACCCGCACCAACCTGACCCTCTGGAAGTTCAACGAGGCCGACCCGATGGCCCAGGCCGTCCTGGACGCCCTGGACGACGACCCCGACGCCTTCGCGAAGTACAGGCTCCGCGCCATCGCCGTGGGCGACCCGCTCCCCCCCATCTGGCGCCGCCAGGTGGCCCAACCGAGCGAGGCCGCGCGATGAGCCGCGCCGCGCTTGCCCTGCTCCTGGCCGCCGGCCTCTGCGCCTTCCGCGCGGGGGCGGCCTTCGACCCCGCCGCCGAGGCCGAGCGCCTCTGCGCCGGCACGGCCTCCTCCGCGCAGGGCGAGTCCGAGGAGACCGGCTTCTGGCTCATGGCGGTGGGGCGCGCGCCCGTCGCGGGTCGCACCGAGGCCGCGGCCCGCACAGCCGCCGAGCTGGAGGCCCGCAAGGAGCTGGCCGCCTTCCTGGCGGCGCGCTTCTCGGCGCTCACGGAGAATGTCCTCACCGAGGATGACTCCGGGGCGGAGGCCGCCTTCCGCAGTTGGTCGCGCATGGACGTGAACACCCTCCTGCGCGGCGCCCGCATCGTCGCCTCGCGCGTTTCCGGCGGCGAGGCCGTCGCCGTGGCGTTGCTGACGCAGCGGAACGCGGACATGGGCCAGGCGCTCAGCCAGGCCAAGGCCGCCGACGCGCCCGGCACGGTGCGCGCCACCGGCGAGGGCGCCACGCTCGACGCGGCCATCCTGGCCGCCTGCCGCAGCGCGGTGGAGCAGACGCGCGGCGTCTCCCTCGTCGCCTCCGACGCGTTGGGCGAGGACGGGGGCGTCCGCTCCCGCGCCTACACCGACGTGATGGGCATGGTCTCCGAGTATCGCGTGCTGGGGCAGGAGCCGACCGCCTCCGGCGGCGTGCGCGTAACGCTGCTGGCCGCCGTGCCCGAGGATGGCCTCAAGGCGCGCTACGGCGCGGAGGCCAAGGCGATGGGCGACCCGCTCTTCTGGGTCACCTCCGAGGACGCCACGCTCCGCGGCCTCGTCGCCGACCAGCTGTTGGCGAAGGGGCTCAAGACCACCGTCCAGCAGGGCAACGCCGATTACAAGGTGGAGCTGCGCCCCACCTTCGAGGCCTTGGAGCACCCGCTTGACCGCCGGGCCGGCACGCGCCTGACGCTGGACGTGGTCTGCTACGACAAGGCCGGCGTGCAGCTCTTCGCGCTTCAGAACGACGCGCGCACCGCCACGAGCTTCGTCGGCACCGCCACGCGCCAGCGCCAGAGCCTCGCCGAGAAGGCCGCCAAGCAGATCGCCCAGCCCCTCCACGAGCGCCTCCAGCGGGCCATCGCGGACATGTCCTACAACGGGCGCAGCGTGCGCCTGATCTTCCACAACGCCAAGACGGCCGACCACTTCGCCCTCGTCGAGCGCATCACCGCCGTGGCGAACGGGATGCAGGGCGCCTCCGCCGCCGTCTTCACGCGCGACGACGCGGCCGCCACCGCCACCATCCGCCTGAACCTCCGCGGCAACGCGCAGGACTTCCTGGCCGACCTCCGCCGCGCGGTGCCCGAGTGCCCCGTCGCCATCGAGGTCAGCGTCAGCAAACTCGTCTTCGCATTCTGAACCGACTTATCCCAAAAGCAAAGGAAAACACGATGAAGCACACCCTTTTCCTCGCCGCCACCCTCTGCGCGGCCGGCCTGGCCCTCGCCCAAGGCGGGGACACCCTCACCCTCGACGCCGCCGACGTCCCCGCCGCCTCCGGCGGGCTGACCTTCGGCTCGGACGACGCGAACGCCCAGATGGACGCCTACCTGCAATCGAAGGGGATGCAGGGCGGCCCCAACGTCAAGGCCAATGGCGACACCTACGTCATCGCCGTCGGCCTGGGCACCATCCTCGCGCCCAAGGACGACCCGCAGTACACCGCCTCGCGCGTCAACGCCTTCGACCGCGCGATGCTTGCCGCCAAGGCCGAGATGGCCCGCACCCTGGAGGGCATCTTCGAGACGGCGATGGAGATGCGCGCCGTCGCCCCCGACCAGCTCAATCTCCGGGACGCCAAGACCGCCGTGGCCTACCAGATCACCCAGCTGCCCGAGGATTCCCTCGTCGGCGGCCTCTACCGCGCCATGGACAAGAAGCTGGGTGAGGAGCTGGCCAAGCAGCCCGGCGCCACCCCCGCGGAGATCACCGACTCCGCCTCCTTCCGCGCCTTCCGCCAGGCCTCCGCCGTCGCCGCCGTGGCCGGCCTCCAAGCCTACCACACCATCGAGGTCATCGAGGGCGACAAGGGCACCATCGCCGTGGCGGCCCTCTGGAGCCCCAAACTCGCGCGCCTGGCCGAGTCGATGGTCAAGGGCACCAAGCTGGCCGTCGGCGGCGCCAAGAAGACGGTTCGCGCCCAGCTCCCCTCCGACGCCCAGACCATGCTCTCCACCTTCGGCGCCAAGACGATGGTCGACGAGCAGGGCGAGCTTGTCCTCGTCTCCTTCGGCCAGAGCGTCGCCCGCAACGAGAACTCCGCCCTCAGCGAGCGCGCCGCCTACTCCCAGGCTCGCCTCACCGCCGAGACCCAGATCCGCTCCTTCGCCGGTGAGATGGTCTCCTTCGACGCCACCTCCGAGAACGCCGAGCTGACCTTCGAGTTCCCCGGCGAGACCGGCAAGCTCTACGAGAACATCAATTCCTACCAGGAGTTCCAGGCGTCCTCCGCCAAGGCCATGACTATCCGCGGCATCTCCCAGCTCACCACCTGGAAGGCCAAGCACCCCGTCTCCGGCCGCACGGTCTACGGCTCCATCTGCACGTGGAAGCCCTCCTCCGCCGCCCTCGCCAACGACATCCGCAAAGCCTTCGGCGAGAGCGCCAAACGCGCCGCCCTCGGCGACGCCGGCGCGCCGAAGCCCAAGGCCGAGCCCAAGGCCGCCGCCGAGGAGGAGAAGGCCGCCGAGGGCAAAGCCGCCGAGGCCAAGGAGGGCGCCGGGGAGGGCAAGGCGCAGCCCGCCCGCCTGGATCGCTTCATCAACCGTGGCCTTCAGGGCGACGATGACGCCTTCTAAGCCCATCCTCGCCCTCTGTCTGGGCCTTGCCCTCTGCCCGGCCCCCGCGCCGGCCCAGGGCGAGGCCGCTCGGACGAACCTGACCGAACAGGTGGCCCAAGCCGCCCGCCTCGCCACGCTCTGCCGCGAGGCCTTCCGGGCGAACGAGGCCGCCATCCTCGCCGGCACGTGCCAGGAGGCCGGGGGCGTCGTCTTCCAACGCGCCGAGGCCCCCATCCGGGCCGACACCGCGCTCAGCCTCCGCAACGCCCGCGGGCGGGCACGCCTCCACGCCGGCGCCGACCTGCTGGGCCGCGCCGCCCCCGAACGCGTCGAGGCCCTGGCCGACCCGCCCGGCGTCCGCCGCAGACGCGCCGCCGCCGCGCGGATGGCCGGCCTCACCTACGTCCACGACGCCCGCCAAGGCGACGTCTGGGTCGCCGTCGCCGCCCTGCCCAAGGCGAGCTGGGAGCGTCTGCGCCGCCGCCTCGCCACCCCGCCTCCCGCCGGGAAGCCTGACAACACCCCCGCGCCATGACCACCTTCCTCAAGGAACTGCTCCTGCTCCCCTTCCTCCCCTTCCGCCTAGGCTGGCGCTGGACGCGCGGCTTGGCCCTTCAGACCAACGCCAAGCGCGTCTGCTCCGGGAGGGGCGGCGTGACGGAGATCGAGTCGCAGCCCGTCCGCGTCATCGTCGGCGGGCGCGTGCTCACCACCATCGGCATCGCCGTGGTGCTCTACGCGCTCCTCGCGCTCGTGGCCGGCCTGGCGTGGCTGGCGGTCGCCGCCGCCCATCCCGGGCAAACGCCCCCTGCGCCCGAGACCCCGCCCCCGTCCATGCCCGTGGCGGAGCCGCCGCCGGAGCCGCGCCCCGCGCCCCAGCCTCTCCCGGAGGCGAAGCCTGACCCGGAGCCTGAGGTGAAGCCCCAACCCGCGCCCCGGCCCGAGCCGATTCCGGAGGCGAAACCCGAGCCTGTCCCAGAGGCGAAGCCCGACCCGGAGCCCTCCCCCCAGCCGGAGCCTGCCCCCGCGCGGCCTGTCCGCCGCCTGGGCATCGAGTTTGGCCATTGAGGCCCACCCTTGCGAAAAGCCCCTGACGCCGTTGTGCGTCAGGGGCTTTTTTTGTGCCCGCGGGCGGAACGTTTGCCGCCCGGCCCCCGATCCACCTCGGGTCGGCGGCCGATCCACCTCGGGTCGGCGGCCGATCCACCTCGGGTCAGCGGCTGATCCACCTCGGGTCGGCGGCTGATCCACCTCGGGTCAGCGGCTGATCCACCTCGGGTCGGCGGCTGATCCACCTCG
>CASEMS010000041.1 GCA_949288955.1 uncultured Lentisphaeraceae bacterium
ATACGTCAGCGCCGGCGCGTCCTCCCCCACCGCCTCCAACGTCCCGCCGTCCGAGGCGTTCGTCACCGTCAGGCTCCCCGGCGAGAGGGCCAGCCCCGTTACATCCGGCTCCAACGTCACCGGCACCTGCAACGCCTCCAGCGGGTCAATCCGCGCCGCCGCACAGACCATCGTCATGCCGCCAATCATGGGACTAGGTTAGCACGCCACCTCGCCCATGTCAATAAAGGGCGCTCGCGCCCCGCCACGCGCCCCGCGCGGTCAGGGGGCCATCCGCTCACGGAGGTCGGTCAGGCGATCCCACTCGGTGAGGTAGGCTTCGAGGAAGGCGGTCTCGGGCTGGTCGCAGAGGCCCATGAGCGTGTCGCGCAGGAGGGCCTGCTCGGTCTCGTACTCGTCGGTGGTGAAGCGGCCGGAGACCCAGGCCAGGCGCAGCCAGAGGAGGTAGGTGGTGATGGCGTCGTGGCAGTTGTACTGCACGATCTCGCGGTAACGCCCCGCCCGCCAGAGGGCCAGGACGTCGTCGCCATGCGTGCCGAACTTGCCCGGGATGCCGCAGAGCGTGGCGGCCTCGTGGAGGGAGACGGCGGCGTTGCGGCCGGCGAAGCCGCCCGCGATCAGCTCCATCAGATCCACCGAGCAATCGTTGTCGCGGGCGAAGTAGTCCACCCCCTCCCACGGCTTGGCGGGGCGGCTGAGGAAGCCCTTGGCGGGGATGCCGAGGGCGAGGGCGCGCTGGGCGAGGATGCGGAGGTCGGAGTTGCGGGAGTTGAAGCCCACCAGCTGGGGCTGGGTGCGCCCGATGGCGGCCAGGAAGCTGCCCACCACCTTGCGCTCGGCGCGGGACTCGGGGTCGTCCGGGTCGCGCGGGAGCCAGGCCAGGCGCAGCTCCGGGTCGCCGCCGGGCCGCTTGGGGGCCAGGCGCATGACCATCGCCACGGAGACCACGCGGCTCTGCATGAGGCGGACGAAGGGGCAGGGCGCCTCGGGCGTGGCGCCGTTGTGGGCCCACAGCCGCCCCAGCAGCGCCTCCTCCCCCAGCCCCTCGGCGTCGGGGAAGAGCGCCAACGCGGCGTTCGGGTCGGGGATCCACTCGCAGTCGAAGGCGACGACGGTGTCGCCGATGGTTCGGATCATGGCGCGGTCTCCTGCAGGAAGGCTCGGAGGGCGGCGTCGCCGGGGCGTCCCTCGGCGAGGCCTTGGACGAAGGCGCGGATCTGCTCGGTCTGCGACGGGGCCAGCTCGGGCCACGCCGCGCGCGCCGCGGAGAGGAAATAGGGCAGGCGCGCGGGCAGGCGTTCCGGCGCCTCCGCGCGCAGGAGGGCGACGGTGGCGCGCAGGGTGTCGCGCGGGTGGCGCGCGCGGTCATACCAATAGAGCGCGCGGACGCGCGGGGCCCCCCAGTCCACCCCGCCGCCCAGGCGCGCGGCGAAGGCGCCTGCGTCCTCGGGCGGCGGCAACGCACGGGCCTGGGTGCGGTAATAGGGCGCCGCCGCGTCGTTGGCGCCGCCGATTTTGTCCTCCCACACCCAGCCCATCTGGCGGAGGATGACCTCCGAGGTCGGGTCCGCCCGCAGGCCGCGCGCCAACAGATCCAGCCCCCGGCGCACCCAACGCCACCGCTCCGCCGGGTCGCTGTGCGCCACGGAGACGTTGTAGGCCAGGTTCCAGGCGTTGTAGGCCCAGGCGTCGGGGGAGGAGGGGTCGAGGGTCACAAGCAGATCCGTCAGCGGCACCAGCTCGGCGAAGCGCCCCTGCCGCTGGAGGTCGCCGATGCGCCACCACAGGATCTCGGCGATCACGCCGCGCGCGCCGCCGAGGGCGACGAGGAGGGCCGAGAGCGCCGGGCTGTCCGCGCCCACCGTGGGGGGCACGGCGCGGCGCGTGCAGAGCAGCCCCGCCGCGAGGGCGCCGCCGGCCAAGGCCGCGCCCAGGAGCCACGCCGCCGCCCGCCCACGGCTCATGCCCCGAGCAGCCCCCGCAGGTGCGCGGCGAAGTCGCGCAGGTCGTTCACCTCGATGTCGAAGCGCTCGCCGCGGGGCTGGCCGAAGCCATAGGCGCAGTGGCAGACGCGCACGCCCGCGCGGCGGCCCACCTCCAGGTCGGTGTAATGGTCGCCGATGACCCAGTCGGTGGGGCGGACGGGCACGCCCATCTTCTGCGCGGCGAGGAAGAGGAGGGCCGGGTCGGGCTTGAGGTTCGGCACGTCGCCCCCGCCCACCGTCACGTCAAAGTATTTCAGGATGCCGAGCGTCTCGAGGATGCGGGGGATGTGGCTGGAGGTTTTGTTGGAGGTCACAGCCATGCGGCAGCCCAGGGCGCGGAGCTCGGCCAGGCCCTCGGGCACGCCAGGGTAGACGAAGGTGTGGATGACGAGGTGCTCGGCGTACTGCCGCTTGTTGTTGGCCACCAGCTCGTCGAGGACGTCGGCGTGCTCGGGCATGGCGCGGAGCATCAGCTGGCGCGCGCCGTTGCCGACCATCTTGGTGATGGCATCGAGGGGGAGCGGCGGCAGGCCGTAGTCCGCGCGGGTCAGGTTCACGCTGTTGGCGATGTCGGCGCGCGAGTCGATGAGCGTGCCGTCGAGGTCGAAGAAAAGCGTCGGTGCGTCCATAAGCCCCTCACTCCCAAAGCCAGGTGGAAAGATAGCGGTCCCCGCCGTCGGGCAGCAAGACCACGACGCGCTTGCCCGCGTAGGCCGGGTTCTGCGCCAGGAGGCGCGCCGCGTGGAGGGCCGCGCCGCCGGAGATGCCGCAGAGCAGCCCCTCGGCGCGCGCCGCCTCGCGCGCCGCCGCCCCCGCCGCCTCCGCCGAGACGGCGACGACGCGGCTGATCAGCGCGCGGTCGAGCGTCTTGGGCACGAAGCCCGCGCCGATGCCCTGGAGTTTGTGCGGGCCCGCGGGGCGGCCGCTCAGCACCGCCGAGGCGTCCGGCTCCACCGCCACCAGCTCCACGGCGGGGTTGGCCCGGCGCAGGGCCCGCCCCACGCCCGTCAGCGTGCCGCCCGTGCCCACCCCCGCCACGAAGGCGTCCGGCGCGCCGCCCAACGCCCGCAGGATCTCCGGGCCGGTCGTGGCCTCGTGCGCCGCCGGGTTGGCCGGGTTCTCGAACTGCTGGGGGATGAAGGCGCCCGGCGTGGCCGCGCGCAGCGCCTCGGCCTTGGCGATGGCGCCGGCCATGCCCTCGGCGCCGGGGGTGAGCACCAGCTCCGCGCCATAGGCCGCCAGGAGCTTGCGCCGCTCCACGCTCATCGTCTCGGGCATCGTCAGGATCAGGCGGTAACCCTTCACCGCGGCGGCGATCGCCAGGCCGATGCCCGTGTTCCCGCTCGTCGGCTCGACGATCGTCGCCCCCGGGCGCAGCAGGCCCGCGCGCTCCGCGGCCTCCACCATCGCCACGCCCACGCGATCCTTGACGCTGCCGCCCGGGTTGCGCGCCTCCACCTTCGCCAACAGCTCCCCCGGCCCCGCGCAGAAACGCGCCAACCGCACCAACGGGGTCTCCCCCACCGCCTCCAGAATGTTCTCGCAGATAGCCATGCTCGATCCTTTCCCCCACATGATAACACACTGGCCCCCCGCGCGGCGCCGCGCGACGCGAAAAGGGGGTCGCTGGTTGGAATGGTTGCAAAAGGCGCGCGCCTTTCGTATACTGGGGGCGTTTTCGGAGGCGCCGTGCCCCCGATCCCAACAGGAGAGAGCATCATGGAGCTGAAAGGCAGCAAGACCGAGAAGAACCTGCAGGAAGCCTTCGCCGGCGAATCCCAGGCTCGCAACAAGTACACCTACTTCGCCTCCGTGGCCAAGAAGGAGGGCTACGTCCAGATCGCCAAGATCTTCGAGGAGACCGCCAACAACGAGAAAGAGCACGCCAAACTCTGGTTCAAGCACCTCCAAGGCATCGGCTCGACCCTCGACAACCTGAAGGCCGCCGCCGCCGGCGAGAACTATGAGTGGACCGAGATGTACAAGCGCATGGCCGACGAGGCCGACGCCGAAGGCTTCCACGACATCGCCCGCCAGATGCGCGGCGTCGCCGAGGTCGAGGCCCGCCACGAGGCCCGCTACAACGCCCTGGCCAAGAACGTCGAGACCGGCGAGGTCTTCGTCCGCACCGGCAAGAACCGCTGGGAGTGCCTCAACTGCGGCGCCATCGTCATCAACGACAAGGCGCCCGAGATGTGCCCCGTCTGCAAGCACCCCCGCGCCTACTTCGCCCTCGAGCCCCAGGGCGCCTACTGAGCGCGCGCGCCACGTCCCCGGACGCGCCCCCCAAAAAGCCCCCGCCCCGCGGGGGCCTTTTTTTGCCCCGCACCCCCGCCCCGAAGTGGATCAGCCGCCAACCCGAAGAGGATCGGCCGCCAACCCAAAGTGGATCAGCCGCCAACCCGAGGTGGATCAGCCGCCGAGTCGGGGAGGGATGGCCGCCGACGCTTCTTTTCCGCGAGGACGCAAGGGTGCGCGAAGGACGGCGGGCTAACGCCGGGCGAAAGCGGCGGGGGCGTCCCGCCCCCTGGTTTCGCCCTCCCGCCCGCCGCCTTCGCGCCGCAGGTGGTCTGGCAATTCCCCCACAAAAGCCGGGACACTCGGCGCGGGAGGGCACGGATGTGCCCGGCGTTAGCGCCGACGCGTCCCGGCGCACCCGCGTCTTCGCGGAGACCCCGCCGCCGAGGCGCGGCGCGTGCGCGGCCAAGCCTCCAAGCCTCCAAGCCTCCAAACTTCCAAGCCTCCAAACTTCCAAGCCTCCCCCAAGCGTTTGACGCGGGGGCGGGGTTTTGCCAGAATAGAGGCGAAAGGAGAGCCAACGGCATGTACACCATCACCTTCCAGGGGGCGGCGCGGACGACCACCGGCTCCATGCACATCGTCGACGTCAACGGGCTGCGGATCCTCCTCGACTGCGGCCTCTACCAGGGGCACCGCAAAGAGGCCTTCGAGCGGAACCGGCGGCTGATGGTGGACCCCAAGACGGTGGATTGCGTGCTCCTCTCCCACGCGCACATCGACCACAGCGGCAACCTGCCCTCGCTCATCCGCGCGGGCTGGCGCGGCCCCATCCACACCACCGAGGCCACGCGCGACCTGTGCGACCCCATGCTCCGCGACTGCGCCTACATCACCCAGCACGACGTGGAGATCGTCAACCGCCGCCGCCTCGCCGAGGGCCGCAGACCCTTCGAGCCGCTCTATGGCGAGCGCGACGTGGAGGGCGCGCTGGCCCTCATGCAAGGCTGGCCCTACAAGCGCGCCATCGACCTGGGCAACGGCGTCGGCGCCGTCTTCCACAACGCCGGGCACATCCTCGGCTCCGCCCACGTCGAGCTCTTCGCCCGCCAGCCCAACGGCACCTTCCGCCGCCTCCTCTTCTCCGGCGACGTCGGCCAGCCCGGCCAGCCCATCCTCCCTCCGCCCGACACCCCCACCGGCGCGGACGTCCTCCTGGTGGAATCCACCTACGCCGACCGCGACCACCCGCCCCGCGCCAACGTCGCCGGGCGTCTGCGCGACTACATCGACGACATCGTCCAGCAGCGCGCCAAGCTCATCATCCCCGCCTTCAGCGTCGGCCGCACCCAGCAGATCCTCTTCTACCTCAACGCCCTCCTCCGCCAGGGCAAGATCCCCCAGATCCCCATCTACGTCGACTCCCCCCTCTCCCTCAAGGCCACGGAGATCTACGCCCGCCACACCGCCTGCTACGGCGAGGCCGCCAGCGACCTCCTCCGCCACGGCGTCGAACTCTTCAAGATGCCCGGCCTCCGCTTCCTCGCCACCGCCGACGAATCCAAGGCCCTCAACCACGCCCAAGGCCCCATGATCGTCATCGCCGCCAGCGGCATGTGCGAGGGCGGGCGCATCCTCCACCACCTCCAGAACGGCGTGGGCGACCCGCGCAACATCATCCTCATCGTCGGCTACCAGGCCGAAGGCACCCTCGGCCGCCGCATCGTCGCCTGCCAGAGCCCCCTCAAGATCCTCGGCGAGAGCTTCGAGCTCCGCGCCCGCGTCCACACCATCAACGCCCTCTCCGCCCATGCCGACCGCGCCGCCCTCCGCGACTGGGTCCGCGCCGTCAACGCGGGCAAGACCATCAAGCGCGCCTTCGCCGTCCACGGCGAGGACGAGAAGGTCGAGGCCATGTGCCAGATCCTCCGCGAGGAGGGCTACGACAACCCCGTCGCCCCCGCCCCCGGCGCCGTCTTCAAGGGACTCTGAGCGCGCAGGCGGCAAAAAAAAAAAGCCCCCGGCCTCGGAGGAGGTCGGGGGCTCTCGCAGTGTCGTCACAGACGCTCGCCGCTCTCCGGGTCGAAGAGGGCCGCGCGGGGATAGGCCGGCAGGAGGAAGCGGCGGTCGCCGTGGCGGAGGGGGGCGTCGGGGGGGAGGCGGGCGACGATCGGCGGGAGGCCGGGCAGGGCGAAGTGCGCGTCGGCCTCCGCGCCCATGCGCTCGACGATCTCGACGGTGGCCGGGAGGGCGCCGGGCGCGGGGGCCTCAAGGGGGGTGAGCGCCTCGGGGCGGACGCCCAGGAGCACGGCGCGGCCGGCCTCCACGGCGGGCAGCGCGCCGGGCGGCGGCAGCAGATCGCCCGCCGCGGTGCGGAGCGCGCCGCCGGGCAGGGCCACGGCGGGGATGAGGTTCATGGGCGGCGTGCCGATGAAGGTGGCGGCGAAGCGGTTGCGCGGGCGGTCGTAGAGCGCGATCGGGTCGTCGGCCTGGCGGATGCGCCCCGCCTCCATGACGACGATGCGGTCGCCCAAGGTCATGGCCTCGGTCTGGTCGTGCGTCACGTAGAGGACGGTGGCGCCGAGGCGGCGGTGGAGGCGGTGGATCTCCTGGCGCATCTCCACGCGCATCTTGGCGTCGAGGTTCGAGAGCGGCTCGTCGAAGAGGAAGACCTTGGGCTGGCGGACGATGGCGCGGCCGAGGGCGACGCGCTGGCGCTGGCCGCCGGAGAGCTGCTTGGGCAGGCGGTCGAGGAGCGCGGCGAGGCCGAGGGTCTCGGCGGCCTCGGCGATGCGCCGGGCGATCTCGGCCTTGGGGGTGCGGCGGAGGCGGAGGCCGAAGGCCATGTTCCCGCGCACGGTCATGTGCGGGTAGAGCGCGTAGTTCTGGAAGACCATCGCGATGTCGCGATCCTTCGGCGGCAGGTCGTTCACCACGCGCCCGCCGATGGCGACGGTGCCGGAGGTGATCGCCTCCAGCCCCGCGACCATGCGCAGCGTGGTGCTCTTGCCGCAGCCGGAGGGCCCCACCAGCGCCACGAACTCGCCGTCGGCCACCTCCAGGCAGAAGTCGTCCACCGCCACGACGCCGTTGGCGTAGACCTTGCGCAGATGCGCGATCGCGACCGTGGCCATCAGGCCGCCCCGCGCCGGCTCACGAGCCGGGATGGACGAAGGGGACGCCGGCCTTGCAGAGCGGGCACGCGGCCGGCTCCCAGACCGTCGGCTCGATGTGCAGCAGGGCAAAGGTGGGGTAGTCGAAGCGCGCCTTGCCGCCGGAGCGGTCCACCAGCACGAGGACGGCCGCCACCTCCGCGCCCGCGGCCTTCACGATGTCGATGGTCTCCTGGACGCGCCCGCCGCGGGTGATGACATCCTCGGCCACCACGTAGCGCTGGCCGGGGAGCAGCTTGAAGCGGCGCATCGTCAGCATCCCCTCGGCGTTCTTCTCGGCGAAGACGCACTGCGTGCCGAGCGCCTTGGCCACCTCGTGGCCCACCAGGATGCCGCCCAGGGCGGGGGAGATCACGCCGTCCACCGGGCCGATGTCCGCCTCCGCCCGCATCCGGCGCACCAGCTCCGCGCACAGGGCCTGGGCGTGGTGCGGCCAACGCAGCACCTCCGCGCACTGGAAGTAACGGTCGGAATGCAGTTTGGAGCGCAGCTCGAAGTGGCCCTCCAGAAGGGCCTTGGTTTCCTTGAAGATCGCCAACACATCATCGTCGGTCATGTCTGCCGCCTTTCTTTGTGCCCCAGTATACCACACCCGCGCCCCGACGGGAAAACAGGCGCGGGGCTGTGCTATAATGCGCCCCCGTACAACGAAAGGAACAAGGCCATGTGGGATTACACGGACAAGGTCATGGATCACTTCCGCCACCCGCGGAACGTGGGCGCCATCGAGCACCCCGACGGCAAGGCGACGGTCGGCTCGCTGGCGTGCGGCGACGCGCTCACCTTCATGTTCAGGCTCGGCCCCGACGGCCGCATCGCAGAGGCCAAGTTCCAGACCTTCGGCTGCGCCAGCGCCGTGGCCTCCAGCTCCGCCCTCACCGAGATGGTCATCGGCAAAACCCTCGAAGAGGCCGAGAAAATCACCAACAAGGACATCGCCGACTACCTCGGCGGCCTGCCCGACCAGAAGATGCACTGCTCCGTCATGGGCCGCGAGGCCCTCGATGCCGCCATCCACAACTACCGCACCGGCGAGGAGAACGTCGTCCAGGTCAACGACGAGATCGTCTGCACCTGCTTCGGCGTCTCCCGCGCCGAGATCGAGCGCGTCACCCGCGAGAACCACCTCCACTCCGTCGAGGAAGTCACCAACTACTGCAAGGCCGGCGGCGGCTGCGGCATGTGCCGCGACCGCATCCAGGAGATCGTCGACGAGGTGAACCACGCCCAGGCCGCCGCCCCCGCCACCGCCGCCGACAAACCCGCCAAGAAGATGACCACCCTCCAGAAGATCAAACTCATCGAGCAGACCCTCGAAGAGCAGGTTCGCCCCGTCCTCCGCAAAGACGGCGGCGACGTGGAACTGGTGGACGTGGAGGGCGACACCGTGCGCATCGCCTTCCGCGGCATGTGCGCCGGCTGCCGCAGCGCCGCCATCACGCGCGACAACCTCATCGCCAACGCCCTCCACGAGTTCGTCGACCCCGCAATCCAGGTGGTGATGGAATGAGCGACTCCCCTCTCGTCTACCTCGACAACAACGCCACCACCCGCCCCGCGCCCGAGGTGGTCGAGGCCATGCTCCCCTACCTCACCGAGCGGTGGGGCAACCCCAGCAGCATGCACGCCTTCGGCGGGAGCGTCGCCAAGCCCCTCGCCGAGGCCCGCGCCCGCGTCGCCGCCTTCCTCAACGCCGAGCGCCCCGAGGAGATCGTCTTCGAGGGCTGCGCCACCGAGGGCGACAACCACGCCCTCTTCGGCGTCGCCGCCGCCTGGGGCCGCCCCGGCACCGTCATCACCACGCGCGTCGAGCACCCCGCCGTCCTCGGCCCCTGCCTCCGCCTGCGCGAGATGGGCCACACCGTCGTCGAGATCGGCGTCGACGGCGAAGGCCGCTTCGACCTCCCCGCCTACGAGGCCGCCCTCGCCGCCCACCCCGGCCCCAAACTCGTCTCCGTCATGTGGGCCAACAACGAGACCGGCGTCCTCTTCCCCATCAAGCGCATCGCCGAGATGGCCAAGGCCGCCGGCGCCACCATGCACACCGACGCCGTCCAAGCCGCCGGCAAAGTCCCCCTCGACGTCCGCGACGTCCCCGTCGACCTCCTCACCATCGCCGGCCACAAGATGCACGCCCCCAAAGGCATCGGCGCCCTCTACGTCCGCCGCGGCACCCGCCTCAAGCCCTACGTCATCGGCGGCCACCAAGAGCGCGGCCGCCGCGGCGGCACCGAGAACGTCCCCTACATCATCGCCCTCGCCAAAGCCTGCGACCTCGCCTCCGCCGCCCTCGCCGACGGCACCGAGGCCCGCATCCGCCGCCTCCGCGACAAACTCCAGGCCGGCCTCCTCGCCACCTGCCCCGACGCCCGCGTCAACGGCGGCGCCGCCGCCCGCGTCGCCAACACCCTCAACATCTCCTTCGAGTACATCGAGGGCGAGAGCGTCCTCTACCACCTCAGCGACCTGGGCATCTGCGCCAGCAGCGGCTCCGCCTGCGCCGCCGGCAGCCTCGAGCCCAGCCACGTCATCCGCGCCATGGGCGTGCCCTTCACCGCCGTCCACGGCTCCATCCGCTTCTCCCTCAGCCGCTACACCACCGAGGAAGAGATCGACTACGTCCTCCGGCACTGCCCCGGCGTCGTCGCCGAGATGCGCGCCATCTCCCCCTTCGTCCGCCACTGACCCCACACACACGAGGACGCCCCCGGCCGTCTCCGGCCGGGGGCGTCCTGCGTGTGGGGGTCAGTCTCCCGCCAATTTTATCATCAGCGTCTCGTCCTCCTGAACCGTGCAAGGGATGGCGGCCAGACGCTCGGCCACATGGCGAAGCCGCTTGGCGAAGAAGAGAAAGCTCGGCGCCTGAAGCCCAGCCCAATCAAACGATTGTCGTCCAAGTTCTGTGTAAATCTCTTTGATCCCGCACCGAAGCGCCTGGGCCAGAAGCACTTTACCTGACTGGGAGGCTCTGTCATTTCCAGGGAGGTTCTCGAAATAGTTGTGCGATGGGGCATCCGCCCTCCGGCACAGGCAGAGAAACCAACTCTCGGAACGTGGATTGGGAACCATCGGCACACCATCCCGGAATCCCGCCTCCGCGAACCCGCGCTCCATCGCGCGCACGACGGCTTGGTAATAGGCTTTGCGCTTTTTGAGCGGGACATCCTTTTGGGTGAAATCGCAGTCGTGGAAGAAAATCGCGCCGCAGTTGGGCTCCCTCTGCGCCAACGTTGCCAAGTTCTGCGCCTGACGGCGGAAGACCGCCGTCTCCTTGTCCTCGTCGCATCGCGGCAGTCCCATACGTCGACCACCCTTGGTCGCGGCGTCGCGCACCTCGGCCTTGCGCGGGAAAACATAGGACGCCTTGGCATGGGACAAGTCCTCAATCGGCTTGACAACCCACCGCACCGCATCCATCAGAGGGCCTTCGCGCTCTGCCGAATACCCGACGTCCGAATTGCCTTCGCCTAACACAAGAAACTGCATGGCGGCCTCAGTCGTTGGCAAGGCGCTCGGAGAGCGCGACGAGATCGGTGTCGCCCATTGCCTCACCGGGGCCGAGGATGTCAAGTTTCTCCCCGATTTCCTCGAAAAGCCTCGTCGCGCGCGTGTACCCCTGCTTGTCCCGATAGAGGAAGAAGACGCTTGCGCGCGCCGTTTCCTCAGGCAGATAATTAAGCAGAAGCGCGCTGTACGTGGCGACGACGATCTGTTTGCCGCCGAAGTCAAGCAACTCCTTCAGAAGCGGCGCCATCAACTCTTGGTTGATCCCATTCTCCACCTCGTCAAAGAAAAGGCAGCGGGTGTCAGCGTAACGCTGCGACAGGATGAGCAAAAGACGCAACGTCCCATAGCTAAGGTGGGAGGCATCGCAGAACGCCAGCCCGCGTTCCCGGAAAAGAAGGTTCTGCCAGCCAAACTGCTGCTTCTTGATGCGGTAATCCTCCTTGGCGGCGGGATAGAAGACGGCAAGCCTACGGAAGAGATCCCGTTGGGTCTCCGAGGGAAGCCCTGCGACGAACCCAACCAATCCCTTCCCCGTCTCCTCCACCTCGGGCACGGAAAGTTTCGCATTGGACTGCGTGGCCTGCGCGACCGCGGAAGGGAGCAAAACGCCAAAGACCTTGGTATGCAAAAGAAAGTCTGGGGCAATCGCCAACTTCCCAAGGTCTTTCAGATAGGCACAGATGGATCCCTCCTGCCGAAAGTTAGCCAAGTTCGAATCCTGCTCCTTGATACGCAGCCGCCCCTCCTCAAACCGCAAGATTGAGACTTGCTCACCCGTCTCCGAAAGGTCAAGGACCTCTTCGTAAGTGCACCGCAACTCTTGGGGATTGAATCGCCCCTTCCACCGCTGCTCATGCGTGCCTTGTCGCACATCAAGCTCAAACTCGACAACCTTTCTCGACGAACCGACGGTGAGAATGTCCGAGGGCTTCCAGCGATGCCGCTCGAACCACTCGTTGACCCGCCCGCGCAACAAAGCGCGCAGAAAGTCCAAAAACTGCAAAAGCGTCGACTTCCCCGCGCCATTCAGCCCAACCAAACACACAAAGCGCCCCATGCCGGAAAGCTCAAAGTCGCCTAACGACTTGAAGTTTCTGACTCGGATACGTACAAGAGAAGCGTCTACCGACATGGTGCGTGCTCCGGGCAAGGTTCTTGATGGCAACGTATTCTTAGTATAACACACTTCGGCTTTGGGTAGGTAAGGCTCGGCGACATAGCCGCCATCCACGGCTCACAAACACGAGGACGCCCCCGGCCGAGACGGCCGGGGGCGTCCTGCGTGCCGTGGCGCGCTTACGCCGCGCGGCGGCGGAGGGCCAGCCCCGCCACGCCCAACGCCAGAAGCGCCAGGGCCGTCGGCTCGGGGATGGTCTGGAAGGAGACCTCCGGGTTGGAGATGAGCGCGATTTGCGCCTCCGTCAGCGCGTCGTCATACAGCGCGCCCTCGGCGATCGGACGGTAGAGCTTCCCATTGTTAAAGTCGTTCCCGCTCCCATCACCCGTGGCATCCAGGTAAAGACGGTAGGTGTCCGCCGCGTAAAACTCGTCCGCCACGAAGGACAACACCTGCTCGCCGTTCAGATAGACGGTGAAGGTGTCGCCCTTCTTGTTGACGATGATGCGTTGCTGACTGGTGGAGGTGGGCGCGGAAGCATTGGCCGAGGACTCCATACCGAGATTGCTGTAGAAGAGATATTGGCGAGGGCCACCATCTGCGGCCTCCTGGAGGCGGAAGAGCTCGCGCTGCCCATTTTGCGTGACACTGTCCCCAACGTAGGTGCCCTCCCTGTAGGCGCCGATGGAGAGAAGCGTCCGCCAGTCCCCCTGCGGGTTGCTCGGCGTGGCGTAGGTGATGGCGAAGGCAAAATCCGCATCCGCGGAGACTTCCTTGTATTGGGCGGAATTGACGTTGGTGGGGTTCCACGTCAGGGTGAGCGCCTCGGCGAGGGAGGCTACGGCGATGGCGGCGACGGCCGCAAGCAAACGTTTCATGGTTGTCCTTTCCTGTTCCCTCCAAGCCCTTGCGGGGTGGAGGATGTTTGGAAGATAGCATATCTGCCCCCCCCGTCAAGGTTTGTTACCACCCTCCCCCGCCCACGCCCCCCTAAGCGTCAGCCGCCGCCCCTCCCCGCATCGGCGGCTGACCCACCGAGACTCAGCGGCTGATCCTCCTCGGGTCAGCCGCTGATCCAAGGTGAGTCAGCCGCTGATCCACCTCGGAGCGGCCGCCGAGCCTCCTTGGGGAGACCGCGAAGACGCAAAGTGGCGCGGGAGGCTTGCGGGCAGAAGGGGAGGCTTGGAAGTTTGGAGGCTTGGAGGCTTGGGGGGATTTGACCGCCAAGACGCAAGGGTGCGCGGGAGGCTTGCGGGCTCCGCCGGTCGCTCTGCGGGCTTCGCCCGCTGACCGCTCCCTACCGCCCTCGCCTCCCGCGCTGCCCAAATGAGTCCCCCATCCCCCTTCGTGTCCCTCCGTGCACCCCTTCGTGCCCTCTGTGATCTCCCCCCTGGCAGTCCTGTCGGCGGTAGCCGACCCCCAATCCGCGCAATCTGCGGTTTCCCTCGTCGTCCTGCGCGGGTGTTTTCCGGTTGCCTGCGGGCGTGGGATTGTGGTATTGTGTGGCTTTCCGTCCCGGAAAAGGGGCGATGTCCCGGGCCGCGTCCGCGGCGGGACGGTGGAGTTTCCCCTCTTCTCATCCCCAGATTGAGTCTCGGTTCCCCCACAAGCGGATGAAAGCGTTGAAGGTTGCATTGACGGGTGGCATTGCGTGCGGCAAGAGCATGGCGGAGCGCGCGTTCGCGGCGTGCGGCTGCCGTGTGTTGGACGCGGACGCGGCGGTGCGGGCGCTGGAGGGGCCGGGCGGGGCGGCGGTGGGGCCGATCGCGGCGCGTTTCGGCGCGGGCGTGGTGGGGCCGGACGGCGGGGTGGATCGGGCGCGGCTCGGCGCCTTGGCCTTCGCGGACGCGGGGGCGCGGAGGGATTTGGAGGCCATCGTGCTGCCGCTCCTGCGGGGGCGGGCGGAGGCGTGGCTGGCGGAGGGCGCGGGCGCGATCTCGGTCTTCTCCGCGGCGACGCTCTTCGAGCAGGGGTGGGAGCGGGGGTGGGACGGCATCGTCTGCGTGCGGGCCTCGGAGGCGACGCAGCTGCGGCGCCTGCGGGAGGCGCGCGGCCTCCCCGAGGCGGCGGCGCGGGC
>CASEMS010000042.1 GCA_949288955.1 uncultured Lentisphaeraceae bacterium
CGCCCCCCTCTCCGGCTTTGCCTCGACCTCTGCCTGTCCACCTTTCCTCATCGTTCTCTTCCTCCTTCCACCTGCGCAATTACATTGTGGACGATTCACGAAAAGGGTCGGGGGCGGGGCGTTTGACGGGGGATGGGGGATGTGCTAGGATATGCACTCATTTTTTGACCGTTGAAGGTCGCAGCCTTTTGAGAGGAACGTAATCATGAAGATGACTTGGCAGCCGTCGAAGATCAAGCGTGTGCGCAAGATTGGTTTCCGTGCGCGCATGGCGACGAAGGGTGGGCGTCAGATTCTGGCCCGCCGCCGCGCGAAGGGTCGCAAGACGTTGGTGCACGCCTAAGGCGCGCGCCGGGGCGTGCGGCATGGCCGAAGGGCCGGCGCGTGGCGACCCCGAGGGGGGCACCGTTCAGGCGCCTCCTTTGCTTTTTAGGCCCTATCGCCTGCCGGGCGGGCGATATGAGGCGGTGTTTGCCTCGGGCCGCTCGGTGGCGTGCGGCGCGATGGTGCTGCGGTGGGCGCCGAATGGGTTGGATCGGACCTGCCTGGGGGTGGTGTCGGCGAAGCGGACGCTGCGCCTGGCGGTGGAGCGGAGCCGGGCGCGGCGTCTGATGCGCGAGGCGTTCCGTTTGGAGCGGCCGCGGCTGAGGGTGGGGTTCGACCTGGTGTTGGTGGCGCGGCGGCGGCTGGTGGGGGAGTCGTGCCAAGAGGCGCGGCGGGATTTGCTGTGGCTGTGCCGGAAGGCGGGGTTGTTGGCGAAGGGGGGGCGCTGATGGGGGTGCGTGCCGCGCTGACGGGGGTGATGGTGGGCGCGGTGCGCGTCTATCAGCAGACGCTGCATGGGTTTTTCGGCTATGGGCATTGCCGTTTCTCGCCGACGTGCTCGGAGTACATGATCGGGGCGTTGCGGGCGCATGGGCCGTTGCGGGGGTTGGCGTTGGGGGTGTGGCGGATTTTGCGGTGCAACCCGTTTTGCAAGGGGGGGTACGACCCTGTGCCCCCGCCGAAGTCCCGGAAGAAGGACAGTGAGGACGTATGAACAAGACCGAGAAGATCTGGGTGGCCCTGTTGGTGGTCGCGCTCGTGGGTTACATGGCTTGGCAGCAGCTGCGCCCGAGGCCGCCCGCGCCCCCGCCGCCGCAGCAACAGTCGCAGCAGGTGGCCGCGCCGCAGGTTCAGCCGAAGGCGGCGGAGCGGCCCCGGCCGGTGCTTGACGTGGCGCGGGAGACGCGCCACACGCTGACGAACGCCTCGGTGCGCCTGACCTTCTCGAACCTCGGCGCGCGTCTGGTCAAGGCGGAGCTGTTGGATTACAAGGCGGAGAACGCGGACGATTCCGCGCACGTGGTGTTGGAGACGGGGAACCTGCTGAACCTGGAGATCCCGGGGGCGGATCCTTACCTTACCTACACGGTGCGCGAGGCGGAGGGTGGGCTGGCCTTCGCGACGGCGCTGCCGGATGGGACGGCGTTGGAGCGGCGGGTGACGTTGGGGGCGGAGGGCTACGCGCTGACGGTGCGGGATTCCTTCCTGTCGCAGAAGGACGCGGAGATCGCGCCGTATACCTTCGACGCGGGGCAGTGCGTGCTGCCGCCGGGGGCGCAGGGCGAGGCGTTGGGGGCGGATTTCCTGGCGGCGGGCGAGAGCAAGCCGGAGTATTACGAGACGGAGCTGGGGGAGCTGCTGGGCGCGCGGAGCGCGTTCCTGGGGTGCGGCACGAGCACGGACCCGACGGGGGTGCCCTTTGAGCGTGAGACCGCGCTGCCGGGGGAGCAGACGTGGGCGGCGCTGAAGAGCCGCTTCTTCGTGGCGCTGACGATGCCGCCCGTTCCGGCCCCGGCGACGCTGACGGTGGGGCGTGAGCGGAGCGCGCAGGTGATGCGCATCGACACGGTGTCGGCGCGCTTCACCTACCCGGCGCTGAAGTTGCAGGCGGGGGTGCGCAGCGGGGTGGAGACGCGGCTGTACGTGGGGCCGAAGGAGCTGTCGAGCCTGGACGCGTTCGGGGCGCACGCGGGGCGGGTGATGGACTTCGGCTTCTTCGCGTGGCTGTGCGGGCCGCTGCTGTGGGTGCTCAACCTCTTCCACGCGCTCATCCCGAACTACGGCGTGGCGATCATCCTGCTGACGCTCTTGGTGCGCGTCATCTTCTGGCCGCTGACGCACAAGAGCACGGTGGCGATGCGCAAGATGAGCGTGGTCCAGCCGCAGATCAAGGAGATCCAGCGGAAGTTCAAGGACAACCCGCAGAAGATCCAGCAGGAGACCTTCAAGCTTTACCGTGAGCAGAAGGTCAACCCCTTCTCGAGCTGCCTGCCGATGTTGGTGCAGATCCCCGTCTTCATCGCGCTCTTCGTGGTGCTGCGCTCGGCGGTGGAGCTGCGCTTTGCCTCCTTCCTGTGGATCGCCGACCTGTCGCAGCCGGAGAACCTCTTCGCGGGCGTCCTGCCGGTGCCGATCAACATCCTGCCCATCCTCACCGCCGTGACGATGGGCTTGCAGACGCACCTGAGCCCCTCGACGGGCGACCCCGCGCAGAAGCGGATGATGACGTGGATGATGCCCATCATGCTCCTCTTCATGTTCTACTCCATGCCGTCGGCGCTCTGCCTGTACTGGACGGTCTCCCAGGCGCTCTCCATCCTTCAGATGTGGCACATCCAGCGCACCACCCGCGCCGCCCAAGGCTGACGGCGCGCGCGATGTGCTATACTGGTGGCGAACCGTAGCGAGGAGTCGTCATGGCCGAGGCGTTAACGTTCGCATGGAGCAACTTCGTCAAGCTCTTCTTCCTGTTCTGCCCCTTCTTCGTGCTGAATATGTTCCTGTCGCTCACTGAGGGGGCGGACAGCGGGCGCAAGCGCAACGTGGCAGTGCGGGTGACGGTGGTGGCGGTCATCGTCGCGGCCATCGCCTACTTCGCGGGCAACGGGTTCCTCAAGCTCTTCGGGTTGGATCTGGAGGGTTTCCGCATCGGCTCGGGCATTCTGCTGATGCTGATGGCGCAGGGGTTGGCGTTGGGCCATGAGACGCCGACGGCGCAGAACCGCCCGCGCAACGTGGACGACATCATCGTGGTGCCGTTGGGCATCCCCATCATCATGGGGCCGGCCTGCGTCTCGCCCATCATCATCATCGGCGCGGAGACGCTGACGGGCGCGCTGGACGGGACGGGCGGGTGGTTCACCTTCCTCTTCGGCTTCCTGGGGTTCATCCTGGCGACGGTGGCGCTGGGGGCGTTGCTCTACTTCGCGGAGGCGCTGGAGCGCATCTTCGGCAAGAACGTCATCCGTATCTTCTCGAAGGTCTCGGGCGTCATCCTCATGGCGATGGCCGCGCAGATGATCGCCAAGGGCTTCTTCACCTATCTCGACAACTCGGTGGTGGGGCAGAAAGTGCTGGAGGCATTGGCGCAGTGAGGGCGTTGGAATTGGACGTGGGCGGCACGCCGTGGCGTGTGGAGCCCGGCCAGGAATGGGTCGTTACGGGGCCGGCGGCCAGCGGCAAGACCTGGATCGCCACCCGCCTGGCGCAGCGTTACCCGGAGACCGTCGCGCTCGTTACCTTCGGCAGCCAGGCGGCCTCGGCGGGGGCGGACTGGGCGGCGGCCCGATGGTACGCCAGCGTGGGTTACGACTCCAAGACCGTCGCCGAGGCGCTCACCTATGAGGCGGTGAACGACATCAGCCCCTTCGAGGTGCGCGACCCCGAGCCCGAGGCCCGCGCCGCCTTCGCCAAGACCCGTGCCTGGGCGGAGGGCGCCCTGTCCCTCGCCCCGCTCCTCGGCCGCCGCACGCTTGCCCTCTCCAACGGCGAGCAACGCCGCCTGATGCTCGCGCGCGCAATCCTCCGCAACACCCCCGCCCTCGCGCTGGACGATCCCTTCGCCGGGCTCGACCCGGCCATGCAGCGCACCCTCCGCGACGCGCTGGGCCAGCTGGCCGCGCAAGGCCGCACGCTTATCCTCACCACCCGCAACGAGGACGAGATCCCCCCCTGCGTCACCCATCGCCTCCGTCTGCGTGCCTGCGCCGTGGCCTGGCAGGGCCCCTTCCGCGCCGTCGGCGCCCCGCCCCAAGCGATGGCCGTGGGCAGGAACCCGCCCTCGCTCGACACCCCCGAGGTGCTCCGCGTCCGCGATCTCCACTACGAGGTCGATGGCCGCGACCTCTTCGGCGGGCTGGACTGGGAGGTTCACGCCGGCGAGCGGTGGCTCATCGTCGGCCCCAACGGCTCGGGCAAAAGCACGCTGCTCTCCCTCATCGTCGGCGACAGCCCCCGCGCTTACGCCTGCGACATCACCCGCTTCGGCCAACGCCTCGGCCCCGGCGTCCCCCTCTGGGCCTTGCGCTCCCGCATGGCCACGGTCTCCCCCGAGATGCAGGCCTGCGCCGACCCCGCCCAGACCGTCGAGGCCGCCGCCCTCTCCGGTCTCTTCGACCGCGAGGGCCGCCGCAGACGCCCCTCCCCCGCCCAGCGCAAACGCGCCGTCTCCCTCCTTTCCGCCCTCGGCCTCCACGAGCGCCTCCGCGACCCCCTCGGCACGCTTTCCGACGGCCTCGCCCGCCTGGCCCTCGTGGTCCGCGCCCTCACCCCGGGCCCCGACCTCCTGCTCCTCGACGAACTGTGCATGAACCTGGAGGACGACGAGCGCAAGCGCCTCCTGCGCCTCCTTGGCCGCCTCCTCGACGAGACCCCTTCCCTCACCGTCCTCTGCGTGGCCCACCGACCCGACCACGTGCCGCCCGGCTTCGACCGCACCCTGCGCCTTGGAGGCGACCATGCTTGACACCCTCAAAACCTTCTGCGCCCTCCATGCCACCCCCGGCGACGAGGCGGTCGTCTTCGCCGAGCTCGAACGCCGCTGGCGCGCCCAACGCCTCGACATCCGCCGCCTCGGCCCCTACGCCATCCTCGGCGAGCCCGGCGAACGCAAGAAGAGCGACACCCTTCTCCTCCTCGCCCACGCCGACAGCCCCGGCTTCATCGTCAGCGCCGTCCGCTCCCCCACCGAACTTGAGGTCCTCGCCCTCGGCGGCATCGCCCCGGAAGGCGGCGAGAGCCTCCTCCTCAAGACCCCCGGCCGCCCCCGCCCCGCCACCCTCCAGCCCCCCGGCGAGGCATGGACGCGCCGCCAACCCCTCATCGCCCGCCTCTCCGAGCCTTATGATGGCGCGCGCAAGGGCGACCGCCTCTGCTGGGCGCCCCACTGGGAGGCCGCGGACGGCCTTGTCGTCAGCCCCTTCCTCGACGACCGCGCCGCCTGCGCCCTCGTCGCCCTCTGGCACGAACGCTTCGCCGCCCTCCTGCCCGAGTTCAACGTCCTCGTCGCCGCCACCGCGATGGAGGAGGTCAACGGCTTCGGCGCCGACGTCCTCGCCCGGCACGTCCGGGCCGACGCCGTCCTCGCCCTCGACGTTACCTACGAGAACGCCGCCCAGGGCGTCGCCCTCGGCCAAGGCCCCGTCGTCACCCTCTCCGACGCCTCCTGCCTGCTCTCCCCCGCCCTCCGCGACAGACTCCTCGCCGGCGGCGTCCCCCTCCAGACCGAGGTCTACAACTACTCCGGCACCGACGCCCGCGCCTTCCCCAAGGCCGGCGCCGCCATGCCCGTCGTCCCCCTCCTCCTCCCCACCCGCGGCAACCACTCCCCGCGCGAGACCCTCGCCGTGGCCGACCTCGATGCCTGGCCCTCGGCCATCGCCGCCGTCGCCCGCGCCCTCTTCGCCCTGAACCTCCCCGACGCCCCATGAACCCACTCGACAACGTCATCATCGTCCTCGTCGGCACCCTCTACTCCGGCAACGTCGGCAGCGTCTGCCGCGCCATGGCCAACATGGGCCTCAGCCGCCTCACCCTCGTCGCCCCCCGCATCCTCGACGGCTGGGAGGAAGGCCGCCGCCTCGCCGTCCACGCCACCGACATCCTCGACGCCCGGCGCGAATGCGCCACCCTCTCCGAGGCCACCGCCGACTGCGCCGCCGTCGTCGGCACCACCGCCCGCGGCGGGCTCTACCGCGCCACCGTCCAGCCCCCCCGCGTCCTCGCCCCCGCCATCCTCCGCCTCGCCGCGCAGGCCCCCGTGGCCATCGTCTTCGGGCGCGAGGATCAGGGCCTGCACAACGACGAGATCGCCCAATGCACCCACCTCATCCGTATCCCCGTCGACCCCCGCTACCAGAGCCTCAACCTCTCCCAGGCCCTCCTCATCGTGGCCTATGAGCTCTACACCGCCACCGGCACCTACGTCAGCCCCGTCGAGGAAGCCGTCTCCCTCGCCACCCAGGCCACCAAGGAGGCCCTCATGGCCAAGTGGCGCCAGGCGATGCTCGACGTCGGCTTCACCGACGAGCAGAAGGCCGACCACATGATGCAAGGCTTCCGCCGGATCTTCTCCCGCGGCGTCAAGACCGACCCCGACGCCCGCATCATGCTCGGCGTGGCCCACCAGATGTCCTGGGCCGGCCGGCAGACCCACGCCCCCAAGCCTTGACGGCACAAAAAAAGCCCCCGACCGGATTGCCTGGTCGGGGGCTTTTTTTGTGCCCTGCGCCGTCGTCCTCACTCCGCGCGCCGCCGGAGGGCGCGCGCGGCAGGTGGGGGAGGGCGGGGAGATGGGGGCTTTGACCGCGAAGACGCCAAGGGGGCGCGAAAGCCGGCGGGCTCCGCCGGTCGCTCCGCGGCTTCGCCGCTGACCGCTCCCTTCCGCCCGCCTCTTTCGCGCCGTGCCTGGGGTGGGGGACTTGGCGGCCGAGGCAAGGAGGATCGGCGGCTGATCCACCGAGCGTCGGCGGCTGACGCGGGGAGGATTGGCGGCTGGGGGGTGTGGGGTGGGGCGGGGGAGGGGTCAGTTTTCCTCGGCGCGGCGGAACTCGACGCGGCGGAGGATGCGGAATTGGAGGTAGGTGAAGCCGATGAGGCCGACGCCGAGGAACCAGGCCATGGTGGTGGCGGTGCCCATGCGGAGGTTGTTGTAGGCTTCCTTCCAGATGGCGAGGGAGAGGACGTTGGTGGCGTCGCCGGGGCCGCCGAAGGTGAGGAGGAAGATGCCGCCGATGGATTGGAAGGCGGCGATGAAGGCGCCGACGAAGTTGATGACCATGAGGGGGAGGAGCTGGGGGAGGAGGATGTGGCGGATGCGAGCCCAGAAGCCGGCGCCGTCGATGGCGGCGGCCTCGATGGTGTCGCGCGGGAGGGCCTGGAGGGCGGCGATGTAGATGAGGGAGGCCATGCCGGCGCCGGCCCAGACGCCGGGGAGGATGCAGCAGACCATGGCCCAGGCGGGGTCTTGGAGCCAGGTCTGGGGGGGGAGGCCGAGGAGGGCGAGGAGGCGGTTGAGGATGCCGTTCTCGGTGGGGTCGTACATCAGCTGCCAGAGGAGGGTGATGACGAGGGTGGAGGTGAGGTGGGGGAGGAAGTAGAGCGTGCGGAAGAAGATCTTGCCGCGGGGGATCTCGGTGAGCATCACGGCGAGGATGACGGGGGTGAGGAAGCCGAGGGCGAGGGTGAGGGCGACGTATCGGAGGGTGCGCAGGGCGCTGGCCCAGAAGCCGGGGTCGGCGGCGACGAGGATGAAGTTGTCGAGGCCGACCCAGGGGCTGGCGCCGACGATGTGGTAGTCGCGGAAGGCCATGAGGACGCCGCGGATGAGGGGGTAGTAGCTCCAGAGGGCGATGGAGAGGAGGGCGGGCAGGAGCATGAGCCAGGCCACCTTGGGGACGCGCGCGGGGCGTGGGGCGGGGGCGGCGTGGGGGCGCGGGGCGCGGCGGGCGCGCCAGGCCTGCCAGGTGAGGAAGGCGAGGAAGAGGAGGGTGAGGGCGGCGAGGAGGGCGCGGGCGAGGGGTCGGGCGCGGTCGAGCTCCGCCTCGTCCACGCGGAACATGAGGCCGCGGTTAGCGTCGTCGTTGATGGCCTTCAGGGCGGCGGCGACGTCGAGGTCGCGCCCGGCCTCGGAGAGGAGGAGGCCGAGGAGGCGGCGTTGGAGGAGGTCGCTGACGCCCTGCCAGAAGCCGACGAAGGGCTCGGTGCGGGCGACGATGCGGCCGGCGTCGAGGTCGGCGTAGAGTTGGCGGATGGCGGGGGGGATCTCGTCGAGGTAGGCATCGAGGCCCAGGCGGCGGAGGTCGTCGGGGTGGCACCAACGGGCGTTGCCTTCGAGGACCTGCTGGCGGATGTGGGCGTCGTTGAGGGTGGGGGAGGCGAGGCGGTCGAGGCAGGCGACGACGAGATCCTGCTCGGCCTGGGGGCGGCGGGCGACGCCCTCGCTGACGCCCCAGAGGTGGCGGTGGGCCTGGAAGACGCGGGGGAGCCCCGCGTGGGCGGCGGGGAAGGGCATGATGCCGATGAGCTCGGGGGGGAGGCCGCCCTCGCCGGTGATGCGTTCGAGGGCCTCGGTGCCGGCGAACAGGGCGGCCACCTCGCCGCGGATGAAGGCCTCGGGGTTGTTGCCGAGGGGCAGCTTGAGGGTGACGCCTTCGATGACCTCCTCGGGGGCGAAGGCGAGGGTGCGGCCGCCCACGCGCACGCGCCCGGCGGCGACGTCGGCGGGGGTGAGGTCGATGGGCGCGCCGGTCTCGGGGTCGCGCACCCAGGGGGCCCAGGCGAGGCGTTGGAGGAAGCGGGCGGCGGCGAGGGCCTCGGGGGAGTCGAAGGCGGCGCGCCAGGTGGGGGGGACGTCGGAGAGGTCCTCGCCGTCGGGCGTCTCGCAGCGGGTGGCCTCCATGGGGAAGTCGAAGGGGGTGCCGCGGAGGCGGGAGAGGCGGCTTTGGAGGACGGGGCTGCCGCCGGCGGCCTGCATCCAGGGGAGCCAGTTCCAGGGGGCCTCGCAGACGCCGAAGGCGCGTTGGCCGCGGCGCGCGCCGAGGACGGCGCGGCCGGGCTGGGTGAGGGCCTGGCACCAACGCCAGAAGGCCTCCCAGGTCTCGGGCGGCTTCTCGGGGTCGAGGCCGGCCTGACGGACGAGGTCTTTGCGGTAGACGATGCCGTAGTAGGCGACGGAGGCGGCGGGGAGGGCGTAGAGGTGGCCATCGGGGCCGGTGGCGACGCGCCGCCAGAGGTCGGGGAGGCGCGCCCAGCCGGGCCAGTCGCGCCCGCCGGGGCCGAGCCAGCGGTCGAGCGGCATCAGGAAGCCGTTGCGGATGTCGCTCTGGGCGATGTGGAACCAGACTTGGTAGATGTCGGGGGCGTTGCCGCCGGCCATGGCGAGGAGGAGGGGGGAGCGGCCGCCCGCGCCGGGGAGCCAGAGCCCGCCCCATTTGGTTGGCCGCAGCTCGGGGCGCTCCTGGGCGAGGGCGACGATCTGCCGGGTGACGGCGCTCTCGGGCCTGTCGGGGTCGTAGCCGCCCATAAAGGAGACGGACACCGGCGCCGGGGGCGCCGAGTCCGTCTCCTTGGAGGCTTGGAAGGTTGGAGGCTTGGAGGCTTGGCTTTTGGGTGGGGCTTCGCCCCACGCCCCTTCCTTGGAGGCTTGGAAGGTTGGAGGCTTGGAGGCTTGGTGGGCTCCTGCGGGGCGACTGGCGGGGGCTTGGCCCGTATCGGCGGACAAGGCCAGTGGCGCGGCAATCACGAGCGCGGCGACTAAGACGAGGTGGCGGAGGCGCGGCCCCCGCCACCGAACGGCCAAGCCTTCAGACCCTCGGGCCGCCAACCAAGCCTCCAAGCCTCCGAACTTCCAACTCAGTAGCCGCGTTGGGAGAGGGCGGTTTGGAGCTGGGTCTGGAAGGCGCGGGAGTCCTCGGGGGAGGGTTGGTAGCCGGGGAGGTCGGGCTCGAAGCCGAAACGGCCCATCTGGTCGAAGAACCAACGGGCTTTCTCGCCGTCGGAGAAGACGACGGACCCGGAGACGAGGGCGCCGGGGATGGCCTGGATGGTGTCCACGGTGACGGAGACGGCGCCGGGGGCGGGGGGCGGCTCGGCGTCCGCGCCGGGCTTGGGGGGGAGCTTGGCCTTGGTGACGTCGTCGGCGTCGACCTGGGCCTCCTTGTCCTTGACCTGGGCGCCGATGTCCATGACGAGCATCCGCACGTCGAAGAAGGTGGGGTGGAGGCCGTAGTCGGCGCGGAGGCGGTTCTGGACGTCGCTGAGGGAGGCGCCGTCGGCGAGCCAGTCGCGGACGGCCTGGGTCTGTTCGGGGGTGAGGGTCATTTGGTTTCCTCCTGGGTGGCCGCGTTGTTGGCGAGGGGGCGGAGCAGGGCGGCGCTCTGCGTGGCGGGCTGGGTGGGCGCGGGTTGGGGGGCGGGTTCGGGCGCGGGGGCCTGCTTGGCGGCGCCGTGCTCCTCGGCGTCGGCGGCCTCGAGGGCTTCCTTGCCGGCGGCGATCTCGCGGAGGAGGGCGCGGCGCATGGCGCGCTCGTTGTCGATCTCGCGCTCGCGGTCCTTGATTTCCTCGGGGGTGAGGTCGTCGCGCTCGTCCTCCAACTCCTCGCTCTTGATGCGGATGGAGTCTTCGAGGATGTCGAGCATCTTGCGGTCGTGCTCGCGGCGGGCGAGGATGCGTTCGCGGCCGGCGGTGAACTGCTTGTCCTCGTAGGAGCGCTTGAGGTTCTCGCGGCGGAGCATCTCCTGCTCGTCGGGGACGTCGGCGAGGGCGGAGTTGGACCAGCCGCGGTTCCAGATGCCGGCGGCGTCGAGGTAATCCTTGCGGCGCTTGGCCTCGGCTTGGGCCTCCTCGGAGGAGTTGAAGACGTAGGGGGTGAGGAAGACGAGGAGTTCGTCGCGCTCGTCGGAGTAGTCGGTGTAGCCGAAGAGGTACTTGCCGATGTAGGGGATGTTCTTGAGGATGGGGATGCCGCCCTCGGACTCGGTCTTGTTGTGGGTGACGAGGCCGCCGATGACGACGGTCTGGCCGTTGTTCACGGAGACGGAGCCGGAGATCTTGCGGGTGACGGGGGAGGGCCAGCGCTGATTAGAACCATCCACACCGGAGCCGGGGACCTCCTGCGGGGTGCCGAGGTTCTGGAAGGTCTCCTCGAAGTCGAGGACGACGGTGCCGTCGGGGTTGATGCGTGGGGTGACGGTGATGGTGAGGCCGATCTCCTCCTGGGAGATGTCGGGCTGGTAACCGGAGGAGTAGTTGCCGGAGTAGCCCATGTACTTCATGCCGTTGTAGAGGTAGGCCAGCTCGGTGTTCTCGAGGGTGGCCTCCTTGTTGTCCTGGGTCATGAGGACGGGGGAGGTGAGGATTTTGGTGCGGCTGTCGCCCTCGGTGGCACGGATGAGGAAGTCGAGGTCAATCTTGTTGATGGTGCCGTAGTATTGGGCGCCACCAGAAATAGCCCCAATATTAGCTGCAACATTCCGGACGGTTTCAGTGATCTCTGAGCCTTCTTCGTCACCATCCCCTTTAGTCGTAGAAGTTTTAGTGCTTTCGTCAAACAGATTGGCTGGAGAGTTGCCGACGCCATCGGGCATAGCACCACCACCAAAGGAGTCGCGGTAACGGGAACCATTGCCGACGCGCTTGACCCACTGTATGCCGGTGGAGATCTCGTCGCTGAGGCCGACGTTGAGGACGACGGTCTCGATGAGGACTTGGGCGACGGGGACGTCCATGGCGGCGATGATTTCCTTGATGGAGGCCATGTCGGAGGGGGAGGCCATGACCATGACGGCGTTGATGCGGGAGTCGGCGAGGATCTTGATGTTCTCCTTCTTGAGCTCGCCCATACGGTTCTTGGTCTCGGTGGGGAGGGCCTGCTGGACTTGGCGGGCCTGTCGGGTGAGGTTACGGTTGCCGCCGTAGAAGTTGTTTCGGTTGTTGTTATTGTTGTTGTCGTTGCGGGTGTTGGTGTCAATCAGCTCGTTGAGGAGGTCGGCGACGCCCTTGTCGGAGTCCTCGGAGTCGGCCTGTGCGTATTTGAGGCGGATGACCTCGACGGCGATCTCGGGGGCGGTCCATGTTGGAGGGGCGTGTAACGATGATGAGCTGGTTGGAGCGCTCGTCGGCCATGATCTGCACCTTGCCGCGGATCATGCCGCGGTCGGCGTCGGAGACGAGCGCGTCGCCGACGGCGGAGGTGGGCTCCGGGGTGGTGTTGGCGCGGGTAACGCCGGGGAGGTTGCGCGAGATGGAGACGCCGCGGGTCATGCCGCCGCTGATGGAGTTGCCGGGACGCGGGGCGGCGGTGGAACGGCGGTTGGTGGCGGCCTGTTCCTCCTCGCGGCTGGCTTGGACGAACTCTTCGAGGGTCTTCTTGATGTCCTCGGCCTTGGCGTACTTGATGGAGTAGACCTGCACCTCCTCCAGGACCGGCATGGGCTTGTCGATGAACTCGAGGATCTCGATCATGCGGTTGACGTTCTCCTGCGTGTCGGTGACGAGGAGGGAGTTGGTGCGTTCGAGGTACTGGATGTTGCCGTCGGGGCGTTTGAAGCCCTCGATGGCCTTCTGGGCCTCCTCGGCGGAGATGTTCTTGGGGGTGAGGATCTGGCGGACGAGCTGGCCGAGCTCGGGGTGGCGGCCGCCCTCGGGCAGCTCCAGGAAGGTCTTGATGCCTTGCTGCCCGATGGTCTTGAAGGGGACGACGAGGGCGAAGCGCTCGCCGACGGGGATGATGCCGATGCCGTTGAGCTGGAGCTGCTGCTCGATGGCCTGGAGATACTCGGCGTCGGTCCAGTTGTCCTCGTCGGTGGAACGGAGGGACATCGTTACCTTCGGGACGTCGGGGGAGGTGAGGAGGGTGCGGTGGGTGACCTGGGAGTAGATCTGGAGGAAGAGCTCGGCGGGGGCGTTGTCGAACTTCAGCTTGGGGCGGCCGCCCTTCCCGCGCTCGGCCTGGGCGAGCTGCTGGGCCACCTCGGTGGAGCTGGTGGCGGCCTGCTGTGCGGCGGCCTGCTGTGCGGCGGCCTGGCGTTGCTGGGTGGCGGTGGGGCGGCGGGCGCCGCCGGTGATGGAGGGGGCGCGGACTTGGGCGTGTGCGGCGGCGGCCACGAGCAGGGCGGCCAGGAAAAGGGCATGGGTGCGCATGGGTGTGGGATCCTTCCTCATTCGGCGGGCTGGCGCATATAGGCGCAGTTGAGGGTGAAGGTGCCTTGGAGCAGACCGGGGTTCTTCGCGTCGGGGCGGATGGTGAGGGCGCGGACGTCCATCATCGCGTCCTCGCGGTTCTCGATGTCGTACAGGAACCAGACGAGGGAGTCGAGGCGGCCCTCCCAGTCGCGGCACTCGAGCGTGAGCTCGGTGACCTCGCCGAAGGTTTCCTCGCCGCCGATGGAGCGCTGGGCGATATTGACGTTGTTGGCGCGGGCGGTGTTGTCCATGATGGGCAGCCAGTGGGTGTCCACGGAGCGGCCCTCGGGGAAGAGGGGCATCTTGTCGCGGAGCGCCTCGTACTGCGCCTGGATCTCGGGGCGGAGGGCGATGATGGCCTGCTCGCGGGCGAGCTGGGTCTTCTGCGCCTCCCAGCGGGTGCGGGCCATCTCCCAGGCGTCCTTGGCCTTGGGGAACCAGAGGCCGAGGATGCCCACGAGCACGACCACGCCGAAGAGCGCCAGGAGCTTCTGGTCTTTGGGGGTGAGTGCGGTCACGGCTGTTCCTCCTCGGAGGGGACGGGGAAGAGAATCTCGATGTCGAAACGCTGGCGTCGGGTCTTGGGATCCTGCGTCAGGCGGTTGATGTTCACGGCGGCGATGCGCGTCTCGCCGTTCGGGCCCCGATCCTTCTGCAAGGCGTCCTTGAGGCCGTAGACGTCGGAGGTGTCGTCGGCCAGGCCCACCACGCGCACCGACGTGTCCCGGTTGTAGGTGAAGGACTGGAAGATGACGTTCTCGGCCTTCTCTTGGCAGAGGAGGCGGAGCATCTCAAGGGCGGAGCGGCTGTGGTCCTCGTAACGGCGGATGAGGTCCACGCGATCGCGCAACGCCAGCACCTCCATGTACGCCGCGTGCTGGGCGTCGAGGCGGGCGGCCACGTCGTCGGCCAGCTTCCCGTAGATCTTCGGCATGAGGAAGAGGTAGAGCGCGCAGAGCAGCCACGCCACGCCCAGCACGGAGCCGCCGACGATGAGGAGCTTGCGCTGGCGGGTCGCCTTCGCCTCGTCGCGCCACGCCTGCGGGGTCAGGTCGAAGGCCGCCCCCTCCTCCGCGCGGAGGCGCAGGCCGCGCTGCAGGAGCGCCTCCGCGTCCCCGATCGGCTCGAAGGCCGGCTCCGCGCCCAAGGCCTCGCGCAACGGCGCGGCCTCGGCCGGCTCGGCGGCGCAGCAGAGCCCCGCCCCCAGCTCGCCCACGCCGCCCTCCATGCCCAGCCGCGCCAGCAGCAACGTCGCCTGGCGCGTCAGCACGGCCACGGGCGTCTCCGGGGCGAAGGCCCGCACCTCCAATGGCGCGCCGCCCGCCAACACCATCAGCAGCCGCTCGCTCGGCGCGCAGAGCAGGATGGGCCAGACGCCCTGCGCCAGCTCCGGCCGACGCTCCCTCAGCGCGCGCGCCCAGGCCAGCGCCGTCAGATCCATCCGCACCGCGCCCAGAAGCCCCTCGGCGGCCAGGCGGTCATGGCCCTGTCCGTCGATCGCGGCATCCGCGGCGGCGGCCACCAACACGTCCAGCCCCTCGGGGCGGCGGCGCACCACCTCGTAGGAAAAGGTGTAGAGCCCCTCCTCGAAGGGCGAGAGCGACTCCGCCTGCAACCGCACCGCGTCCTCCAGCGTCTCCTCCGCCTCGGCGGGGAGGGAGAGGCGCGCGCAGACCGTCTCGAAGGTCGGCACGGCGGGCAAGATGTCGGGGAGGCTAAGCTTCTTCTTTGCCATGCGTCAGGTTTCCTCCTGCCAACGCAGAATGACCAGGTCGCTGCCGCCGGCGCCGGTGGAGGCGGCGTTGGCGGAGGTCGACGAGCGCGTGGAGCCGCCCGACGAGCCGCGCTGGACGACGGCGGTGGCGCGCCGGCGCACCCGCCCCACGCGCCCCTCCAACTCCAGCTTGTAGATGGAGCAGTCCACAGTCAGATAGATGTTCGCGTCCTCCTGGCTCAGCCCGGGGATGCGGGCCAGGAAGTCCGAGATGTCGGTGAAATGGTAATCCTTGATGGCCGCCGCGCCGAGGCTGGAGGTGGAGCCGCGGTTCTCCTGGCGCACGCGGTGCGAGGCCGTGTTGCTGTCCGCGTTCAGCCCCTCGCGCTCCTCCAGGATGGTGTCCACGATGAGCCCGTCCGCGTCCTCCAGGCAGGGGACGGTCAGGAGCACCTCGCGCGGGGCGGCGTTCACGTTGATCTTCCCCGTCCCATAGGTCGTGAAGAGATGCGCGATGCCCTGCACCGTGATCTGCCGCTCCTCCGGGTCCTCCGGGTTCCACACCCCGCCCTTCAGGAGCACCGCCCCGTTCCGGTCGAACCCACGGATGTAGGCCAGCTCGCCCACCGTGTCCAGCGGCCCGTTCTTGCAGGTGTAGGGCGGGTCCAACTGCTCGTAATAATCGCTCTCGGCCCCCTCCGACGACGTCGCGATGCTGTCCTCGTCCACCCAGTCATAGAACGAGTCCACCAACTCGCTCTGCTCCTCCTCCGGCACGCCCGCCAAGGTCAGGATCCGCTCCCACACCAGATCCGCGTTGTCCCCCAGCCCCGAGCGCGTCAGCTTGTTGATGTTCCACCGCGCCGGCTCCGGCTCGATGGCCACGAAGATCTCCGCGTCCGGCACCGCGTTCGTCGAGGCCGTGACATCCGCCGTCTCGAACTGCAAATGCCCCTCCGTGTCGTAATAGAGCCGCTGCGACACCTCCACCCGCTGCCCACGCTTCAGGCGGATGGCCGGCGCGATCCACCGATCCTTCTCCACCTCCTCCTCCGTCTCCTCCCCCGTAACCTTCTCCTGCCGCTCCATCAGCAGCTCCGCCAACGTCAGGCCAGACTCCATCAGCGCCGTCGCCTGATGGCGGTTGCGCACATAGGTCGCCGACTTCCCCTCCATGTACGCGTCCAGCGAGAACGAGCAGACCAGGAGGCTGAGCACAGCCACCGTCCAAATCACCGCGATCAGGGCGAAGCCCCCGCGCGGATTGCACTGTCTGCTTGTCTTTTCCATGTTTCCGTAAAGGATAGCAAAAACCGCCGCCCCGTGGAGACCCTTTTTTGCGCCACGCCCCCATGGAAGTTTGGAGGTTTGGATGCTTGGAGGCTTGGTTGCGCACGCGCCAAACATCGGCCGCACGACGGATTGGACCGCGAAGACGCCAAAGGGGCGCGAAAGCCGGCGGGCTCCGCCGGTCGCTCCGCGGCTTCGCCGCAGATCGCTCCCTTCCGCCCGCCTCTTTCGCGCCATGCCAAGCCAAAACACCTCCGCCGCCGATCCTCCGAGCATCGGCGGCCAATCCTCCGAGCATCGGCGGCCAATCCACCGAGACTTGGCCGCTGACGCGGGGAGACTTGGCGGCTGAGCCAAGGTGGATTGGCGGCTGAGTCTCCTTGGGACGGCGGCCAATCCACCGAGACAGTCCTTCAGGTCCTTTGTGTCCTTCGGGTCCTTCAGGTCCTTCCCCGCCCGAAGGACCCGAAGGACTTGAACGACCTGAAGGACATGAAGGACGGGGCCTCTCCTCGCCTCGGCGGCCGACGCAGGGAGACTTGGCGGCTGAGTCTCCTTGGATCGGCGGCTGACCCGAGGTAGATCAGCCGTTGAGGCAAAAAGAGACCACCCCTCTGCCGCATGGAACGAGAGGGGCGGGTGCGGACGCTTCCGTGCCAGTTCAGTTTTTCATCAGGCGCAGGAGTTCCACCATCTCGGCGATGTGCGTCTGCGTGAACCAGAGTTCGCGCTCTCCGATTGCCACCTTCACGGGCGACCCCGCGTCGATCTCCTCCTGCGTCAAGGCGCGGATGCGCCGAATGAAGGCGTCGTAGAGGTCCTCGTCCTCACGGAGCATCCTGTAATGGCCGGCGCAACTGGGGCACAGGCAGAGGCGGTGCTGGGTCAGATCCTTGCGCACGCCGCCGCGGGGCTCCAACTGGCAGACCTCAATCTGGCGTGTCTTGGTATGGCACATCTGGCAGGCGAATTGGCCGCCAGGGAGTTGGTACGCCCCCCTGACGTAGGCACTCGCGAGGATAGGCGGCAAGGCATTACGCCTGACACTCCGCAAAACCTGCTCATACGTCACGTTAGGAGCATCGGCATAGACTTGGCGCACGTGCCTAGCCAGCGCGCTCCAATTCGTGACCCCCTTCTCTGGGAAGGTGAAACGCCGTGCTTCCGCATCGCGTTGGACGATGTCATCCAACTCCTTGAGTGAGAGATTGAATCTATGGCGGAGCGCGACGCTGAGATACTGCATACGCTTCTCCTCCGGAACATGGCGAAGGTAATCCTCCTCAAGTTGCCTCCACTGCTCAGACTCCGACTGCCTGAACCCCAACAACTCATAGACACAAGATTCCAGCGGGCGTTCCCCATAGCAATCCGCCAACGCCTCTCGCCTCATGCCCTTGGGGGAGACCCACTCGCCAGACTGGGTCAGCAACCAGTGCACTCCCGTCGCCTGGAGTGTCCGGATGATTGCCGCCTTGGTCTCGTATACGCTCTGATCCTTCCTCAGATAGGCCTCTCCGCGCAACCGATTGGCATGAAGGAAGAGGGTGCGCAGGATGAAGATTGATTTGTCCTTGGCGTCTTCTACGTCCCTATCCCTCCGAATCGCGTCAATCGCTGCATCCAGGCCAAAGAGCGAGAGCGCGGGGCGGAAGAGCACACCGGAGGGAACATACCATCTTGGCGGATTACCTCTTCCATGAGGAACGCAAATGCCTTCCGTCTCATCCAGTCCCTCGACCAAGTCCGTGCGGACACCGAGCTTTTTCAGTTCGTCAAAGGTAAACCCTGCGTCGTGATAGGCATCCCAATCAATGATGTTGGCCTCTTCGATTCGTGCAAGATAACCTGCGAGGGAGCGCCCATCCTCCGTGAAGGGGACACAAGTTGTTTGCCTCTCCTGCCGTGGATTGACATAAGTTACGGTCTCCCCTTGCCTGCACCGCACGTACACACACTGCGCAAGAAGCGCTCGCAACAGATACATATGGTCGGGATCGGTCAGATAATGCAGGATGGCGCGGATGTCCTCCAGGTGTTGTTCAAGGGGGACCTCCTGCGCGGTCTCCGGCGTCTGGTAGTGTTTCGCCAGCCGCCCGGCAAGGTTGGCGTAGGCATCCGGGCGCTTGAGCTTCACAATCTCCATGAAGAAACGAGGGCGTTTCGCGTAGAGGTCCGGAGCGACAAAGAGGATATTCTCTCCCAGCAACGCCGTGGCGGGAGGGAGGAAGACTTGCCAATCGTACCGTTTGGGCTCGTTGGGATCTTGGTTCCAGAGCAGTTTGACGGCGCTATGGAACGCGCCGGTCTGCGTCTTCAGGAGGCGCACCGACAGGAGATTGTTACCTGACTTCGTCTTCTCGAAGGCTTCCGGGATGGTTTCCAACTGCTCATAGAAGCGTAACAGCCACTCCTCCGACTGGTTTGGCAGGAAGTCGGGGTTGTCATTCACCTTGCGGGCGACATCCTCCAGCCTCAGTTCTTCGACCTTTGCCTCGCTCTTCAGCACGCGATTCAGCGACAGATAACGTGCGTTTGTCTCGGTGATGCGCGTGTCCAGCCACGCATACTCCTTGCCATCCGCCACCAATTCCGATAGGAGTGCATTCGGGAAGAGATCGACCAAGTCCCTTCTGCGGGCCAGCTTCGCGTGCGCGGCATCCGTGAAGCCACCCTCGTGGCAGGGGAGAATCGCCTCCTCCCGCAACAAACGGAGCGTCGTTTCGTGGATGAACTGGAAGAGATCGGAGGCTCCGCCAACGCCCTCCGAGGAAAACGGCAAGAGGCAAAGCAGGCTCAGCGGGAAGCGATTCTGATCCCGAAGGGTCAGGACACTGTCATGGAAGAGGGCCGCGAGCTGTTGCGCCAGCGAGCGATTTTCCTCATTCCCTTGGCTGATGTTGGCACGTGTGGGCGGTGTGCGCCACGGCGCTTGGACGATGAAGTTCAGGTTGCTCGGCGTATCCGTCGGGAAATAGAGGAAGGCATAGCGTTGCTGTCCCTGCGCCGCACAAAACTCCCACGTGCCGTCTTCCCCGACAATCACGGGGAAGGCGATGTCGATTGTCTTGGAAGGCAAGTTTTTGCAGGGTCTGGAAAAGACGACAAAGGAGGTGGCGCGCTCCTGCTTTGGTGTGGACGGCGCAAGCGATTCCCCCGGCGAGCACTCCGCCTGCCAATTGGTCTCACCCAACGACGAAACCAACCACAACTGATCGCCCTCGCACCTCCGTTCGAATGCCAATACCTCTTTGCTCAGGCAATGGACGCCTTCCACGGGCGTCTGCAGGGCCTTGCCAAACATATCTACCTCAATCCGATACTCCACGGACTGCAGATGGTGCAGGAACAACAGCGTGGAGGCATCGATCGTGCGAAGCCGCGTGGTGAGATGCCCCCGCAACTTGACGATGTCTGAGAACCCGGAATGGGAATGCCCCGCCGAGAAACGGAAGACGAATCGCGTGGTGTCGCGCGGGATTGGGACGAAATCCACGTCCTCCAAGTCCACGAAATCATGGATGCGCACGGCGAATCGTGGCTGATTCTCGTTGGGGGCAGAGGTGGCGTTGCCAGGCTCGCTGGTGAGGATGACCTCATCGCAGATCATGAAGACAGACTTGAACCCGATTCCAAACTGCCCAATCTTGTTGTCCTCAGCCCATTTCTCGGACATCCCCACGTCGCACAGACGTTGCAGGTCGTCTTTGGTGAAGGGGGCCCCGTCGTGCACGACCTCCAAGCGGTCGGCGTAAAGGGTGAAGCGGATGCGCGTCGCCTCCGCATCCTCCGCATTCTGCAAAAGCTCGTAGAGGAAGTGGGTGGGGTCGGAATAAGGCTTGACCAAGGTGGCCAAGGCGCGTTGCAACATCTCCGTCTTGTTCTGGGCGGCTGCCACGATGCCGCCGACCAAGGAAACATTGGGCTGAGGATCCATGATTCATGCTCCTTCTTTGACAACGGTGAGGATGCCTTTGGCAATCAACTTGGCGTAGACATCGGCCTTGATGGAGGCGAACTCGCGGCATTTGGCCTCGAATTGGGATTGGATGTTGGCACGCTCGCTCTCACGCATACGGACGATTTTCGGATCCGCGGCGTCCTCCAGCTGGTGATCAAGGACGCGGAGGCGGGTCTCCGTGCTGTGCCGGAGGCTTTCCTCGCGGTGGCGGCGGAGGTTCTCTGTGGCGGCACGGTGGGCGTCGGCCTCGGCCAAGAGCGCTTGGTCGGCACGGGCGATGATGGGATCCCAGTCCGTGTCGGAGGGCGACGTGGCGGGCGTGAGCCCGGCGACGGCGTTGGGGAGGAGGGTGGGCAAGGCCGCGTCGAGGGCAGGCTCGGTCGTGAAGGCGCAGAGACGATGGCGCGGTGCGAACCCGGCATAGTCCCAGTCGTAGAGGCAGAAGAGGTGATCGCCCGGGGGAAGTGTGTCGCTGACGACCCGAAGGCAGACGAGCGCCTCGCCCTGCAGGGTGTCGAGCCGGGTGGCTTGGCGGACGAGCGGATGGGAGGGAACCAGGAAATGCGCGGAAGGTTTGCCCCTCGCGGTCTCGGCATCGGCGGTGATGGGGACGGTCGGCGCCCGGCCTTGGAGGAAGACGTCCCAGGCCTCCCAGGAGAGCGGACGGTCGGCGGCGGGCGTGAGCGCGCGGAAATCCTGAAGGAGGAGCGCCTTGTCGGCCGGTGAAAGGCGCAGGGTGAGAAGCGGCTCCTCCCCGGAGAGGACGTCGGCGCGGCCGAGACGCTCGGTGAGATAGTGGCGCACCAAGGCGAGGATGCGTGGGGGCGCGACCCAAAGGTTCTCGGCGGCGCGGATCTGGTCGGTGTAGGCGGAGAGGTCGAAGCCGAAGAGATCCTTCTGTTTCTCCTCCAGCTCGCTCAACTCCTTGGCGCGGAGGAGCTCGTTGTCGGCCAGTTTCTCCAGTTTCTTGCGCCGCTGTTCGGGGGAGAGGGAGGTATCGACGGCAATCTTCTCGATGTCTCGCCCGATGTCGCCGAGGATCTCCTCGCAATCGCCGATGCTCCGCTCGAAGACCCCGATACGGGCGAGGCAACGCTCGTAGATATCGGCATCGACGGTGTCTTCGGTGACGATGTTGAAGATATTGACCACCTCGCTCATTTGCCCGCGGCGGTCGATGCGGCCGATGCGCTGTTCGATGCGCATGGGATTCCACGGCAGGTCATAGTTGATCATGGTGTCGCAGCACTGGTAGTCCAGGCCCTCGGAGCCGACCTCGGTGAAGAGGAGGACGTCGATGGCGTCTGCGGCCTTGCGGTCGCCCTCAAAGCGGTCACGTAACGTGCGGCGAGTATCGTCGGGCACGCTGCCATCGACCTGCCCCACGCGCACCCCCTCCGCCTCCAACCGCCGGCGGAGATACGCCAGCGTGTGGCGGAACGTGCTGAAGAGGATAACACGATTGTTCTTGGAACGGGCCTTCTCGCGGATCACCTGGAGTGCGCAGTCAAACTTCGGGTCCTCCTCGGGCAAGGCGCGCACCTGCTCGATGATCGCTTGCGCCTCCGCCCCGAGCTTCTCGAACCGCTCGGAGAAGGCCTTCAACTCCTCCTCATCCAAATCGGGATCGTCGGCCAACTGCGCGCACCGGCGCAAGATCAAATCCTCCAGATACGGCGCCACGCCATAGATGCAACTGGCCACCTGCCGTCGGATGGTGCTCATCATGAAGGCGACGCCACTTCCATGCAACCGCGTCAGTGCCATGGCCTCGAACCGCAGCACGTCGTCATGCAAGGCCCGCTGCGCGGGGGTGAAGGGAACCACATGGGTGATGGCTTTGCGCACGCAGAAATCCTCGATGTCTCTGCGCCGCGTGCGGTTGATCATGCGGCTGAAACTGTTCAACCCCTCCACCTCCGGCAACAGCCTCACGCGCTCCTCACGCGATAGCGCAGGCCCCGCCAACCGATTGCGAACCCTGGCGAACTCCGGGCTCTTGGTGAGCACGGACTCCCCCCAGTGCGTCTTCAGCACGCCCTCCAACGCCTCCGCCGCCTCACTCTGCCAGCCCTCCGCCCCCTCGCGCACCACATGCGCGCACCGCGTGATGGCCGGGTTCGGCTCCGCCATAAGCTGGAACGACGTCGGGTCGATGACGATGTCGGGCCGCAACAGGTTGAGCAACGTGAAGAGATCGCTGTCCCCCATCTGGATGGGGGTGGCCGTGAGCATCACCACCGCGGTCGCATGGTCGCACAGCCACTTGGAACACTTGTAGGCAAAGGCCTTCTCCTTCCGGAGGCTCCCCGTGCGCAAGGCGTGCGCCTCATCGAAGATCACCAGATCGAAGTGCGGCGCAGGCTCTAGGTCCAGCATGCCATACGTCCGGCGCCGCTTGCCACCCCCCTCATACGCCTCCCGATCCAAGATGGAATACGGGATGATCGCCCGCCCCCACCGTTGCGGCCACACCCCGCCATCCCGGTCCGTGTCCGACAACGCCTGCTCCAGATCCGCCCCCGTCATCGGCAGGAACGCCTCATCGAACCGCCGCATCTCCAGCTCCCACTTCCGCTCCGCCACCAAAGGCTTCGGGCAGACAATCAGGATGTTGCGCAACGGCCCCCGCGCCTCCAGCTCCTTGATGATCAGCCCCGCCTCGATCGTCTTGCCCACACCCACGCTGTCCGCGATCAACAGCCGCGGCTCGTCCGAGCGGATCAACTTCAACGCCGGCTTGAACTGGTACGGCACGAAGTCGATCCGCGCCGCGTTCAGCGAATACAGGTTCTCGCACGAAGGGTGGCTGAGCTGGAACGCCACGATCCTGCTCCGGAAGACCTCTACCCCCAGCCACGCGAGCCCCGGTTTCTGCACCGGCTCGATCTGCCCCTCCAGGCACTCCCGCACCCCCTCCGCCCCCAAAAACACCCAGTAACGCCACCGCCCCCCCACCTGCCGTGCCTCCGTCACCACCCCCTGCCGCGACGGATCGGCCACCAACCGCACCAACTGCCCGCTGCCGATCGCCTCCTTCCCCGGCGCCCGCTGAGGCTTCGCCCCACCCGACAGCGAGGCCCGCACGATCTCCGCCCGCGCCTCCGGCGCCTTCCCCGACGCCACCTCCGCCCGCATCGCCCGCACCCGCTCTTGCTCCGCCGCCGCGACCCCCAGCAACCGGAACAGCAGCCCCACCCGCTCCAAGTCCCCCAGCACCGCCTCCCTCCCCGGCAACGCCCCCGAGCAATGCGCCCAATTGTTGCGCACCCCCTGCAATTCGCGGATCGCGTCCAACAAGCCCCGATCCAACTGCCGCACCCCACACAAGCCATACCAATTCTTGTCCGCCACCCGCAACAGCGCGGCCAAGTCCAAATCCTCCAACGTCCGCACCCCATGCTGCTGGGCGATCCGCCGCTGCGGCTCCGTCAGCCGATCCTCCACCAACGCCTTCCACCATCCCTCGCTCCCCCTCAGCTGCACCTTCGGGAGCAACTCCCCCAACCAAGCGGCCAACGCCACCGTGGCCGTATGCAGAAACCCCGTCATCGCCCGCACAATCGCCTGATCGCCCATCGTTCGCTTCCTTTCAACCTGACCTCATTACCTATTATACCACACCTACCTCCCATCACCAAGCACTATCTGCGGCCTCCGCCGCCCCTCGGAGCGCACTCCCCTCAGTCGCCGGTTCACGGAGCGATGGCGGCTGACGCTCGGAGACTCAGCCGCCAGTCCAAAGAGGATCAGCCGCTGAGGCTGTTTGGGGGAGGGGCGGGGAGGGGCGTGGGGGGACGAAAAAAGGCGGGGCCGTGGGGCCCCGCCTTCGGTGCGCGCGCCGTGGGATCAGTTGGCGCCGCGGCCGCCGACGCCGGCGGCGGTGGCCGCGTTGGCCTTGGCCGCCTCGTGCGGGCGGAGGGAGCGGACGGCCTGGCCGGCGCGCCACATCTCGCTGTCGCGGATCTTGGCGAGCTTGGCCTCCAGGCGCTCCTTGTAGTCCTTGCGGCCGCAGTCGCGGACGACGGCCTTGGCCTCGGTCATGTCGGCGACGGATTTATAGAGTTTCTCGAAGACGGGCTTGGTGGCCTTCTCGAACTCGGGGGCCCACTTGAGGGCACCGTGCTGGGCGGTGGCCGAGCAGTTGGAGTACATCCAGTCCATGCCCTTCTCGTCGACCAGGCGGATGAGGGACTGGGTGAGCTCCTCGACGGTCTCGTTGAAGGCCTCGGAGGGGCTGTGGCCGTGCTTGCGCAGCACGGTGTACTGGGCGTTGAGGATGCCCTGGAGGCAGCCCATGAGGGTGCCGCGCTCGCCGACGAGGTCGGAGGTGACCTCGCGCTGGAAGGTGGTGGGGAAGAGATAGCCCGAGCCGACGGCGATGCCGAGGGCGAGGGTGCGGTCGAGCGCGCGGCCGGTGGCGTCGACGGCGACGGCGTAGGAGCTGTTGATGCCCACGCCTTCGAGGAAGTTGCGGCGGACGCTGGTGCCCGAGCCCTTCGGGGCCACCATGATCACGTCCACGCCCTCGGGCGCCTCGACGCCGGTGAGGTCGCGGTACTGCCAGCCGAAGCCGTGGGAGAAGTAGAGCGCCTTGCCGGGGGTGAGGTGCTTGCGGATCTGCTTGAAGACGGGCTTGATGGAGGCGTCGGAGGTGAGCATCATCACGATGGTGCCCTTCTCGGCGGCGGTCTCGATGTCGAAGAGGGTCTTGCCGGGCACCCAGCCGTCGTTGATGGCGCGCTGCCAGGAGCTGTTGGGCTTGTCGCTCTTGCGCTGGCCGACGATGACGTTGACGCCGTTGTCGCGCATGTTGAGGGATTGGGCGGGGCCTTGCACGCCATAGCCGAGCACGGCCACCACCTCGTCCTTCAGCACGTCCTGGGCCTTGCTCAGGGGGAACTCTTTGCGGGTGGTGATGTTCTCGATCTCGTCGGCGAATTTGATCTTTGCCATGATGTACCGTTCCTTTTCCCCATCCCGTCCATGGGATGGCTTCGATGGCGTGATAGTATAGGCCACTCGCCTCCCGCAGGTCAAGCGGAATAGTGCGTTTGGGGCCTTTGCGAAAGCAGGCGCCCCCGGGCGGGGGCGCCTGCGTCGGGCCGTGGGGCGGGCTTACTTGTCGGAGAGCGCCGCCACGCCGGGGAGCACCTTGCCTTCGAGGTATTCGAGGGAGGCGCCGCCGCCGGTGGAGATGTGGCTCATCTTGTCGGCCAGGCCGGACTTCTTCACCGCGCTGACGGAGTCGCCGCCGCCGATGATGGAGATGCCGCCGTTGGCCTTGACCTGGGCGACGGCCTCGCAGACGCCGAAGGTGCCCTTGGCGAAGGCGGGCATCTCGAAGCAGCCCATCGGGCCGTTCCAGACCACCGTCTTGGCGCCCTGGAGGGCCTCGGCGAAGAGCTTGACGGACTCGGGGCCGATGTCCAGGCCCATCCAGCCCTCGGGGACCTCGGTGACGATCTGGGTGTTGGCCTCGGCGTCGAACTTGTCGGCGGCGACGCTGTCGACGGGGAGCAGGAACTTCACGCCGCGCTCCTTGGCGAGGGCGAGCATGTCGTTGGCGTAGCCCAGCTGGTCATCCTCGCAGAGGGACTTGCCGATCTGCTTGCCCTGGGCCTTGAGGAAGGTGTAGGCCATGCCGCCGCCGATGATGAGGGTGTCGACCTTGGTGAGGAGGTTCTTCACCACCGCCAGCTTGTCGGAGACCTTGGCGCCGCCGAGGATGGCGACGAAGGGGCGGACGGGGTTCTCGACCGCGGAGCCGAGGTACTGGATCTCCTTCTCCAGCAGGAAGCCGGAGACGGCGACGGGGGCGTACTTGGCGATGACGGCGGTGGAGGCGTGGGCGCGGTGGGCGGCGCCGAAGGCGTCGTTGCAGTAG
>CASEMS010000043.1 GCA_949288955.1 uncultured Lentisphaeraceae bacterium
CGCTGACTTTTTTCGCCCCTCTGGAACGCCCCCCGGGGGGCGTTCCAGAGGGCGTGCCTCGCCCACCTCGCCTCGGTTCATTACATTGTGCAACTTGGCCGCAATTACATTGTGGACGATTCACTTGACAGAGCGAGGGGTGGTTTCCTATACTCTCCACGTACCCTTTCCTAAGGAGCGCGCATTATGCCAAACATCACCATTCTGAACGGCGAAGAAATCGGGAAGACCTATTCTTGGACGGCGGATCAGATCCGCATCGGCCGGAACAGCGCCAACGACTTCGTCATCGCCAACGCCTCGGTCTCCGGGGAGCATTGTGTCATCGAACGGTGCGAGGGTGGCTGGCGCGTGAAGGATTTGGACTCCACCAACGGCACACGGATCAACGATCAGCGTATCACCATGGCCACCGTGCGCAGGAACGACGTGATCACCTTGGGCGACATCGCCCTCTCCATCCGCGGCGACGATGTCCCCGAGGCCGACCCCGGCAAGGTCGAGAGCGTCGATTCCATCCCGCGCACCACCATCGTCATGCGCCCGTCCGTGACCGTCACCAAGCCTGTGGAGGGGTTCGGCAAGAAATCCGAGAGCAAGAAGGCGCTCAACCTCATCATCGTCGTCTCCATCGCGGTGATCGTGGTCTTGGCGGTCGTCCTCTTCCTGAAGATGTCCGGCATGATGGGATGACCGCCATGCGCGGCGGCTTCACGCTCGTCGAGCTCCTCATAGTCCTGGCGATATTGGCGGCGATGGCTTTCGTCGCCATCCCATCGTTCGACTCCCTCGCCTCCACCCAGGTCTCCATGGCCGCCAAGGACACCCTGCGCCTCATGCGCTACGCCCGCAACATGGCCCTCCAGACCCAGCAGGCCGTCCATCTCGACTTCGCCCCCGGCGAGATCCGCGTGCGCTCCGCCTTCGATGACGACCCCGCCGTCCCCAAGACCGCCACCCCCTCGGAAAAGGCCGGGTCAGAGGCCGGCCCCACGCGCGACGCCGTCCTTGCCGGCGACGTCGAGAGCGTCGGCCTCACCCGCCGCTACGCCAACGTCGCCTTCGCCTTCGTCGGGTACGACGACTCCATCCGCCAAGGCCGCTCCGAGGGCGACCGCGACCGCACGGACTTCAACCGCCGCCGCCCCGGGCAGGACGCCGAGGAGGAAGAGGCCCTCGGCGCCTGGCGCACCCGGGGCAAGCGCTCCGCCGAGGAGGAGCGCTTCACCGTCACCGTCCGCGCCAACGGCACCACCCGCCCCTTCACCCTCCGCGTCTATGAGCGCGGCGCCGAGACGGAGGGCGACGTGATCGCCTTCGACTTCCTCTGCTCCGGCACCATCGGCGACGACTGAGGGATCCCATGGGCAAGCGAGCCTTCGCGCCCCGACAGGCCAAGACCGTCCGCGGCGGCCTCCGCCCCCAAAGCGGCCGCCGCGACGCGTGGTGGCGCCGCCGCCTCATGGAATGGCTTGAGGGGCTGCGCATCGGCCCCCGCCTTGGCCGTGGCCGCAACTACGCCCAACAGGGCCAGATCCGCGCCCTCACCGTCCGCCCCGGCCAGATCGACGCCGAGGTGCAGGGCGCCGAGGCCGCCCCCTATTACGTCTCCCTCCGCATGGCGCCCCTCGACCAAGGGCGCGTCCGCCCACTCCTCCGCGCACGCCCCATGCTGATGGCCCGCCTCGCCGCGCGCGCCTTGCCCATCGCCCTCGAAGAAACCCTCGCCGAGGCCGGCATGAGCCTTTTCCCCCACGCCCGCGACGACCTGGCGATGGCCTGCGACTGCCGCGATTGGGCGCGCCCCTGCAAGCACCTCGCCGCCGTCTTCTGTCTCTTCGCCGATGCCTCCGCCGCCGACCCTGCCCTGCTTCTCCGCTTCCGCGGCATCGTCTTCCCCGATGCGCCGCCCAACCTCACGCCACGCGCCGTCCCAGAGGCGGAGATCCTGCGCCTCCATCCCTCGACCGACGCCGGTCTCGTGCCGCGCCGCCTCGGCCCGCTCCCCTATTGGCGCGGCGACGAGCCCTTCCAGCAGACGCTGGAGTCTGCCTATCGGCGCGCCCAGGGAAAGGCCCTCGCCGCGTTGGACGGCCACGCCGACCTGCGCTTCCCCGAGGACACCCCCTGACCGTCCCCCCGCCCCTGCGGCGGGGTGGGGTGGATTCCGCTTGCTTTTCGCCGGGGAATGGCTTACACTGTGGGCAATCTGAGTCTCTGATAAGAAAGGAATGGCGGTATGACGACAGGGTTGAGAGCGTTCGTGTCGGCGGCGTCGGCTTGCGTGGCCTCCGCGGTTTTGGCTGTGTCGGCGGCGACCGAGGGCGCCGAGGTGGGTAAATGGACGATGGACGCCGAGGCGGCGACGACGCTGGCGAAGGAGAAGCGGTTGCCGCTCTTCATCAACTTCACGGGAAGCGATTGGTGCCATTGGTGCCAGTTGCTGGACAGGGAGGTCTTCGACAAGCCCGCGTGGCAGGACTACGCGGCGAAGCACCTGGTGCTGCTGTGGTTGGATTTCCCGCAGGACAAGAGCCGCGTGCCGGAGAAGTACGTCAAGCAGAACGAGACGTGGCGCGACAAGTATGGCATCGAGGGTTACCCCACCTGCGTGGTGCTTGACCCCGACGGCAAGGAGCTTGGCCGCCTGGGCGCGAGCCGCGACGTGAAGGCCGAGGGTTTCGTGGCGGACACGGAGGACGTGTTGCTGAAGCAGCGCATTGCCCGGTTGCTCTCGCCGGAGGATTACAAGGCCTTCCAACAGGCGGAGGCGGAGCTGAAGGCGCTGATGGAGCGCGCCTCGGAGACGCGCGAGCAGTGGATTCGGGCGTCGCGCGAGGTGGCCGTCCGCTTCCAGAAGGAGCTTGACCCGCTGATCATCGACTATCGCAAGAACCCCGGCGAGGAGACGAAGAAGGCCTTTGACGAGGGGATGAAGGCGCTGAACGAGAAGTTCAAGCCCGATTACCAAAAGGTGGACAAGAAGTTCTCCGCGATCTACGACCAACTGGGCAAGGAGCGGACGGCTTTGGAGGCGCGTCTGGACGCGCTGCGGGCCAAGGCCCGCGCGAACGAAGGCAAGCAGGATTGACCGTATCACGAAAGGACTGACAGCATGAAGACGATGACCCGTATGGCTGTGGCCGCGTTGGCGGCGTGCGTGGCGTGCGCCGCTTGGGCCGCCGAGAAGCCGGCGACCGAGGGCGCCGAGGTGGGCAAGTGGACGATGGATGCCGAGGCCGCCAAGGCCAAGGCCAAGGAGACGGGCAAGCCCGTGCTCATGAACTTCACCGGCAGCGACTGGTGCTACTGGTGCAAGCTGATGGATCAGAAGGTCTTCTCGCAGAAGGCCTGGCAGGACTACGCGGCCAAGGAGCTGGTGTTGCTGTGGGTGGACTTCCCGCGCGACAAGAGCTTGGTGCCGGAGTCGATCGCCGCGGCGAACAAGAAGCTGCAGGCGGAGTATGGCGTGACGGGCTACCCGACCTTCGTGCTGCTCGACCCCGAGGGCAAGGAGATCGGCCGTCTGCGCGCGAGCGCGGAGGCGACGCCGGAGTGGTTCATCGGCCAGGTGCAGGACGTCCTGTTGGCCAAGGATCTCAAGACCCTGCTCTCCGCCGAGGACTACGCGGCCTACGAGGCGGCCAACAAGGAGCTGGCCGACCTGAACGCGAAGCGCGTCCAGCTGACCCAGCAGCTGATGCAGGAGGTCTCCGCCCTCCAGCAACGCTATGCCGCCGAGAAGGCGCCCATCGACGAGAAGTACAAAGACCTCAAGGACGACCCGCAAGGGAAGCAGGAGTACGAGGCCGCGGTGAAGGCGTTGGACGCGAAGTACCAGCCCGAGGGGAAGAAGATCGAGGACAAGTACAACCCCCTCTTCCGCCCCCTCGGCCAGCAGCTCGATGCCACCACGAAGAAGATCGAGGCCCTGAAGGCGAAGGCCCGCGAGGCTGCCGCGAAGAAGGCCTGACGTGAAAGGACTGGGACGATGAAGACGATGATGTATGTGGCGGCCGTCGCGCTGATGGCCGTGTGCGGCGCGTGCGCGTCCACGGAGAAATCGGTCGCCGACGGCGCTGCCAAGGAGGCCAAGCCCGCCGCCGAGGCCGCCAAGCATGCCCCAGCCGCCCCTCAGCAGGGGCAGACCGTGACGGTGGCGATCCCCGCGCCCGAGACCCTCAAGGGCAAGCTCTCGGAGGCGGATTACGCGGCCTATGAGGCCGCCGTCAAGACGGTGACGGACGTGCAGACCCAGTTCATGGCGATTATGCAGGAGGTGCAGAAGGATGTCGGCGCGTTGGGTCTGCGCTACGAGGCCGAGAAGAAGGCCATCGAGGAGAAGTACAAGAACCTCAAGGACGACCCCCTCGGCAGGCCGGAGTATGAGGCCGCGCTGAAGGCGCTCGACGCGAAGTTCCAGCCGATGGCGCGCGAGATCGAGGGCAAGTACAACCCCCGCCTCGTCCCGTTGGGCCAGAAGCGTGACGCCGCCCTCAAGACCATCGAAGAGCTGAAAGGCAAGGCCGCCGCCTCCGCCCAGTAACACGAAAGGAGCACAGAGAGATGAAACAGACCGTTCGGACATTCGTGGCCGCGTTGGCCGCCTGCGTGGCGTGCGCCGTTTGGGCCGCCGAGAAACCGGCGACCGAGGGCGCGGAGTTGGGCAAGTGGACGATGGACGCCCCCGCGGCCACCGCCCTCGCCAAGGAGACGGGTAAGCCAATCTTCATCCACTTCACCGGCAGCGATTGGTGCGGGTGGTGCAAGCTGATGGACCGCCGCGTCTTCTCCCAGAAGGGGTGGCAGGACTACGCGGCCAAGGAGTTGGTGCTGCTGTGGGTGGATTTCCCGCGCGACAAGAGCTTGGTGCCGGAGAAGTTCGTCCAGCAGAACAAGGATTTGGCCGCCAAGCATGGCGTCGAGGGCTATCCCACCTACGTCATCCTCGACCCCGATGGCAAGGAGATTGGCCGCCTGGGCGCGAGCGGCGAGGGCACCCTCGAAAGCTTCCTTGACGAGGTGCGCGACGTGCTCCTCCTCAAGGACATCGAGAAGCTGCTCTCCGCCGAGGATCTCGCCGCCTACCGCGCCGCCGAGAAGGAGAAAGCCGCGGTCGAGGGCCGCCTGGAGGCGCTCCAGAAGCGCTTCATGGAGGAGGCCAAGGCCATGCAGGAGCGCTTCCAGAAGGAGGCCGAGCCCATCGGCAAGGAATACGAGGCCGCCCAGAAGAAGCTCGACGCGCTGATGGACAAGGCCCGCGCCGCCGCCAAGAAGTAAACGCACAGAGGAAGGGACACGCACGCACATGACCCGGGAGAACTGGACATCCTCCATTGGTTTCATCCTCGCATCGGCCGGTTCGGCCATCGGGCTGGGGAACATCTGGAAGTTCCCCTACATGGCCGGCGAGAACGGCGGGGGCACGTTCGTCTTGGTCTATGTGCTGTGCGTGGCCTTCATCGGTCTGCCGGTGATGTGCGGCGAGATGCTCATCGGCCGGCACACCCGCCGCAACGTCATCAACGCGATGGGCAAGGTGGAGCGGCTCTCCGGCCGCCCCGCCGTGCGTTTCGTGCTCAGCGTGCTCTCGGCGGGGATGGCCGTGGCCTTCGCCACCCTGCACGCCTGGCTGCCCACCGTGCTGGCCCTCCTCGGCGTCTGGGCCTTCGCCAAGAAGGGCTTCTCCGCCATCGGTTGGGTCTGTACGGCCGTCGCCCTCGCCATCCTTTCCTACTACGCCGTCATCGGCGGCTGGATCGTCGACTACATCTGGCGCGCCCTCACCTGCACGCTCGCCCCCGCCCTGCCTGATGGCGCCACCGCCGCCGAGGTCGCCAAAGCCTCCGGCGCCGTCTTCGGCGATTACGTCGCCAATCCTTGGCGCGTGCTCGTCGGCTTCCTGATCTTCATGGCGCTCACCGGGGTGGTGCTCCTCGGCGGCATCCAGAAAGGCATCGAGCGGATGAGCAAGGTGCTCATGCCCGCCCTCTTCATCCTCCTTCTGGTGGTCATCGTCCGCAGCGTCACCCTGCCCGGCGCGGCCGCCGGCATCGAGTTCCTCCTCAAGCCCACCGCCGCCGCCCTCTCCCCCAAGGTGGTGCTCATGGCGTTGGGGCAGGTCTTCTTCTCGCTCTCCCTCGGGATGGCCATCACCGTCACCTACGGCTCCTATCTCCACAAGGAGCATAACATCCTCCGTGCCGCCGGGTGGGTGGGCGTGCTCGACACGCTCGCAGCCCTGCTCGCCGGGCTGGCCATCTTCCCCGCCGTCTTCGCCGTGGGGCTCGACCCCTCCAGCGGCCCCGGGCTCATCTTCGGCGCCCTCCCCGCGGTCTTCGACGCCATGTGGCTTGGCCCCGTCTGGGCCACCTGCTTCTTCGTCATGCTCCTCATCGCCGCCGTCACCAGCTCCGTCGCCCTCCTGGAATGCGGCGCCACCGTCTTCATCGAGCGTTGGCGGCGCGGGCACAAGCGCGGCAGCCGCAAACACGCCGTCGCCGTCGGCTTCGCCCTCTGCACGCTCATGGGCCTCATGGCCGTCTTCTCCACCAACGACTGGGGCGGCTGCGCCGCCCTTGAGAAGGCCGCCGCCCTCTGCATGGGCCAGCTCGCCCACGACAGTTGGTTCAACCTCCTCGACAACTTCGCCAGCAACTGGTGCCTCCCCTTCACCGCGCTCGCCATCACCCTCCTCGTCGGCTGGGCCTGGGGGCCGCGCCGCGCCGCCCCCGAGCTCCTCGCCGCCGGCGAGGAAGGCCGTTTCCCCGCGTGGGTCCCCCGCCTCTGGGGCTTCCTCGTCCGCTGGGTCTCCCCCATCGGCATCGTCCTCGTCTTCCTCTCCGTCTCCGGCTTCCTGGGAGAATGACCATGCGCCCGTGGCCCCTGCTTGCGGCGGCTCTGCCGACCCTCCTCCTCGCGCAGGCGCCGCGCGAGCGTTATCAGCCCATCATCGACGCCAAGCCCTTTGGCGACATGAGCGACCTCGCCACCCTCTCCGCCGCCCAGGCGGAGGAGCAGGAGCAGAAGGAGGAGATCGCCAAGAAGTTCCGCATGTGCGGCATCACCGACATGCCCGACGGCTCCCGCAAGATCGCCTTCCTCGACGAGACCGACGGCACCACCGCCAGCTACATCCTCGGCATCGGCGAGAGCCAGAACGGCTTCACCCTCCTGTCTGCTGACTACGACGCCGAGCGCGCCACCCTCTCCAAGGACGGCCTCACCTTCACCCTCGGCCTCGGCAAGGGCCTCGTCGACGATGCCGAGGCCGCCGACCCCGGCGCCGCCCAGCCCCAGCCCGCCGCCGCGCAGACCCCCGCCCGAGGCTCCTTCCGCGACCGCCTCCTCCGCCGCGAGGCCGCCAAGGCCCAGGCCGCCGCCGACCGCCGCAAAGCCATCGGCGACGAGATCGCCGCCGAGGCCGCCAAGACCCTCGAAGCCAAGGCCGAGGCCGCCGCCCGCCGCCTCCAGATCGAGCGCATCAAGCAGGGCCTCCCACCCACCCGCCCCATCGTCCTCACCCCCGAGGAAGACGCCGAGCTCGAGGCCGCCGGCGCCTTCCGCCAGATCCGCCAGCCCGAGCGTCAGGCCGCCCAGCCCGCCCAACGCCAGGCCGACCACCCCGCCGCCATCGACGCCGCACCCATCGAGCATGAAGACGAAGCCCTACCCCCAGCCGACCGCTGACGCCATCGCCGCCGAGGCCGACCGCCTCCGCCCCCAATACGAGGCCTTCATGAAGGCCAACGGCGAGACCCCCGACCCCGACCAACTCCGCGACTGGGCCGCCGAGAACCTCCGCGAGCGCATCATCCTCGAGACCGACGCCAAAGCCGCCGGCCTCACCGTCGACGCCCTCATGCGCCAAATCGCCGACGCCGCCCCCAAGCCCACCCTCGACGACGCCCGCGCCGCCTTCAAGGCCAACCCCGAACGCTTCGTCGCCCCCGAGCGCGTCCACGCCCAGCACATCGTCATCCACCGCGACCAGGCCGAAGGCCCCGCCCAAGCCACCCTCACCCTCCAAAACCTCCGCGCCGACATCCTCGCCGGCCGCACCACCTGGGAGGAGGCCGCCGCCGCCCACTCTTCCTGCCCCGGCAACGACGACCTCGGCTTCTTCCCCCGCGGCGCCATGGTCCAGCCCTTCGAGGACGCCGCCTTCGCCGCCCCCGAGGACACCATCACCGACGTCGTCGAGACCCCCTTCGGCTGGCACCTCATCCGCGTCCTCGCCCACCTCCCCGAGGAGCCCATGCTCTTCGAGGAAGCCAAGGACGCCCTCCTCGCCGAACTCCGCGAAGCCCGCGAGCGCGCCGCCCTCGAAGCCTACGTCGACGCCCGCAAGGCCCGTTTCGCCCCCTGACCCCGACGGCACAAAAAAAGCCCCCGACCTGATTCCAGGTCGGGGGCTTTTTTGTGTCGTGTGGGCCGCTCATGCCGGCGTTCCGCCGCCGACCTGTTTCGGCTCGGCGGCTGATCCACCTCGGGTCGGGGGCTGATCGACTTTGGGTCAGCGGCTGATCCACCTCGGGTCGGGGGCTGATCCACCTCGGATCGGGGGCTGATCCATGTCGGCTCGGGGGCGGATTGGGATCGGGGCGGGGCGGAACGTTCTCGCGTGGGCTTGAATGTCGTGGTGGGTTGTGCTATTGTTTGGGGTGTCTCACAGAGGGAGGTTTCCGATGGAGGATTGGCTTTGGGTGGTGTTGGGGGCGTTTTGGGACACGGCGCGGAAGATGGCGCCGTGGCTGCTGTTCGGGTTCCTGGCGGCGGGGGCGCTGAGCCTCTTCGTCACGCCGGAGGTGGTGAGCCGCCATCTGGGGCGTCGGGCGGGATGGCGGGCGGTGGCGCTGTCGGTCTTGCTGGGGGTGCCGCTGCCGTTGTGCTCGTGCGGGGTGCTGCCGGTGGCGGTGGGCCTGCGGAAGGGCGGGGCGGGGAAGGGGGCGACGGCGGCGTTCCTGATTTCGACGCCGCAGACGGGGATCGATTCGTTTTTCGCGACGTATGCGTTGCTGGGGTGGGCGTTCGCGCTGATCCGGCCCGCGGTGGCGTTGGTGACGGGGATGGTGGGGGGGCTGCTGGTGGATCGCTTGGATCGTGAGCCGCCGCCGGCGGCGGCGACGGCGCGTTCGGAGGCGGCGGGTGCGGCTGTGGGGGGGCGGCTGGCGGCGGCGTTGCGCTATGGGTTTGGGACGCTTTTCGGGAATGTGGCGTGGGCGCTGTTGGTGGGGTTGCTGATTTCGGCGTTGATCGTGGCGTTCGTGCCGCCGAGTTTCTTCGACGAGGGGGCGTTGGGGAGCGATTGGGTGGCGTTCCCGGTGATGCTGCTGATCGGGATGCCGATGTACGTGTGCAGCACGGGGTCGATCCCGGTGGCGTTGGCGCTGATGGCCAAGGGGATCTCGCCGGGGGCGGCGTTGGTCTTCCTGATCGTGGGGCCGGCGCTGAACGGGGCGAGCCTGACGACGTTGCTGCGGCTGTTGGGGCGGGGGTGCGCGGCGGTGCATCTGGTGGTGGTGGCGGTGGGCGCGGTGGCGGCGGGGCTGCTGCTGAACGTGATGGACGCGGCGTGGGGGGTGGTGCCGGATCTCGCGGCGCCGACGTCCGCGGCGGCGCATGGGGGCGGCCCGGCGGCCCAGACGGCGGCCGCGGCCGCGCTCTTGGCCTTGCTGGCCTATCATCTTGTCATCAAACCAATCAGGAGCAAAACGATGGATGAGCCAATCCCTCAGGCGCCCTCCGCCCGCCGCGTGGTGGTCAAGGGCATGATGTGCGACCATTGCCGCGGGGCCGTCCGGCGGCTGTTGGCCGCGTACCCCGGCGTGACGGCGGTGACGCAGGCCGGCCCGGACGCCTTCGACGTGGAGGGCGGCCCGTTGCCCGACACGTTGGCCCAGGACATCGCCGACCTCGGCTACACCTTGGCCCCGTGACGGGCGCGGCGCGGGGCGCGGCTTGCGCTCCGGGCGGATTTGTGCCATACTAATGGAAGAGTAATTTCACGACGAAGGAGTTTGAGAAGGTGCACATCCAAATCGCAGGGACAGGCTCGGCCGTGCCGGAGCGCATTCTGACGAATGACGACATGGCGCGGATGGTGGACACGAGCGACGAGTGGATCGTCTCGCACACGGGCATCCGCCAGCGTCATGTGGTGGCGCCGGAGGAGAACGCCGCGACCCTCGGCTGCCAGGCGGCGCGTAAGGCGCTCGCCGACGCCGGCGTGGCGCCGACGGAGCTGAGCACGATCATCGTCACGACGACGACGCCGGACTACGCCATCTATCCCTCCGTGGCGTGCGAGATCCAGGGGATGTTGGGGGCCGGCCACGCGGCGGCCTTCGACCTGAGCGCCGCCTGCCCGGGCTTCGTCTATGGCCTGGTGGTGGCGCGTGGCCTGATGCAGGTGGATCCCCGGCCCGTCCTGGTGGTCTCCACCGAGATCATGAGCCGCACCATCAACTGGAGCGACCGCAACACCTGCTGCCTCTTCGGCGACGGCGCGGGCGCGGTGGTGCTCACGTCCTCGGACAAGCCCGGTCTGGGCTTCCACCTGTTGGGGGCCGACGGCACGGGCGCGCTGGCCATCCACCGCGAGGGCGGCGTGCGCACCGAGGAGACGGCCCGCCAGGCGCCGGGCGACCTGAAGATGGATGGGCGCGCGGTCTTCAACTTCGCCGTGCGCAGCTTCTGCGACATCATCGCCCAAACGCTGGAGCATTACGGTTGGACGGAGAAGGACGTCTCCTGGGTCGTCCCCCACCAGGCCAACACGCGCATCATTGACGCGGCGGTGAAGCGGATCGCCGTGCCGAAGGAAAAGTTTTACGTGAACATCGACCGCTTCGCCAACACCTCCAGCGCCTCCATCCCGATCGCGTTGGACGAGATGAAGGAAAACGGGCTCATCAAGCGCGGCGACCGCCTGATCTTCGCGGCGTTCGGCGCAGGGCTCGTCTACGGCGGCATCACCGTCGAGTGGACCAAGGATTGACAGAGGAAAGGACAACGCCATGGACAAGAAGAAAGTCGTCGTTACGGGCCTGGGCTGCATCACGCCGTTGGGCAATGACGTCAAGACCTTTTGGGAGGGGATCCGCGCCGGGCGCTGCGGCATCAAGACGATTGAGCGCTTCGACGCCTCGCGCCTGACCGTGAAGGTGGCCGGCGAGGTGCGCGACTTCGACGTGGGGCAGTACATCGACCCGAAGGAGGCCAAGCGCATCGCGCGCTTCGCGCAATATGCCGTCGCCGCCGCCAAGCAGGCGTGGGTGGACGCCGGCTATGCCACGCTCCCCGAGGCCACCGAGGAATGCCCCGCCCCCTGGCAGAGCGTCGGCACCGTGCCCGCCCCGGGCCTGGACCCCGAGCGCGTGGGCTGCATCCTGGGCGTGGGCATCGGCGGCAAGGAGGTCGACGGCCCCAGCTACAAGACCCTCTTCGAGAAGGGCCCGCGCCGCCTCTCCCCGATGACCATCCCCATGCTCATCGCCAACGAAGGCCCCGGCAACGTCTCCATCGCCCTCAAGGCCAAGGGCCCCGTCCTCACCGTCTCCACCGCCTGCTCGGCCTCCACCGACGCCATCGGCGTGGCGTTGGACATGATCCGCTCCGGCCGCGCCGACGTGATGATCACCGGCGGCGCCGAGAGCACCATCGAGGAATACTGCATCGGCGGCTTCCAGGCCATGCACGCCCTCTCCACCAACCCTGACCCGCTCCAGGCCTGCCGCCCGTTCGACAAGGATCGCGATGGTTTCATCATGTCCGAGGGCGCGGCCATCCTCATCCTGGAGAGCGAGGAGCACGCCAAGGCCCGCGGCGCCAAGATCTACGGCGAGGTGGCCGGCTACGGCGCCGGGGGCGACGCCTACCACATCGTCGCCCCCGACCCCGACGCCAGCGGTATCATCCATGCCGAGCGCATGGCCATCGCCGACGCCGGCATCCGCCCCGAGGACGTCCAGTACGTCAACGCCCACGGCACCTCCACCGGCCTCAACGACCCCATGGAGACCCGTGCCGCCAAGGCCGTCTTCGGCGAGCACGCCTACAAGCTCCGCATGAGCTCCACCAAGTCCATGACAGGCCACCTCCTCGGCGCCACCGGCGCCCTCGAGGCCATGACCTGCCTCTTGGCCATCGGCGACAACTTCTATCCGCCGACCATCAACTACCACACGCCCGACCCGGAGTGCGACCTGGACTGCGTGCCCAACGTCGGCGTCGAGGCCCCGTTGGACATCGCCATGTCCAACACCCTGGGCTTCGGCGGCCACAACTCCTCCCTCATCCTCCGCCGCTACGCCTAAAAGGAGCCGCCGATGTTCGATCAGGAAGCCATCAAGACCGTCCTCCCGCACCGGAATCCTTTCCTTTTCTGCGACCGCATTCTGGAGTGCACGCCCCAGCGCACCGTCGCGGAGGTGGATTACGGCCCCGACCGCTACTTCTTCAAGGGGCACTTCCCCAGCTATCCCGTGTGCCCGGGCGTCATCTTGGTGGAGTCCATGGCGCAGTGCGGCGGCGCGGGTTACCGCTTGGCCACGCCTGAGGACGACGTGAAGAAGCTCTTCCTCTTCGCCAAGCTGATGGAGGTGCGCTTCGTCAACCAGGTGCGCCCCGGCCAGACCGTCCGCTACGAGATCGAGACCATCAAGGCCACCGGGCGCCGCCTGGAGCAGAAGGGCCGCGGCGTCATCGTGGGTGCCACCGACAAGAACGGCCGCCCCGTCGTCGCCGTCGAGGCCCAGTGGTTCTGCCTCGTCGTCCCCGAGAACGCCCTTGCGGGCAAGTGAAGCGAAGGAGAGTTTTCATGAGCGAGAAACCCAAAGTGCGCGGCGGCCTCTGCCTCAACGTCGACGGCGAAGGCTGCAAGCGGTTCGTCGCCCGAGACATCGCCCGTGAGCAGGCCAAGGCCCCCATCGTGGGCGGTCCCAAGAGCGTCCTTGTCCTCGGCTGCTCCGGCGGCTACGGGCTGGCCAGCCGCATCGCCGCGGCCTTCGGTGGCCCAAAGGCCGAGACCCTCGGCGTCTCCTTCGAGCGCGCCCCCACCGACCGCAAGGCCGGCTCCCCCGGTTGGTACAACAACGAAGCCTTCGACGCCGCCGCCCACACCGCCGGCCTCAAGGCCGTGACCCTCTCCGCCGACGCTTTCGCCGACGCCACGCGCGAGGCCGTCGCCCAGCTCGCCAAGGAGAATGGCTTCGCGCCCTTCGACCTCGTGGTCTACTCCCTGGCCTCGCCCATGCGTACCGACCCCAAGACCGGGATCACCTACAAGAGCGCCATCAAGCCAATCGGCAAGCCCCACACCGCCCGCACCCTCGACATCATGACCTGCGAGATGAAGGCGGTCTCCGTCGAGCCCGCCACCCCCGAGGAGATCGAGGCCACCGTCAAGGTCATGGGCGGCGAGGATTGGGAGATCTGGATGGACTTCCTCCGCGACCGCGGCCTGCTCGCCCCCGGCTGCAAGACCGTCGCCTACTCCTACATCGGCCCCAAGTGCACGCAGGACATCTACCGCTCCGGCACCCTCGGCAAGGCCAAGGAGAACCTGGAGGCCGCCGCCAAGGCCATCACCGAGGCCCTCAAGCCCCTCGGCGGCCTCGGCGTCGTCTCCGTCAACAAGGCCTTGGTTACCCGCGCCTCCGCCGTCATCCCCGCGATGCCCCCCTACATCTCCTGCCTCTTCAAGGTCATGAAGGCCCACGGCCTCCACGAGGACTGCCTCGACCAGATCGATCGCCTCTTCCGCGAGCGGCTCTACGCCCCCGACGGCACGATGCCCGTGGATGAGGCCGGTCGCATCCGCATCGACGACTGGGAGATGCGCCCCGAGATCCAGGCCGAGGTCGACGCCCTCATGGCCGCCCTCACCCCCGAGAACGTCGAGGCCACCACCTTTCGAGGGCTGACCCCTCACCCAATCCCCAAGGCCGGCATCGCCGGCCAGCCCCGCCGCAACGCCTCCTCCGCGGCGGGGCTTTTTTGTGCTTGCGCCCGAGTGCAAGATTGACTTTTCCGGGCAACTGTGCAATCATGTTTGCGTCGTTGAGACAGGGTGGCTTGCCACTTAGGTCTCAACCGATTGTTGCGTTACGCATACATTCGTTCAGGGAAAACTACCACCTCTCCTGACAGAACGGATTTATCGCGGAAGGCGCCAAGGTACCTTGGCGTGTTCCCGTTGTCTTCTGTCAAGGCTGTGGTAGGCCCTCCCTGGGGACATCGGTGAATCACGCCATTTTCTTTTTCCCTGAACTGGTGTGTTTTCGCCGGTTGCCGAACCGTTCGCCGCCGGCAAGCAGGCGGGAGTTCGTCTCAAAGGAAAGGAAGGTCTATCATGGCCAGTTGTAACAATCATCACTGCACCTGCCGAGGTGCCGCCGCGCTCGTGGCAGCCCGTGCCGCCGAAACCATCATTGTCTCGGCGATGGGCGGGTTGCTTGCGAAGAAACCCTCCATCAAATCCACGAGCCGTTGCCTTGATGGCTTGTACGATCAATCCACCATTCGTTTGGTTTGTGCGTGATTTGTAAGCGGCACGCTCGCCCCCAATGTTAGGATGACCAAGGGGGCGAGCGTGCGTTTCGTGAAAGCGTGCCATGAAACTGGTCTTTCAATCGTATTCCGGGGCGGAATGGTGTTACGACATCCATTCCGGTGTCGTGAAGCCGTACAAGGTGGAAACAAATGCAATCGGCAAGGAGCCCCCCGAAGAAACCACGTTCTTCAAGCCCAATCCCTTTTCGGAGGAGGATTTGGAGCAGGCGTGGGGCAGGGAGGTCGATCCTTTCATCCTCAATGTTACGGAGCGTTGCTCAAACCGTTGCCGCTATTGTGTCTATGGCGGGGCGTATGCGCATGAACGTGTGCACAGCCAGCGTGTGATGGCGTTGGAGACGGCCATCAAGGGAATCGAGCGATATTGCCAACTTTGCAAGGCGTCTTCCAAGCCGCTGTCGCTTTCGTTTTATGGTGGGGAACCCATGTTCGCGGAGGGGATGGAGCGCATCAAGGCAGTTTTGGCCTATGTCCACAAACAGCATCCCGAGCTGATCGTTAAACCGTCTTTCACCACAAACGGCAATCTCCTGACGGAGGAGAATTGCCGCTTCCTCATCGACAATGAGTTCCAGGTGTTGATTTCGTTGGATGGCCCCGAGGACATCCAGAATCGCTATCGTGTAACAAGTGCGGGGGCCCCGACCTTTGCGACAATCATGGAAGGCCTGCGGCGGTTACGGGACCTTTCGCCCGATTATTATGCTCGCAGGGTTTCGTTTTGTGCGGTGCTGACGCCGCCGTTGGATTACGTCCGCCGAAGCGCTTTCTTTCGGGAACATCCGTTGACAGCCGGCCATACCATGCTGGTTTCCAACGTTTCGCTTTACAACCAAACGCTCTTCGATGAGGCGACGACCCAAGCCTTCACGCAGGAAACCATTCAGGCCACCACGCGGCGGCACAGACCTATTATCAAGCGGCAGTGCGTGGCGAGACGGAACGTTATACCTTTGAGCACGCGCTCTTCCGGCGCGAGCTGACCTTGTTGGCCATGCATGAAGCCTCGGCAACCCCCAATCGGACGCTTGGTCTGTTGGGGTGTTGTGTGCCAGGGAAAACCAAGTGTTTTGTCGGGACGGACGGAACGCTTTTTGCGTGCGAAAAGATGCAGGGCGCCTATCCGCTCGGGCACATTGATGCCGGACTGGACAAAGCAAAGGTCTTGGGACTTGTTCGAGGTTTTGAGGCGCTCCGCGTCGGTCGGTGCGAGCATTGTCCCTATGTGATGCTCTGCTCGCTTTGTTATGTCAATGCGTTGGACAAGAACCACCGACTTTCCGCGGAATGTCTTGATGCCGCGTGCGTGGAACGTTGCTCGTTCTTCAAGGTTGCCTTGCGTCTGTACGCGAGCTTGAAGGAGGCGGGCGTCATCGCGCGCGAATAATTCCTCGCGCCGACCAGCCCCGCCGCAATGCCTCCTCCGCGGCGGGGCTTTTTTGTGCCCGGAGACCGTCAGCCCCGGCGGGGCGCGCGTCAGGCCAGGCCGAGGTTGGCGAGGAGATAGTGCGGCAGGTCGTCGACAGCGAGGGGGGTGGGGAGCGGCTCGCCGAGCGTGGGCGGCTCGACGGAGGCGGGCGAGAAGGGGATGAGCACGTCCTGCCCGCCCAGCTTGCGGCACTGGAAGCCGAACTTCGCCGCCGGGTGCGCGGTGCAACTGTTTGGGCAGCCGCTGATGCGCACGTCGGTGGTGAGGAGGCGGGCGAGCGCCTGGCGCTGCGGCGTGTCGGCGGGGAGCCAGGCATCGAGGGCGCGGGCGAGGCGCTCGCCGATGCGCGGGGAATCCGCCGCGCCGATCTTGCACACCGTGTTGCCGATGCAGGTGGTGATGTGCCCCACGTAGGAGCGGAGCGTGAGGTCGAAGTCCGGGAAGGTCTCCTCCAAGGCGGCGTGGAGCGCGGTGAGACATTGCGGGTGAACGCGCGGGATGAGCAGATCCTGCGCTTGGTGGAGTTGCAGCCGGGTAAGGCCGAAGCGGCGCAGCAGGTCGTTCAGGCGGGCCAGGATCGGCCGCGGCAGGTTCCCGAAGGGCACGAAGAGGCGGACAGCGTAGGTGCCGTCGGCCAACGGCTCGGTGGCGACGGCCTTCCAGTCCTCGAAGCCCGGGCGCGCGGGGGCGTCCGCGGGGATCATGGCCACGGGGTAGGTCTCCGGCGTGAGGGAGCCCTCGGGGCAGGCCGGGTAGCCCTTCGCCTCGGCCTTTGCGTAATACGCGCGCGCGAGGTCGGCGAGCCCCTCGTCGCCCAACGTGCCGCGCAGGAAGCGGAGGCGGGCCGTCGCGCGGTGGGCGCGGTCCCCATGCTCGTTGAAGAGGTCGGTCACCGCCATCGCCAGGCGGATGCACGCCTCGGCGGGCAACGCCTCGTAGAGGCGGAAGCCGACGCGCGGCTTGTTGCCGATGCCGCCGCCCAGCCACACCTCGAAGGCCGGCCGCCCCGCCGCATCGCGCGTCGCCACGAAGCCCAGATCCTGGATGGCGCACAGCATCCGGTCGGCCGGCCGATCCGCGAAGGCGATCTTGATCTTGCGCGGCAGCGCGTAGGCCGCCTCGAAGCCATAGAAAGCGTCCGCCAACGCGCGTGCGTAGGGGAGCACGTCGAAGACCGTGTCCGCGTGGAGCCCGCTGTTGGCGTTCACCAAGACATTCCGGAAGGTGTTGCCGCCGCCCCCGCGGAAGCGCAGCCCCGCCGCCTCGCAATCCGCCAGGCAGTCGGCCACCGCCTCCGGGCGCACGCCATGCAGCTGGATGGCCTGGCGGGTGGTGATATGCGCGTAGGGCACGCCATACTTCCCCAGCAGCCGCTCCACCGCCTCCAGATCCCCCAACGAGACGATGCCGCCCGTCCGGCGGATGCGCATCATCACCGCGTCGTCCTTCTGCTGATAGATCCCGAAGCCGGAGGAGACCGCCTTCAGCTGAGCCGGGGTGATTTTCTTGGCGTTGAAATCGGCCCAAGCGCCGAGCAATTCGTCGTGGATGCCCATGGGGACTCCTCCGTTAGGGATGAAGATTGGAGTCATTATACCACATCCCCGCCCGCCGCCTCCGCGCCCTCGGGGCGCCTGGGGTGCTGGCGCAAAAAGAAAACGCCTTGGCGAAGCCAAGGCGTCCAAAGGATGGTCGGACCGTCGGGATTTGAACCCGAGACCTTTTGCACCCCAAGCAAACGCGCTACCAGGCTGCGCTACGGTCCGTGGTGGGAGATACTGGACTCGCAACTGAGCTAATCCCCCGTGGGGCAAAACGCCGCATAATATACAACAACCCATCCCCGCCCGTCAAGCCTTTTTTGCAAATCTATTGACAAACCACCCCTCGCTCTGTCAAGGGACAATGCGCCGCAGACGCCCCGGCGGGCGCGCGGCTCACTTCGCCAGACGGTGGATCTGCGCGCCGGCCTGAAGGAAGGCGCCCACGCCGTAGACCTCCGTCATCTCGCGCGTAACCTTCTTGGGGTCTTGGCCGATGGGCTGGACGTAGCCGAGCTTGCCGTCCGGCTCGACGGCCTTGCAGAGCGCCGCCCACCCCTTCTCGATGGCGGGGAGGGTGGCCGCGCGGTCAAGCAACCCCTCGTTGACGCCCCACGCCAGGGCGTAGACGATGAAGCCGGTGCCGCTGGTCTCGGGCGAGGGGTAGCTGTCGGGGTCCAACAGGCTGGCGCGCCAGTAACCGTCGGGGCACTGCAACGCCACCAAGCGCCCCGCCATCTCCTTGAAGAGGTTCTCGTAGTAGGCGCGGTTGGGCGCGTCCTTCGGCAGGATGCGCAGGAGGTTGGCCAGGCCGGCGACGACCCAGCCGTTGCCGCGGCCCCAGAAGACCTTGGCGCCGTTGGCCTCGCGGTGGGCGTAGCCGTTCTCCGGCGCGTCGGGGAAATAGCGGCAGTCGCGGTAGAAGAGGCGCTCCTCCTTGTCGTAGAGGGCCTCCGTCGTGGCGCGGAACTCCTGATCCATGTAGTCGAGGTACTTCCGCTCCCCGGTGATCTGCCACAGACGCGCCCAGACCTGCGGCGCCATGTAGAGCGCGTCGCACCAACTCCAGCGCACGAGCGTGCCCCACCAATTCTTCTGCTCCACCAGATTCGCCTTCGGCGGCGCCTTCAGGATGCCGTCGATCCGCTTCTGCGTCGGCTCCAGGCGTCCCTTCCCGCCGAAGCGCTGATAAAGCCGCAGCCACGACTGGCAGACCGTGAAGTCATCCGCGTGCGAGTTTTTCCCCGCGCCCTTGCGCACCGCGTCGGGCCGCCACTTGCACCCCGCCCCCACGCCATCCACCCAACGCGTGTACGAGGCGTCCTTCTCCGCCGCCTCCGCCAGCTCCCCCCAATCCAACATCCCCATGTAGAGCGCGCCGTTCGTCCAATTCATCGGCCCCAACCGCACCTGCGACTGATGGACGATCTGCCAATCGGCCACCCGGCGCATCACGCCGCGAATCTCCGCCTGGGGGGGAAGCCCCTGCGCCGCGGCCACGGAAGCCATCGCCGCCAAGGCAAGGGTTGTCAGAAGTCTGGTCATGGTCTCTGCGTCCTTTCGTTTGGGGAACTCATCGTGAAAGCCCTAGCATAACCCATCCCCGCCACGCGCCGCAAGCGCGCGGACGCGCCCCCCACCCCCCGCGCACCGCCGGACGCACCTCACCGCGGGAAGCCGTCGAAGCCATTGTGCCGCAACGTCAGCACGCAGCTCTCCCCTGGCGCCAACGTGCGCTTGGCCGGCACGGAGAACTCCAGCAGGAACGGCTCCTCCTCCTGCGGCTCCGCCTCCGCCCGCAACGCCTCCTGCGGCACCTTCGCCCCCGGCCTCAGCCCCAGGATGACCTCCACGGGGAAAGAGGGCGGCAAGCCCCGGAAACGCACCTCCGGGCGCCCCTCCTTGTCCCGCCCCACCTCGCCCACGGCCACCACGCGCCCCCCGCCCAAAGGCCGGCAGACCACGCCATTCTCCCGGATCAGCGGCAACAGCGCCTCCGGGATGGGGCAGGCCAGTTCCACCCACGCCTCCCCACCCATCACCGCGGGCCTCCACACCGTGTCCCCGCGCACCCGCCAATCCCCCCCGAGCGGCCACAGCCGATGCTCCGCGCCCTCCGCCCGGAAGGTGAAGACCCGCCGCCCCTTCGCTTCATCGACATCGGTTACGGTGAAGCCACCCGCCGGGTCGCACGCCACGTCGTCCCCCTTCGGCGAACGCCCCGCGCCACCATAGGTGAAGACCCGCCGCAACGCCATCGGCCGGTCAGTGTCGTTGCGGAGCGTCAGCGCCAACGTCTCGCCCCCCTCCCCCGACACGGTGTGGACGCGCCCCCACAGCCCGATGTCCGGGAAACGCGCGCACGGCGGCACCGCCTCCGGCGCCAACGTCCCATCGAACGCCTCCTTCGGCGGCACCAGGCTCACGAACGTGCCATCCTCCAGCTCCACGTGCGCCACCGGAGCGCACCCCGCCAAACAAACCGCCGCCAACGCGGCAACGAACCATGCTCTCATGACCATCCTCCTTTCGTTTAAGGATAGTCTAGCGCATTCCCCCACCCAAGGCAAGACTGCCCGGAGAAGTTCGAGACAGTTCCCCGGCGTCCATCCGGTCCTGCGCGGGCCACGCCCGCGCCCCTTTGTGCCCGTTGTGATTGTTCCTCGCCGTGCGTCGTGTCCCCTCGTGCCCCCCTTCGTGCCCTTTGTGATCTCCCCTCCCCCGGCGTCCATCCAGTCCTGCGCGGGCTACGCCCGCGCCCCCGTTGTGCCCGTTGTGATTGTTCCTCGCCGTGCTTCGTGTCCCCTCGTGTCCCCCTCGTGCCCTCCATGGTCTCCCCTCCCCCGGCGTGCGGGTGGGCACGGAACGAAAAAGCCCCCCGGTTTTCCGGGGGGCTTTTTTTGTGCCGGGCGACGTCAGGCGGCGCGGCGGCGGAGGGCCAGGCCGGCCACGCCGAGGGCCAGCAACGCCAGCGCCGTCGGCTCGGGGATCAGGAAGGCCGCGTAGTCCTCACCCGTGGCAAGGACGCCGGAAGCATAGTAGACCGAATACTCGGCCTGGCCCGTGTAGTCATGGTTGTTACCGGCCTCGTAATAGGCCTTACCCCACACGAGCGTGTTCAGGGCGGAGTCCTTGAGCGTCCCGGTCAGGACGGCGAATGCCTTGCCATCCAGATAGCAGGTAACCGTGCCGGTTCCGTTCGACTGCCAATCGTAGGAGACGCCCAGAACGTGTTGCCCCGTCGTCACCGTGTTATCGAAGCCCTCCGTGTAGGTGATGCTGGGCTTACCTTTGGTGGGGTTGGCGTCCGCCCAGTTGTATCCCCCAATCGTCCACTTGCCGCTCCCAATCTCGAAGGCGACGCGGTTGTTGTTGTTGCTGCCCGCGTTCGTATAGTTGGAGACGGCGAAGACGTACTTCGCGCCGATCGTCTTGATGTTCACCACCGCGGCGTAGGAGGCCTGGCCGCCCTTGGAGAGGGTGAAGTCAGACCCACCAGCTCTCCATTGCCCCCCCCCGTTTGCTCCCTCTTTGACGGCCGTCCAATCAATCGTGAGCGCCTGCGCGAAGCCAAGCGTGCAAAGGGCAAACGCCGCCGCCAAAACCATTCTCATGAAGCAACACTCCTTTCGTATGCGATAAGACGTGGAGCCTTCGCAGGCCCCGCAGAACTGTGGATAGTATAACTTTCGGCAAAGCGGAAAGTCAAACGGCAGGGCGTTCGGAGGCTCGCCTGTGGGCGATCGGCCCCTAGGCCGAGGAGGATCGGGGGCTGATCCTCTTCGGGTCAGGGGCTGATCCTCTTCGGGTCAGGGGCCGATCCTCTTCGGGTCAGGGGCTAATCCTCTTCGGGTCGGGGGCCGATCGCGCGTGCCCCCGCCCGCGCCCCTTGGCGTCCTCGCGGTTCCCACCCCCACTGCCTCGGGTTTCCCCGGACACGATTGGTGGGTGGGTTGTTTTTTTGGCGGGGGTGTGCTATATACTATGAAGCGAGTTCGCAAGGAAAGGCAAAGGATTTATGGCAGAGAGCATGGCAGACCTGCAACGGAAGATGAAGGCGCAGGGTTTTTTGGCGAAGGCGACGCAGGCGGCGGAGCGTGGCACGTTGGACGTGGCGCTCTCGCTGTGCCGGCAGGCCGTGGCGTTGGCGCCGAGCGATGAGAACGCGCGCCGTCAGTTCCACGAGACGCGCATCCGCTATTTCAAGGCGCAGAAGAAGGGCGGCCTCGGCCTGGCGATGGCGGAGATGGGCGCCCAGCTGAAGATGGGCAAGGTGCAGGGGCTGATCAAACAGAACAAGTTCGACGAGGCCCTCGCCCTGGCCGAGGAGGTGCTCGACGCGAACCCCACCTCGGCCAAGCTCAACGAGTTCTATTTCGACGTGGCCCAGCGCACCAACCACCCCGAGGCGCTCCTCTCGGCCATGGAGTCCCTCTCCGAGGCCTGCCCCGACGACATGGACCTGATGCTGCGCATGGGCAAGACCTATATGCAGAACGGCGCCTATGGCCGCGCGCGCGACTGCTTCCAGAAGGCCGCCCGCGCCAACCCCTCCGACCTCGGCATCCAGAAGCTGCTGAAGGACGCGATGGCGCGCGACACCATGACCTCCGGCGGCTGGGAGGCCAACGCCGGCAAGCGCGGCGGCTTCCAGGCCCTCATCCGCGACAAGGAGCTCGCCGCCCAGCTCGACCGCCAGGCCAAGGCCCAGGTTACCGGCGACGACGCCGAGGCCCTCATCGCCGAGGCCAAGGCCAAGATCGAGAAGGAGCCCAAGAACGTCAACTACTACCGCGGCCTGGCGCGCATCTACATCCAGAACAAGCGCTTCAACGAAGCCCTCGACACCTTCGCCGCCGCCCGCAAGATCAACCCCTCCGACCCCGAGCTGGACCGCAACTGGGCCGACACCAAGATCCGCGCCTACGAGCACGAGATTGAGCAGCTCAAGGCCCAGGGCAAGGAGGACGAGGCCTATGACAAAGAGGTGGAGAAGGCCCAGTTCGCCTTCGACGACCTCCTCCGCCGCGTGGAAAGCTATCCCAACGACCTGGGCCTGCGCTACGAGCTGGGGCTGATGTACTACCAGAACGATGCCTTCGACGACGCCATCCAGCAATTCCAGCTGGCCCAGAAGAGCCCGAAGCACCGCTTGGAGGCCCTCTACTACCTGGCCTGCTGCTTCAAGGCCAAGGGCCAGGCCGACATGGCCGTCATGCAGCTGGAGGCCGCCAACAGCCAGCTCCCCACGATGGACGACCTCAAGAAGCACGTCGTCTACACCCTGGGCGTCATCGCCGAGGAGGCGGGCGACACCGCCAAGGCCTTCGACTACTACAAAGACGTCTACGCCGCCGACATCGGCTTCGAGGACATCGGCGAGCGGATGCAGCGCCTGCACACCGCCGCCAAGAACTGACCCTGGCCCCGCGCCCATCCCCCGGGCGTTGCTGCCCCGCACGGCGGTCGACCCCGCCATGCGGGGCATTGTGCTATAATGCGCGCAAAGCGGAGGGCCAGATGGCAACGGACATCGCACGCCAAGATTGGGAAAACGGCTCGGCGCGCTGCCTCAGCAGGGGCAGGGCGGGGAACGCGTGCGTCTGGCGCGTGGAGGGGGCCGACGGGCCGATGGTGGTCAAGGACTTCCGCCATTGCCCGTGGTGGATCCGCTGGACGTGGGGGCGGTGGATGGTGGGCCACGAGTTCCGCCTGATGCGCCAGGCGCAGGGACTGCCCGGGGTGCCGGGGAAGCTGCGGCGGGTGGATGCCTACGCCTTCGCCATGGAGTGCCTGCCGGGAATCTCGTTGGGGGATCTGAACGCGGCCAACCAAACCGCCGACGCGGGCGGGTGGCGCACGCTGCCGCCGATCTTCTTCCGGCGCTTGGAGCGCCTGGCCTGCGCCATCCACCGCCGCGGGGTGACGCACCTGGATATGCGCAACGCCAAGAACATCCTCGTCCTCCCCGGGGATCGCCCGGGGCTCATCGATTTCCAGGCCGGCGTGGCGCTGCGCCGCTGGTTCCCCAAGTGCGTGGCGCGCCTGCTGAAGCTGGCCGACCTCTCCTCGGTCTACAAGCATTACTACCGTTTTTACTACGACGGGCGCGGGGGCTTCGCCGAGGGGGCCGACGCCTTCCCCGCCGACCGCGCGCGGATCTTCCTGGCGCACCTGCGCCTGCGCCGCCTCTGGGTGCTCAAGGGCTATGCCCTCTTCGCCAAGCGCCAACCGAAGGACTATGAGCGCGCCCTGCTCGCGCGCGCCGCCAAAGGAGTCCGCTGATGCTCACCATCTACCAATGGGTCGAGGGCAGCCTCCGCGAGGTCGTCACCCCCGACGGCCCCTGCTGGATCAACCTGGCCGATCCCTCCTCCGAGGAGATCCTGCGCGTGCAGACCCTCACGGGCGTCTCCCGCGAGTTCCTCTCCGACCCCTTGGACCGCGACGAGCGGCCGCGTCTGGACGTGGACGACGACGGCACGGTGCTCATCGTCGTCCACGTGCCCTACCACGAGCCGAACGAGAACCTCCACCCCTTCAACACCCTGCCGCTGGGCGTGGTGCACACCGCCAACGCCGTCATCACCGTCTGCAACCGCCCCACCCCCATCGCCGCCTCCTTCCTCGACCAGATCCGGCGCGTCTGCCCGCCGGAGCAGAAGTTCCGCTTCACCTTCCACCTCCTCTGGCACGCGGCCATCCTCTACCTGCGCTATCTGCGCGACATCCGCCAGCGCGCCGACCTGGTGGAGCAGGAGCTGCACGAGACTATCTCCAACGAGGGCCTCATCCGCCTCCTCAACATCGAGAAGTCCCTCGTCTACTTCACCACCTCCCTGAAGGCCGACGACATCCTCCTCTCCCGCATCCGCACCACGCGCCAGCTGGACATCGACGAGGACGACCTGGACGTGCTCGAGGACGTGCGCGTGGAATACCAGCAGGCGCTGGAGATGGCCTCCATCCACAGCAACATCCTCACCGGCACCCTCGACGCCTTCGCCTCCATCATCAGCAACAACCTGAACAACGTCATGAAGTTCCTCACCTCCATGACGATCGTCCTCACCGTGCCCATGCTGCTGGCCTCCGTCTTCGGCATGAACACGTGGCTGCCCTTCGCCAAGAGCGGCCCCTTCGGCTTCCTGGCCATCGTGGGCGTCGCGCTCCTGCTCGTGGCCGTCACCGTCATCTTCTTCTCCCGCAAACGGTTCTTCTGACGCGATGACGCCCGCCGAAGCCCTCGCCCGCCTGGGGGCGCTCGCCGCGCCCTATGCCGCGCGCCGACCCACGGCCGAGGCGCTCTGCGAGCCCGCGCCCCCCGACGAACGCCGCCTCCAGGCGCTCTGGGCCTCCCCCGCGCGCCCCGCCCCCCTCACCCTCCCCGACGGCACGCCCCTGCGCGTCCTCGACCCCGGCCGTTGGAACCGCGCGGACGGC
>CASEMS010000044.1 GCA_949288955.1 uncultured Lentisphaeraceae bacterium
CAACGCCATGGCCGCCGTCCCCACCCGCCCCGGCCAAGTCTGGAAGGCGTGAGCGCGCCTTCCGGCGCGCGGAAGTTTGGAGGCTTAGAGGCTTGGCAGCTTGGCACGCGGCCCGCGACAGGCAAACCAAACCTCCAAGCCTCAAAACTTCCACGCGACTGAAAGGCGCACCGCTTGTCCCATCCTCTGATTGCCCTAGAATATTTCCCGGATACGATTGGCTTGGAGGGTGTCAATTCCTCCAAAGCGAGGCAACGCGCCGAGCCATGGCTTTGGGGAATAAGATAAATAAGGCCTTCGGAATTAATTCGCACACGTAGTGACGCTTACGTACCCATTCAGACTTTGCCCGATCAGCTTTTTTGATAAGGCTGTCCGGAAACCATACGCCACCGTTTAGTCTTACGTAAAGTTCTGGGGCACCGCAACGATGCTGCTTCCCGTTAGGATCCCAAGAAATCAAATCAACGTTTTGAAACATGGGGGATTGTTTGTGCAACAATCGAATCTCGCCACGCAGGTTTGCGCGTTTGGGAAGCACCAATGCCTCAATTCCTGGGCCTGCGATAAGTGCGTCCAATTCTGTACGCCAATCAATCATCATTGCAATAGGTTGCGCTATCGTGATCAAACAAATCGTGGCGATTGTACCTCCCATTGCATTGCAGAGATTCCACGTTTTTACTACCTCTCCATTTCTGCTTGACATAATGCTTAGGGCCAATCGGCGTACCATACACTCCAGGACCACTCCAATCGACAGACCACAGACGATCCCCACCCAAGGAACATAGCGCATATAACCCAGATACGCCGTTGGGAAGCAAAACAGTGCCACTAGGCAGAATACTGCGAGTCGTCTAACCCCACCACCACCAAAGATGAGCGTCAGAGTAAATGAGAGGACGATCAACACTTGGTCAAACACCGTGTTGGCACCACCTTGCTCGTCGCCGGCCTGTCTCCACACTGCGCATGATGGCATAAAGTTTTCTTTGTCCAGCTTCCATGCGTAATAGGCTCGCGTAACGGAACGGCAAACATAGGCATTCATGAAATGCCCTACGTGCCCCATCGCTTTCGCGTCGTCATTGCGAATAAGAAAATCCGATGTCAAATCGCGAGTCGGAAAAAGCGCTTCGTTCCCCGAATAGGCAGGATAAAGTGGATGACCATAGTGAGCCCATGAGGTGAAATATGGCCACGAATTGATGACACATAGGCCGCCTATCAACAAAACCGCACAACCTGCCAATCGCATCACCCAACACTTCCATTCCGTCCGATAAATCCACAGCGCCGTCGCTGAAAAGCAGACCCAGAAAACAAAACACGTGAGCAACGCCGACTGTTTTGCAGTCATCATCCATAACGAACACCCCACGAGCGCCCACCATTCATTTTTGCCCCGTAATACCCGCCCCATCGCGGCGATCATGCCTATTCCCACTAGGCCAATAATCACGTCTGGTACACTTCGTGCCCAAGCGAAGTGAAAAATCGTCGCGAGCGTGCCGAGTAAGACCGCCACGCGTGTCATACGGTTCCACTTTAAATCGCGGCAAAAACGCCACAACGGTGCCAACGCCACTGGTGCGATGAAACATGCCAGCGGGCCGCTAAAGTTGATATAAACCTTGGTAAATAGCCCAAAGACCGCATTGAACACTTCAATCGGATGCGTTAGGAATAAGATATGAAACGGTGCCACCTCATTAAGGTTGACCCATGATGACAACGCCTCTACCGAACCTTCTTTGATGGGATTCCAACCCATCATCAGGAGTCGCGCCGTAGGGAAACGGTAAAGCCAACCATCTCGGACATTCTCCATGATGCAATCGGCACACACCCACATGAAAGCCAAAAGCAGCAGAAAAAGCCCCATCCCCATCGCACGCTCACCCCATCCCACACGTCGGTCGCATGCCATTGACCCAAAAGCCACCACCACTCCCGCCCACATCTGCCACAACGCGCACACCCCTCCACACCATAGAGTCATCATCGCGATGACTATCACCGCCAACGGGAAAATGAGCAATCCTCTTTCAAGTGCTACCCCCCCCCCAATAATAGTTTTAGGGCCTTGCCAACCCTTTTCTGGCAACCTTTCGCAAAATTGTCGTCCATCTCAAACGCCTCCAGTACTTATACGCATGACAACGTTCATGCACGTTCCAAACAATAACAAAAAAACGAAACCAAGTAAAACGGGCTCCTGGAAATACCATTGTTATACATTGCATAATGTTCTCGTATACTCTGAAAGAAGAGGAAGAGGGATGAGGAAGGAAGAGAATCTTGCGCTTCACTAGGGGGGCGGCGCGGCGGTGGACTACCACGACGACTACCTCCCCGTCATCCGCGAGACCCGCGAGCACCCCCATTTCGCCGGGCGCGAATCCGTCCCCCTCACCCCCGAGAACGTCAAGGGTTACGACTGCGTCCTCATCGCCACCGCCCACAAGGACGTGGACTACGCCGCCCTGGCCCAATCCGCCGACCTCATCGTCGACACCCGCAACGCCATGGCCCCCCGGCCAAGTCTGGAAGGCGTGAGCGCGCCTTCCGGTGTAACGTAAGAGATGGTGTACAGCAGTTTTGCTTAGGTGCTCAACAGTTCTCTTCGCTCCAAGCCTTGGGCATGGAGGTTGAGGAATGCGCTATCTTTGGCGGCGTCCGCAAGGACGCCGCCTTTTTTTTTATGCCCATGACTAAGGGTAGGGAGGCCAATGGACTTTGGGGGAATCGACAGGTTGTCTTGGGAAGCTCAGCCGCTGATCGACCTTGAATCAGGGGCTGATCGACCTTGGGTCAGCCGCTGATCGACTTTGGGTCGGGGGCTGATCGGGGAGGGGTCGGGGGCTGATCCACTTTGGGGCGGGGGCGAGTGTTGAAATCTTCCTGGCCGTTGGGTCGCGCATCGGGGTATTCGCGATTGCTCACGCGCGGTGTGGGGTCTGGTATAATAGGGGCATGGATTCGACCATTGTCATGCTGGATGTGCGGGGGGTGGCGTTGCCGCCTGGTTGGGATGGGGCGCGCCTTGCCCGCGCCGCGGGGGTTTGCGTGGAACGGGCGCAGCGTTTCGCGCGCCCGGAGGTGCCGTGGCAGGAGGTGTTCATCCATTTGCAGGGTGACGCGGAGAATCGCGCGGCGAACCTTCGCATTCTGGGGCATGATTATCCCACCGATGTCATCACCCAGGCTTACGAGCCGTTCCCGTTCGAGCCGCCGGGGCTGACGGGGGAGCTGTTCGTGAATGTCGACCAGGCCCGTCGGGTGGCCGAGGGGCTTGGCCGTTTGGCGTGGCATGAGGAGCTGTTGCTGTATGTGGCGCATGGGTGCGATCATCTGACGGGGGCGGACGATGCGACGCCTGCGGGGCGCCGCCTGATGCGTCGGCGGGATCTGCGGTGGATGCGCGCGGCGGTGGCGGCGTGCGTGCGGTGAGGCGTTTTCGTTTCCGGCGTGTGTCATCTTTTTGGGGTGGTCGCGTATAACCACGTAAAAACCTTCTCGCTCCCTCTCGGGGAAGCGGTGGGAGGGCGACGCGGCCGGGCCCGTGAATGGGTCGGCGGTCTGCGGGTTCCGGGGCGCCGGAGGGGGTTGCCGCGCCTGTGGGCCACGTGGATGCGATTGCCCTTCCCCGGCCCGGGAGGGCTTTTATTATTGTTGTTGTTGGTGGTGTGGGGGCGGTCAGGGGGCGAGCCAGGCGGCGAGGTCGCGGAGGGCGCGTTGGCGGAAGGGGGCGCCTTCGGGGCGGGAGAGGAAGATGTGGCGGGCGGCGGGGTAGGTGATCTGGCGGGCGCCGAGGGCGCGGGCGAGGTCGGTCTGTTGGTCGGCGAGGATGTCGTCCTGGGCGGTGATGAGGAGGGTGGGTGGGAGGCGGTCGAGCTGGTGGAGGGGGGAGGCGGCGAGGCGCGTGGCGGGGTCGGGGCAGTAGCGCGCGATGAAGTAGTCCATGAGGCGGGGGGAGAGGGGCCAGCCTTTTTGGTGGGCGCGCCAGGAGCCGGCGTCGCGGGTGGGGAGGAGGGTGGTGACGGCGTAGACGAAGGCGGCTTTGTCGGGGAAGGGGGCGGCGGGGAGGGCGCAGAGGGCGAGGTGGGCGCCGGCGGAGTCGCCGCCGAGGTGGAGGGGGCGGGGGAGGGTCTGGGCGAGGTGGCGCCAGAGGTCGGCGCACCAGGCGTTGGGGGCGGGGTAGGGGTCGGTGGGGTAGTCGGGGAGGATGAGGGTGAGCTGGGTGGCGGCGGCGAGGTCGCGCCCCCAGGCGAGGGCGTCGTCGCCGAGTGGGATGGCCCATCCGCCGCCGTGGAGCCAGAGGAGCGCGCCGCGTGGGGTGTCTGGGGCGAGGGTGACGACGCGGCGGCCTTGGAAGGTGGTCTCGGTGTGGGTCATGGGATGTGGGCGAGCTTGTGGGTCTGGAGGGAGAGGCGCCAGGGTGGGGTGGGGTCGGCGGCGTTGAGGCGGCCGAGGAGGGTGAGGGCGCGGGCGTAGTCGGGGGCGTGGCCGTCGTCGCAGGGGGAGATGTAGTAGTCGGCGGCGGGGAGGCGGGCGCGGATGGCCTCGCACCAGGATTGGGTGGCCTCGGGGGCGGCGACGAGGCGGACCTCGTCGGCGCGGGTGAGGGCGAGGGGTGCGCCGACCTTTGGGCTGGCGGCGACATAGGAGAGGGCGGCGCGGGTCTCGGGGTCGGGCTCGATGGTGGCGTTGGTCTCGATGGCGACCCAGAGGCCGCGTTCGCGGAGGGCGCGGGCGAGGGCGCCGAGGCCGGGCTGGAGGAGGGGTTCGCCGCCGGTGAGGATGACGTTGCGGGCGCCGGATTCGGCGACGCGGGCGAGGAGGGCCTCGGCCTTGAGGCGGAGGCGGGGGGCGTGGTCGGTGTCGCACCAAGGGCAGGCGAGGTTGCACCCGGCGAAGCGGATGAAGAGACAGGGGCGGCCGGTGTGGCGGCCCTCGCCTTGGAGGGATTGGAAGATCTCGGCGATGGGGAACATGGGGAGGCTTGGATGCTTGGAGGCTTGGATGCTTGGAGGCTTGGTGGGCGGCGTGGGGGCGGTCAGAGGCGGAGGAGGGTGCGGAGGGCGGCGAGGGTGGGGGCGAGGTTGACCTTGCGGCGGGCGTCCCCGGGGAGGCCGTTGAAGCGGTGGGCGTAGCCCTCGGCGCAGAGGTTGTCGACGAAGCGGGCGAACTTGCCGGTGGCGACGGTGAGGTTGTCGAGGATCTCGACGGCGGCGGAGCCGATGGCGACGGCCTCGCTGAGCATCCCGGTGGAGTCGGCGGTGACGAAGAGCCGCTCGCATTGGGTGACGAAGGCGGGGATGGGGTTGAAGCGATCCTGGGAGAAAAGGAGCGTGTAGTCGAAGGGGAACTCGGCGAGGACGGCCTCGGCCTCGGGGCTGGTGCGGCGGGAGGTGGTGACCCACCGCTCGCAGCCCGGGGTGGCGGCGAAGACGGCGCGCAGCTGGGTGCGGAGCCAGTCGGGCGTGACGTCGGCGACGGGGTTCTTGCCGCCGATGATGACGCCGACGGCGCGGTCGCGGGCGGGGACGTGGCGTTCGAGGAAGGCGGCGGTCTGGGCCTGGTAGAAGTCGGGGCGGGCGGGGGTGAGGTTGGTGGGGATGGTGAGGAGGTTGGGGCGCTCGGGCGGGTTGTCGAAGGCGGGGGCAAGGATGGCGTCGAAGCCGCCGAGGCGGTAGCCGCCCGGGGTGAGGATGGCGGCGCAGGGGAGGCCGAGGGCGCGGCGGAGGAGCTTGAGGGAGTAGAAGGTGTTGGAGCCGGCGCCGATGAGGAGGGCGGCGCCCTCGCGGGCGGCGGCGCGGGCGGCGGGGAGGATGCCGGCGAGGTCGGGGGCCAGGCCGAGGCGGTCGCAGAGGTAGGAGAGTGCCTTGCGGGCCTTGGTGGGGTAGGCGCAGGGAAGGAGGCGAAAGGAAAATCCAAGGCCCTCGGCGAGGGCCTTGGATTGGTTCTCGTGGCCCGGCTTCCCGTCCGTGAGGATGAGGGCGGTGGGCATGGGCGGGGCCCTCAGTCGGCGAAGCGGCCCATGGCGGCGAACTTGGCGTAACGCTGCTCGACGAGCTGGTCGATGGGCACCTTGCGCAGTTCGCGGATGGCCTTGAGGATGGCCTGCTTGACGGTCTCGATGGCCTTGGCGGGGTCGTTCTGCGCGCCGCCCTCGGGCTCGGGGATGACGGTGTCGACGATGCCGAGCTTCTTGAGCCAGCCGGAGGTGAGCTTGAGGGCCTCGGCGGCCTGGGGGGCCATGTGGCCGTCGCGCCAGAGGATGGAGGCACAGCCCTCGGGGCTGATGACGGAGTAGATGGCGTGCTCCAGCATGAGGATGCGGTCGCCCACGGCGATGCCCAGCGCGCCGCCGGAGCCGCCCTCGCCGGTGACGACGACGACGATGGGGGCCCTGAGGGTGGACATGTCGGCGAGGTTCTTGGCGATGGCCTCGGCCTGGCCGCGGGCCTCGGCGTCGAGCCCCGGGAAGGCGCCCGAGGTGTCCACCAGCGTCACGATGGGCAGGTGGAACTTCTCGGCCAGGCGCATGACGCGCATGGCCTTGCGGTAGCCGTCGGGGTTGGCCATGCCGAAGCGGTAGGCGATCTTCTCCTCGGTGGTGCGGCCTTTGCGGTGGCCGACGAGGACGACGCGCTCGCCGCCGATGGTGACCAGGCCGGCGAACATGGCCGGGTCGTCGGCCACCAGACGGTCGCCATGCAGCTCGCAGGCGGCGGGGTCCCAGGCGGCGAGGTAGTCGAGCAGGAGGGGGCGGTTGGGGTGGCGCGCGATCTGGACGGTGTCCCACGTGGTGAGGGCGGGGGCGGCCTTCTTGGCGGGCTTCTTCGCGGGCGCCTTGGTGGGGGCCTTCTTGGCGGCGGGCTTCTTCGCGGACGCCGACTTCGCGGCGGGTTTCTTGGTGGTTGCCATGGGGTGTGCTCCTTTTACTTCGCGGCCGTGAGGAAGCGGAGAGTCTTGGCGAGGAAGGCCTTGAGGTCCTTGCGCGCGACGATCTTGTCGAGGAAGCCATGCTCAAGGAGATACTCGGAGGTCTGGAACTCCGGGGGCAGCTTCTGCTTGATGGTGGTCTCGATGACACGGCGCCCGGCGAAGCCGATGAGCGTCTTGGGCTCGGCGATGTTCAGGTCGCCCACCATCGCGAAGGAGGCGGAGACGCCGCCGGTGGTCGGGTCCGTCATCACCGAGACGTAGAGCAGCCCCTCGTCGCGGAGGCGCTGGATGGCCGCGCAGGTCTTGGCCATCTGCATGAGCGAGACGATGCCCTCCTGCATACGCGCGCCGCCGCTGGCCGTGCAGAGGATGAGGGGGCGGCGCAGACGGCGCGCCGCCTCGGCGGCCTGGAGGATGCGCTCGCCCGTGCCCGAGCCCAGCGAGCCGCCCATGAAGCGGAAGTCCATCGCGCCCAACACCACGGGGATCCTGTCGAGCGTCGCCGTGCCCACGACGATGGATTCGCCGATGCCGGTCTTCTTGCGCGTGGCGGCGACCTTCTCGGCGTAGGCGTCCTTCGCGTCATGGAAGGTCAGCGGGTCGTGGGCGATGACCTCGGCGGCGATCTCCTCGAAGGAGCCGTCGTCGGCCAACAGGGCGATGCGCTCGCGCGCCGAGAGGCGGCCATGCGCGCCGCAGTGGGGGCAGACCTTGAGGTTGGCGTCGTACTCCGCCTTGGGCGTGTACGCGCCGCACTTCTTGCAGACGTTCCAGAGCGCCTCGGTGGGGACGCGGAGGGGCGCCTCGGGCGCCGTTGTGAACCAAGCCATAGGGAACTCCTTCCTGAGGTGTTACTGCGCGTAGTCTAGCACATTTCCGCGCCGGGGGTGGGAACCGCGCCGACGCAGCAGTGCGCGGGAGCGTGTGGGCTTCCCTTATTTCCCGGACGCTGCGCCTCGGGGCGGGCGTGGGTTTGTGGTATACTGGGCGCATGGACACGCGCAAGGAACAGGAACGGGCGGAGTTGCATCGCGCCATCTGGAAGATCGCCAACGGGTTGCGTGGGAGCGTGGATGGGTGGGACTTCAAGCAGTACGTGCTGGGGATGCTCTTCTACCGCTATATCTCAGAGAACCTGGCCGCCTACGTGGCGCAGGGCGAGGTCGAGGGATTCGACTATGCCGCGTTGTCGGACGCGGAGGCGGAGACGGCGCGCGTGGGCATCGTGCAGGAGAAGGGTTTCTTCATCCCGCCCAGCCGCCTTTTCCGCAACGTCCACGCCCATGCCGCTCGCGACGAGAACCTCAACGAGACGCTCGCCGCCGTCTTCCGCGGCATCGAGGCCTCCGCGTTGGGGCAGGAGAGCGAGGACGATTTCCGTGGCCTCTTCGCGGACTTCGACGTGAACAGCCCCAAGCTGGGCAACACCGTGGCCGAGCGCAACGCCAACCTGGCGAAATTGATGGATGGCGTGGCGGAGATGCGCTTGGGCGACTACAAGGAGAACGCCATCGACGCCTTCGGCGACGCCTACGAGTTCCTCATGGGTATGTACGCCTCGTCCGCCGGCAAGAGCGGCGGCGAGTTCTTCACCCCGCAGGAGGTCTCCGAACTGCTCACCCGCATCGCCACCCACGGCAAGCCTTCCGTCAACAAGGTCTACGACCCCGCCTGCGGCTCCGGTTCGCTCCTGCTCAAGGCCATCAAGGTGCTGGGCAAGGACAACGTCCGCCAAGGTTTCTTCGGGCAGGAGATCAACCTCACGACCTACAACCTTTGCCGCATCAATATGTTCCTGCACGACGTCGGCTACGACAAGTTCGACATCGCGCTGGGCGACACCCTCACCGCCCCCAAGCATTGGGACGACGAGCCTTTCGAGGCCATCGTCTCCAACCCGCCCTATTCCATCGCCTGGGTCGGTAAGAACGACCCCACCCTCATCAACGACCCCCGCTACGCCCCTGCCGGCATCCTCGCTCCGTCCTCCAAGGCCGATTTCGCCTTCATCCTCCATTGCTGGGCTTGGTTGGCCGAGACCGGCACCGCCGCCATCGTCTGCTTCCCCGGCATCTTCTATCGCGGTGGCGCCGAGGCCAAGATCCGCAAATGGCTGGTGGACAACAACGCCGTCGACGCCGTCATCCAACTGCCCGACAACCTCTTCTTCGGCACCTCCATCGCCACCTGTATCCTCGTCCTGCGAAAGGCCAAGCGCGACAACAGCGTCCTCTTCCTCGACGCCTCCAAGGACTGCGTCAAGGTCACCAACGCCAACAAGCTCACGGACGAAAACATCGCCGCCATCCACCGCGACTGGGCCGCCCGCCAAACCATCCCCCACCGAGCCGCCCTCGTTCCCGCCGAGGCCATCGAGGCCCAAGGCTACACCCTCTCCGTCTCCGCCTACGTCCAGCCCGAGGAGACCCGCGAGACCATCGACATCCAAGCCATCGAGGCCGACCTCGCCGCCACCGTCGCCCGCCAAGCTGCCCTCCGCGCCGAGCTCGACGCCCTCGTCGCCCAACTCCGGGAGGACACCCCATGACGAAACGTCCCAAGAAAGCCACCCTCCCTCAATCCTCCGCCGCCGAATACCTCACCTTCGTCGCCGCCGCCGGCGACGACACGGTCTCCTTCGACCTCCGCCTCGAAGATGGGACCCTCTGGATGACCCAACGCCTCATGGCCGCCCTCTACGACATCGGCCTCCCCACCCTCAACCATCACCTCAAGCAACTCTACGCCGACGGCGAGTTGTTAGAGGAGGCAACTATTCGATATTTTCGAATAGTTCAGCAAGAGGGTACCCGCCCAGTCTCCCGCCAAGTGGCACACTACAGCCTTCAAGCCATCATCGCCGTCGGTTTCAAGGTCGGCAGCCCTCGCGCCGTCCAGTTTCGGAAATGGGCCAACGCCATTGTCAGCGACTACACCATCAAAGGTTGGGCCATGGATGACGAGCGCCTCAAGAACGGCGGCTCGCGCCTCACCGCGCGTTACTTCGACGAGCTCCTCCAGAAAATCCGCGAGATCCGCCTCTCCGAACGCCGCTTCTACCAAAAAATAACCGACATCTACGCCACGGCACTCGACTACGACCCCACCGCCCCCGCCACGCGCGCCTTCTTCGCCAACGTCCAAAACAAACTCCACTATGCCATCACCGGCCAAACCGCCGCCGAGCTCATCCGCGCTCGCGCCGACGCCGCCAAACCTCACATGGGCCTGACCTCTTGGAAAGACTCCCCAGAAGGCAAAATACAGAAGTACGACGTCGGCGTGGCCAAAGACTACCTCACCCAAGACGAGCTCGACAGCCTCGCCCGCATCGTCTCCGCTTACCTCGACTACGCCGAGGACCAAGCCAAACGCCACATCCCCATGACCATGGAAGACTGGATCAAGCGTCTGGACGCTTTCCTCACGCTCTGGGGCCGCGGCATCCTGAAAGGCAAGGGCTCCATCTCCATGGAAGCCGCCAAACTCCACGCCGAGACCGAGTTCGAGAAATACCGCCGCCTCCAGGACCAAGCCTACCGCTCCGACTTCGACCGCTTCCTCCAGGACCATCCCCTTCCGCCCCTCCCCCGGAGCCCAAACCATGAGCCGCCTCCATGACTTCCGGGAGGACGCTCTCTGACGTCGACCTTCTCTCTGGGTTTGCCTTGTCTTTTTGCCATTTCGTTCTCAGATTTACCTTGTCTTTTTTCCATTTCGCCCTCGGATTTGCCTTGCATTTGTGTCAGGCAACGGGTATCATAGAGGACAGTTAGGGAGGTAACAGACGGTGTGTGCGTATTTTAGGCGTAAACTGGATGACTCGCTGAGGGCTTGGGCCGAAACCTCGCCCCGCAAGCCGTTGTTGTTGCGTGGGGCAAGACAGACGGGCAAGACCTCCGCGGTGCGGGTTTTGGCGCAGCGATTTCAGGCTTTCGCGGAAATCAATTTCGAGCGGACGCCGGAGGTGGGGAGGCTCTTTGAGGGAGATTTGGACATCGTGTCCATCTGTCAGGCACTGGAGTTGCGCACGGGGGTACGCTTGGAGGATGGCAAAAGCCTGCTTTTCTTGGACGAAATCCAGGAATGTCCTCGGGCCATCACGGCTTTGCGCTATTTCTATGAGCAACGCCCAGGCCTGCACGTGGTGGCGGCAGGATCACTGTTGGAGTTCGCCTTTGGTGCGGCCGGGGGATTTGGCGTCGGGCGGATTCGCAATCTATTTGTTTACCCTTTCTCTTTCCATGAGTTTGTCGAGGCGGTGGGACAAGAGCGTTTTTGGGATGCGGCGCTGGTGGGGCTTGGGCCGGTGGATCCTTTTGTGCACGAGACGCTTTTGCGTCTGTTGCGGGACTATTGCGTGGTGGGCGGAATGCCAGCGGCCGTCTTGGCCTATGTCGAGAGTGGGTCGTTTATTGAGGCGCGACGTGAGCAGACGGACATCCTTGTCTCCCTTAAGGCGGACTTCGACAAATATCGGGCGCGCGTGCCTGCCGAACGCATCCGACGAGTGCTTGCCTCTGCCATCGAGCAGACCGGGCGGAAGTTTGTCTACGCTGACCCGGAGGCCGGGCTTGGCAGCCGCCAAGCCAAGGAGTCCGCGCAACTCTTGGAGCAGGCAAAACTCCTGGTTCGCGTCTCCGCGTGCCATGCCAACGGCTTACCGCTTGGCGGCGACATCGATCCGAAGCGCAGCAAATTGCTCTTCTTTGATGTGGGACTCTACCTGTGCGAGAGCGGTTTGGACATCTCCGATTGGGGCACGAGCGCGCCAGACGTCTTTGTCAATCGTGGGGCGCTTGCCGAACTCTTCGTGGGGCTGGAGTTGCAGAAGATGGGCTCCCCTTTCGAGGAAGCTGCGCTTTATTATTGGCACCGTGAGGCGCGCGCCTCCTCCGCCGAGGTGGACTATTTGATGCCCCACGATGGACGCGTCCTGCCTATCGAGGTGAAGTCTGGGAAAACCGGTGCCATGCGGAGCCTGCGCCTGCTCATGGAGGAAAAGAATCTCGCTCTTGCCATTCGCGCCTCCCAAGAAAACCTCTCCGCCTACGGTGCCGTCCGCGTCATTCCTCTTTACCTTATCTCCGAGTTCCCCCGCCTTCTCGCAACCGTCTTCCCCCCGGAGCCCAAACCATGAGCCGCCTCCACGACCTTATCCAACAACTTTGCCCCAACGGCGTCCCATACAAACCGCTCGGCGAGGTGGCACAGATCCAACGTGGGATTCGTGTGGTTCGTGGGCAACTCTCTGTGGATGCACCTTATCCGGTTTATCAGAACAGCCTGACCCCATTGGGACGATATGGTCACAGTAATTCCCCGCGGGGAACGACATTTGTCATCGCTGCTGGTGCCGCGGGAGAAATAGGATATAGTGATGTGGACTTTTGGGCGGCGGATGATTGTTATTGCATTGACGGTGGAGAAACTTTGGACAATCGTTTCGTCTACCATGTACTCATATCCCGTCAATATGAGTTGAAAGGAAAGGTGCGGAAAGCAAGTGTGCCTCGGTTGGCGCGTGTCGTTATAGAATGTCTTCGTATCCCGGTGCCGCCGATGGCGGTGCAGGAGGAGATTGTGCGGATCTTGGATCGCTTCACAGTGCTAGAGGCGGAGTTGGAAGAACAACTCCAAACGGAGCTGGAGGCGCGGAAGAAACAGTACGCCTATTGGCGCGAGCGCCTTTTGACTTTTGACGACGAGACCGCTAAAATACCCTGTGGGTTGAGACAGACAGACAGACAGATTTGTATGGCGGCCTAGGCCCGCGCAATGGGTGACGCTGGGGGAAGTCACAAAGTATGCGACAGACAAGATGGACTGCCTCACTTTGACAGAAAGATGCTACGTCGGGGTGGACAATCTGTTGCCTGACCGAGGCGGCAGACGCGATTCTCTGTATGTTCCCTCTTCCGGCAGCGTTACGCACTTTCTGCCTAACGATATTCTTGTCGGGAATATTTGCCCTTACTTGAAGAAGATTTGGCAAGCAGATCGCGAAGGTGGCGCGGGAGGGGATGTACTGGTCTTTCGATTGACAACCAAAGACATCCTTCCACGGTTTCTCTTTCACGTCCTTTCCTCGGACTCGTTTTTCTTTTACGACAATCAGTATGCGAGAGGCGCAAAGATGCCACGTGGCGACAAGAAGCGTATCATGGCATTTTGCATTCCGGTGCCTTCGTTGGCGGAGCAGGGGTGGATTGTGGGGATATTGGACAAGTTCGAGGCGCTGTGCGGGGATTTGCGATCGGGCTTGCCGGGGGAGATTGCGTTGCGTCGGAAGCAGTTCGCCTATTATCGGGAACGGTTGCTGGACTTCAAGGAACAGGTGGGCTGAGGCCCTGGGCGGGGCGCCAAGAAAAGAAAAGCGTCACTTTCTTTTCTAAGGAGGTCCCCGAAAGGGTCCTTACGAAAGATTTCTTTCCTAACGGGGTCTCCGACAAGGCGCTAAGGAAAGAAAAGTGCACTTTTCTTTTCTAAGGAGGATGGCGTCTATGCTATACTAAAGAAAGAAAGGAGACAGTCATGGTTTCGCAACGGGCTGGACATTTAGGCATACAAACCGATGGGATGGGTGCTTTTATCCCCAATCCTCTGCCGCCTGCGAACCCGCCCTTGGAGTTGGACGGGGAGATGGTGCTGTTGCTTGCCGAGGCGGAGCGCCAACTTGGGACGCTCAACGGCCTCACGACGATTTTGCCCAACCCGGACCTTTTCGTGGATATGTTCGTGCGCAAGGAGTCTCTGCTCAGCTCACAAATTGAGGGGACGCAGGCTTCGTTCGCCGATGTGGTCTCCGATGACCCTGTGACGGAGGACCAAATCGAGGTCTCGAATTACGTCCAGGCCATGCGCCACGGGCTTTCGCGCCTCAAGGAGTTGCCGTTGTGCCTGCGGCTGATTTGCGAGATCCATGGGAAATTGTTGGCGACCGGCCGTGGGAGCGCGCGCGCCCCGGGCGCCTTCCGAGACGGGCAGAATTGGATCGGGCCATCGAACTGCACCATCAAACAGGCTACTTATGTGCCGCCGCCAGTCCCGGCGCTGAAGGAAGCCTTGAGCGATTTGGAGGCGTTCTTTCACGATGAGACGCCTTTCGCACCTTTGCTCAAGATTGCCCTCATCCATGCGCAGTTCGAGACCATCCATCCTTTTTGGGACGGGAATGGCCGCGTGGGGCGATTGCTCATCACGTTCTGGCTGGTGCAGCAGGGGATTCTTGACCGTCCCTTGCTCTATCTGAGCCTTTCGTTCAAGCGGCACCGCATGGAGTATTACGATCGGCTCGATGACATTTGCCTCCAGGGGGCGTGGGAGGCGTGGGTGAAGTTCTTCCTGCGGTGCGTCGCGGAATCGTCCAAGGAGGCCATTGGCGCGGCGCGGCGCATTCTTGCATTGCGGCAGAGGTTGGTCGAGGAGTTGGACGCCAATCCGGTCGGCCGCCATGGGAGGCAGATTTTGGAGGTGCTGTTTGCCCAACCTTCGGGTACCCGCAAAAAGATTGCGGATGCGCTCGGCGGCACCCTCTCTGTGCCGACCGTCGGGAGTGCGCTGGAGGATTTCGTCAGCCGGGGATTTCTCACGCGAACGGAAGGGAAGCGGAACGTGGTCTACACGTTTGCGCCCTACCTTGAGATTCTTGAGGAAGGCACGCGCTGACCGGCGGAGTCGGTGCATGAGAGAAAGGGTCTGGCATGAGTGAGCTTGGGTTGATCGCGGAGAGCGATGCGTGCACGGTGGTGGCGGAGTATGAGCCGCTGCCGCGTGTGGCGGAGGGGTGGCAGAGCGAGGCGGAATTGGAGGACGCGTTGGTGGCGCGGTTGGCGGCGCAGGGGTATGAGCCGGTGGCGATTGGGGATGAGGGGGCGTTGGTGGCGAACCTGCGGCGGCAGTTGGAGGTATTGAATGGGATCGTCTTTTCGGAGGGGGAGTGGGAACGTTTCTTCCGGGGGGCCATCGCGGCGGCGAACGAGGGGATTGCGGAGAAGACGGCGCGGTTGCAGCGTTCGCCGGTGGAGGTGTTGCGGCGGGACGATGGGAGTTTCAAGAACGTGACGTTGCTGGACAGACGGCGGATCCACAACAACCGCTTGCAGGTGATGCGGCAGTACGCGGAGCCGGGCGGTGCGCACGCGGCGCGTTATGACGTGACGATTCTGGTGAATGGCTTGCCGATGGCGCAGATCGAGCTGAAGCGGCGGGGGGTGGCGTTGCGGGAGGCGTTCAACCAGATCAACCGTTATCAGCGGGAGAGTTTCTGGGCGGGGTGCGGGCTTTTCGAGTATGTGCAGCTCTTCGTCATCTCGAACGGGACGCACACGAAGTATTATTCCAACACGACGCGGTGGCGGGCCATCCGGGAGCAGGGCGGCAGACGGGGGGCGCGCGGGAAGAAGAGCTGCGACAGCTTCGAGTTCACGTCGTTCTGGGCGGATGGGCGCAACCGCGTGATCGCGGATTTGGAGGATTTCGCGCGGATGTTCTTCGCCAAGCAGACGTTCCTGAGCGTGCTGACGCGCTATTGCGTGCTGACGGCGGAGACGGAGCCTTCGCTGTTGGTGATGCGGCCTTACCAAATCGCGGCGACAGAGGCCATCCTGCGGCGCATCGCCACGTCGAGCGCCTACAAGCGAATGGGGACGCCGACGGCGGGCGGCTATGTGTGGCACACCACGGGCAGCGGCAAGACGCTGACCTCGTTCAAGACGGCCCAGCTAGCCTCGGCGATGGAGGGCATCGACAAGGTGCTCTTCGTGGTGGACCGGAAGGATCTGGATTATCAGACCATCAAGGAGTATGACCGCTTCGAGAAGGGCGCGGCGAACGGGAACGATTCCACGGCGGTGCTCACGCGAGCGTGCGCGCATCATCGTAACGACAATCCAGAAGCTGAGCCTCTTCGTCAAGCGCAACAAGATTCACCCGGCTTACCGCAGGCATGTGGTGATCATCTTCGACGAATGCCACCGCAGCCAGTTCGGCGAGATGCACGCGGCCATCGCCAGACGCTTCCGCAACTATCATCTCTTCGGCTTCACGGGCACGCCCATCTTCGCCGCGAACGCGCCTTCCGGCGCCGCGCCGACGCCCCGGACGACGGAGCAGACCTTCGGCGAACGCCTCCACACCTACACCATCGTTGACGCCATCCGCGACGGCAACGTCCTCCCCTTTCGCATCGACACAGTGCGCACCTTCCGCCCCAAGGAAAACCTGGCCGACGCCCAGGTGCCGGCCATCGACACCGAGCGCGCCCTCCTGGCGCCCGAGCGCATCGCCGGCGTGACACGCTACATCCTCGACCACTTCGACCAGAAGACCAAGCGCGGCCACGCCTATGCCTTCAAGGGGCGGCGCGTGGACGGCTTCAATTCGCTCTTCGCCGTTGCCTCCATCGACGCGGCCAAGCGCTACTACGCCGAGTTTCGCAGGCAGCTGGCCGAGACGGGGCGTCCCCTGCGCGTGGCCACCATCTTCAGCTGGGCCCCCAACGAGGAGGAGCCCGACGAGGACTTCGACGCCGAGGGGCTGGACGCCTCCTCGCGCGCCTTCCTGGAGGGTGCCATCGGCGACTACAACGCCGCCTTCGGCACGGACTTCGACACCTCCCCGGAAAAGTTCCAGAATTACTACAAAGACCTCTCCCGTCGCGTGAAGAACCGCGAGGTCGACCTCCTCATCGTCGTCAATATGTTCCTCACCGGCTTCGACGCCACCACGCTCAACACGCTGTGGGTGGACAAAAACCTGCGGATGCACGGCCTCATCCAAGCCTTCTCCCGCACCAACCGCATCCTCAACTCCGTCAAGTCCTACGGCAACATCGTTACCTTCCGCGACCTGCGGGACGAGACCAACGAGGCCCTCGCCCTCTTCGGCGACAAGGACGCCCGCGGCGTCGTCCTCCTGCGCCCCTACGCCGATTACCTCAACGGCTACGACGATGGCGACGGCGCGCACCATCCCGGTTACCTGGAACTCATCGCCCTCTTGCGCGAACGCTTCCCCGTCGGCCAACCCATCGTGGGCGAGGCGGCGCAAAAGGAGTTCATCCGCCTCTTCGGCGCACTGCTGCGCCTGCGCAACATCCTCTCCGCCTTCGACGCTTTCGTGGGGGATGACCCTTTGCCGCCGCGCGATCTCCAGGATTGGCAGGGCGCCTACATCGACCTGTGGCAGGCCCGCGCCAAACAAGCTCCCGGCGAGAAAACCGACGTCAATGACGACATCGTCTTCGAGATGGAGTTGGTGCGCCAAGAGGAGATCGGCATCGACGATATCCTCGCCCTCGTCAGGCGCTACCACGCCGGCGACCGCCAAGACAAAGGGTTGCGCCTCTCCATCTCCAAGGCCATCGACTCCTCTACCCGTCTGCGCAGCAAGAAGGCCCTCATCGAGGCCTTTGCCGAGACCGTCTGCGGCGGCGAGCCTGAGGCCGCCTGGCGCACCTTCGTCCAAGCGCGCCGTGAGGCGGAGTTGGAGGCCATCATCGCCGAGGAAGGCCTCAAACCCGAGCAGACCCGCGCCTTTATGGCGACGGCCTTCCGCGACGACCTCCTCAAGACCACCGGCACCGACCTCCCCGCCCTCCTCCCCCAACTCTCCCGCTTCGGCTCCGCCCGCGAGGAAAAGAAGGCCGCCGTCACCCGCCGCCTTCAAGCTTTCTTCGAGCGCTTCCGCGGCCTGTAAAATTCGAATTATTAAAGAAGGAAGGGGTGGAACGGAATGGAATGGTCTAAGATGCTCGCCAAGAGATTTAATCCCGTCATCAAAGAAGAGCTGAGTGAGCTCTTACAACGTACAAAAGCTTTTAAGATAAATGAAGTGTTGGCACAACAATATCTATTTGCGTGCGTTGTGCAGGATAGACTTCATGATTCCATCAACTATCTTGATTCACATCTGACCCCTCCGCAAAACGTCGAAGAGTTCTATCTTTTCATGATTCATGCTGACATTGTATTCTCTGCAGTAAAGGAATTTTTTGAGATTCCTATAATCAAAGAGAATGTCATTTATCCCTTTGGTTCTAATTGCAAAGATAACGATAAAGATGTTGATTATGCCAAGTTTTTTGGGAATACGTTCAAGAAGGCATTTCCCAAGGCGCAGGCTAGTGACATTCCCATTGATGATGATTTTTTCAAATATATCAGGGCTCTTTCCTTTGCACATCCTTATGAGACCTCCAGAGCGAAATTCATTGACAAAAAGGGAGGCGAACGACATTATTCGCCGTTTCCAATGATCAAAAACTGTTTTGGTTTTCCTGTAATGGATAATGGGGATATTGCCATCGTTGTATATTCTAACGGAGAAGGGAATGGCATATCTGATAAGCAGTTCATCATAACATTGCGATATACAACGTTTAAGGATTTTCTCATCTCAAGGTATGATACACTTGAGAAGGTTATTACTTTTGTTAGAGGCTTGCTTGATTCCAAGGAGAAGGAATGGCTTCAACATACGATTGATAGAACGACCACTTGGCCTGAGATTATTGGACAAATTCTGGAAATCTATAAAGAACGGCATGAAGACTCAGGTTGCATTGAAGAGTTTGCCCATCTTCTTGAGACTTCAATTTCTCCAGGGTGTCCAATGAACGAAGAGCGCGTGAGAAAATATAAGGAGGCTTTGCGGGCAATTATTCCTTCTATCTGTGATGCTGTAGACAACGGCAATTACAATGATGTGGCTCGCATGATTAATGCCTTAATTGATGCAAGAATACCTGATTTCCCAGATTGCCTCAATAATGCGTATCGAAATATGAATTATCACTACGGCAAAATTGTAATGTGTTGCCGTTCTTACAATGGTAACGATTGGCGACAACGGATAATGCTGGATTTGCCTTGGCTCATGAAAGGTTATGCGGGGAAATGGGTTTCCATTGATCCCCAAACGATGTCTAAAGATGAAATCATGTTATTGCTTTCGGCAGCGAGATTTCTTGAGTCGTCAACATATCGAGGGAATTGAGCTTCTTGTTATCGCAATATATTTATATCGGGTTGCGGTGTAGAGTTTCAATAGAATTGCGCAGGGCGCGGGGGATGGCTTGTAGGATACGCATGGGTCAGGGGGCCTTTCGGGGGGAGCGGGGGTAGTGGACGATGAGGCGGTGGGTCTGTCTGAGCGTGTGGGGGCTCAGCTTGGAGAAGTCGGTGGGTTTGGGGTGGTAGGTGCGCAGGAGGCGGTTGTGGCGCTCGACGGAGCCTTTCT
>CASEMS010000045.1 GCA_949288955.1 uncultured Lentisphaeraceae bacterium
AACAGCATCTCCCGCACCGTCACCCTGAAAGGACTCACCGCCTATGAAGCTATTTCAGCTCTATCCTGAAGCCCTGGCTCATTTGGCTTGCAAATCGCCTCGGCGGCGTGTGGGTGCCCTGGGCCTTGCCCACGCAGATAGGCTTGAGTTGCCGGAGTCTTCTTTTCCGCGGGGACGCGAGGGTGCGCGAAGGACGGCGGGCTAACGCCGGGCGAAAGCGGCGGGGGCGAAAACGCCCCCTTGTTTCGCCCTCCCGCCCGCCGCCTTCGCGCCGTAGAGGCAAGCGAGGGCCTCACCGAAAGCCGGGGCGCTCGGCGCGGGAGGGCACGAATGTGCCTGGCGTTAGCGTCGACGTGTCCCGGCGCAACCGCGTCTTCGCGGAGGCTCAGCCGCCGACACAAGGAGACTTAGCGGCTGAGTCTCGGTGGATCAGCCGCTGACTCTCCCTGTCTCAGCCGCCGATGCTTTTTTTGGGGGCGGGCTTTCTCTTTGGGTAGCACGGGAGGCGAGGGCGGTAGGGAGCGGTCAGCGGGCGAAGCCCGCAGAGCGAGCGGCGGAGGCCGCGAGCTCTCCCGCGCGACCTTCGTGTCTTCGCGGTGCAAGACTGCGCACACCGAACTTCCCAGCCGCCGATGAGGCGGGAGACGCTGTGTTATAATGGGGGGCATGGAAGCGGTGCATTTGATTGGTATCGGCGGCGTGGGGATGAGCGCCTTGGCGCAGGCGTTCTTGGACAAAGGTTGGCGCGTGAGCGGTTCGGACCGTCTGTTGGGCGCGGGAACGGAGACGCCGACCCTCGCGACGCTCCGTCGGCAGGGGGTGGCGCTCTTTCCGCAGGATGGCAGCGGCGTGGCTCCCGGCATGACCGTGGTCTATTCCACCGCCATCGAGGCCGACAACCCGGATCTGCTCAAAGCGCAAACCCTTGGTCTGCGCACGCTCCACCGCAGCGCGGCGTTGGCGGCCTTGGCGCGGGGGCACGCGCTCATCGCCGTAACGGGCACCTGCGGCAAGTCCTCCGTCACGGCGCTTCTGGGTCATCTGTTGGCGGAATGCGGGCGCGATCCTTTCGTGGTGAATGGCGCGGAGGCCATCGGCTGGGACGCGGGGGGTGCGCGCATCGGTTCGGTGCGTCCCTCGGCGGATCCGTGCGGCCTGATGGTGGCGGAGGCCGACGAGTCGGACAAGTCGCTCATGGCCCTCGACCCCACCCATGTCATCGTAACCAACGCCTCCAGCGACCACTTCCCCAAGGCGGAGGCGGAGGCGCTCTTCCGTGCCTTCAAGGCGAAGGCCACAGGCGTCGTCATCGACACCTCCGCCTCGCCCCCCGGCCCCCCGCCTCGGAGCGAGGGCTGGGAGACCCGCTTCGCGTGGCGGGGGCGCGACTGGCGGCTGCCGATGCCCGGCGCCCACAACGTGGCCAACGCCAAGGCCGCGTTGGCGATGGCCCTTGCTCTGGGGTGTGACGCGGAGGCGCTCGGCGCGGCGCTCGCCACCTTCCGCGGCGTGCGGCGGCGCTTGGAGCGCGTGGGCACGCTGAACGGCGCGTGCGTGGTGGATGACTACGCGCACAACGTGGAGAAGCTCGCCGCCGCCTGGCGAACCCTCGCCGAGGCCTTCCCGCAGGGCGTCGTGGGCCTTTGGCGGCCGCATGGCTACGCCCCCCTGCGCAAGATGCTGGGCGACCTCGCCGCGATGTTCGGCGCCACCCTCCGCCCCTGCGACCGACTCCTCCTCCTGCCCGTCTACGACGCCGGCGGCACCGCCGACCGTTCCGTGAACAGCGACGCGCTCCTCGCGCGCCTCACCTGCCCCGCCGAGGCCATCCCCGACCTGGCGGCGGCGGAGGCGCGGCTCCGTGCCTTGGCGCGTCCCGGCCTCGCGCTCGTAACCTTCGGCGCGCGCGACCCCGGCCTCCCCGCCCTGGCGCGGCGTCTGGCGGGGCTTCCCGACTGAAAGGGCGCGCGATGATCCACGATTTCCTCCACCGTTTCCTCGACATCTGGCTGGACATGGCCCCGTGGCTGCTCGTGGGCTTCGCCCTGGCCTTCCTCTGTTCCTATCTTCTCAGCGAGCGGTGGCTACGCCGGCACCTCGGCGGCCCGGGGTGGCTGCCCATCCTCAAGGCCTCGCTCGTGGGGCTGCCCCTGCCCATCTGCTCCTGCGGCGTGTTGGTGGTGGGGCTGGCCCTGCGCAAGAGCGGCGCGCGCAAGGCACCCGTCTGCGCCTTTTTGGCCTCCGCCCCGCAGGCGGGGACGGACGCGCTCCTGCCCAGCTGGGCGATTCTCGGCCCCGCGCTGACGGTGCTGCGCTTCGTGGGCGCCTTCGCCGCGGGCGTCGTCTCCGGGGCGTTGGTGCGGTGGTTCGGCGTGGCCCAGCCCCCACCCCATGAGACGCCCGACCTGGCGGACGATTGCTCCGGCCTCTGCGCCTGCCACCACCACGACCCCGACCACCCCCACCGCGACGGCGAGGCCCACCACCACGAGTTCGCCGACCGCCGCACCCGCCTGCGCGACGCCGCGCGCTACGCTTTCGTCCACCTCCCCGGCGAGCTCGCGGGCTTCCTGTTGGCAGGCGTGGCCGTGGCGGCGGCCTTGGGCATGGCCATCCCCGAGGACGCGCTGTCCGGGCTTCCCCTGCCGGTGGCCTACGCGCTGGCCGTGCTCGTGGGCATCCCCACCTACGCCTGCTCGCTGGCCATCATCCCCGTGGCCGCGGGGCTCATCGCGGGCGGGCTCTCGCCTGGGGCGGCCTTCGTCTTCATGGCCTGCGCGCCCACCACGCACGTCGCCGCGCTGTTGGTGTTGGGGCGGGCCTTCGGGTGGCGGGCCACGGCGGCCTTCGTGTTAGGCGTGGCGCTCACCGCCATCGCCATCGGGCTGCTCATCGATTTCCCCCTCGCCGGACTCATCCACGTCCCGGGCCTCACCGCCCCCGACCACGCCCACAGCCACGCCGCCGCCCTCTGGGCGCTCATCCCGCTGGCCGCGCTGCTCCTCAATGGCGCACTCCGCGCCCACCGCCATCACCACCCCCACGCCTGATCCATGGACACGCCTTCCCTCAACGTCGCCGCCGCCCTGATTCTCGCCCCCGACGGGGCCGTCCTCTGCGTCCGCCGCGGCGCCTCGCGTTACGCCTCCACCGCCCACAAGTGGGAGTTCCCCGGCGGCAAGATCGAGCCCGGCGAGACCCCCGCGCAGGCCGCCGTCCGCGAGGTGCGCGAGGAGCTGGGACTGACAATCGAGGCCCTCGCCGAGACCGCCGCCGTGCGCCACACCTACCCCGAGTTCGCCCTCACCCTCCACGGCGTCCTCTGCGCGCCCGTGGGCGGCGGCGCCCCCACCCCGACCCTCCGCGAGCACACCGCCTTCGCTTGGACGCTCCCCGACCAACTCTGGCGGCACGACTTCGCCGCCGCCGACACCGCCCTCCTCTGCGGCCTGCGCGAACGCTTCTTCGGTGCCCGCCTGCGCACCGCGACCTTCGGCCGCCACGCCCATTTCCTGGCGGAGAGCCCCAGCACCAACACCGCCGCCCTGGCCTTGGCCGAGGGCGGCGCGCCCGAGGGCTCCCTCGTCGTGGCCGAGCGGCAGACCGCCGGGCGCGGACGTCTGGGACGCGCCTGGGAGGCCGCGCCGGGGCAGTGCCTGACCTTCTCGCTCCTTGCGCGCCCCAAGGCGCCGCCCGAGGTCGCCGCCACCCTCCCGCTCGTCGCCGGCATCGCCGTCGCCACGGCCCTCCGCGCCCGCGGCTTCGAGGCCGGGCTCAAGTGGCCCAACGACGTCCTCCTCGCCAACCGCAAGGTCTGCGGCATCCTCTGCGAGGCGCAGACCTCCGCCCGCGGCATCGAGGGCATCGTCGTCGGCGTGGGCGTGAACACCGGCGCGGTGCCGGAGGCCCTCGCCCATCGCGCCATCGGCCTCGGCGGCCTCGACCGCCTGTGCCTCCTGGCCGACCTCTGCGCCGCCTTCGAGACGCTTTACGCCCGCTGGGCCGCGGGCGGGCTCCCCGCCCTCCGCCCCGAGCTCGACGCCCTCGACTGCAAGCGCGGCCGCCCCATCCGCGTCCGCCCCGCCGGCGGCGACATCGAGGGCATCGCCAGCGGCATCCGCGACGACGGCGCCCTCATCCTTGAACGCAACGGCCAGACCGAGGCCATCCTCTGCGGAGAAATCGCACAATGGGACTGAACCACCTCCTCCTCGCGGCCCTCGCCGCCGCCCCCCTCGCCGCCCAGGAGCTCTACGTCCAGGGCCCCACCAACGCCATCCCCGCCCTCACGCAGGATCTCCGCGCCCTCCACCTCCGCGACGTCGGCGCCAACCGCGTCTACGCCCTCCGCCTCCCCGCCGGGCTCCGCGAGCTCAACCTCTCCGCCAACGCCCTCATCGCCCTCCCCGAAGGCTTCGTCCCCCAGGGCGTCGCGCGCCTCTGGCTCGCCGACAACCGCCTCACCGCCCTCCCCAAGGAGACCTCCGACTGGGCCAACCTGGAGTACCTCAACCTCGACCGCAACCTGATCGCCGCGTTGCCCGACCTCTCGCGCACCCGCCTCCGCTGGCTCCGCCTCAACAACAACCGCCTCACCGCGCTCCCCGCCCTCCCCGGCACCATCGAGCGCCTCTACCTCGCCGACAACCGCCTCACCGCCGCCCCCGCGAAACCCGCCGCCCTCCGTCATCTCATCCTCTCCGGCAACCCAATCGCCGCCGTCCCCGACGACCTCGGCACGGGGCTGGAGTGGCTCGACCTCTCCCGCACCAAGGTCTCCCGCCTCCCCGCCGACCTCACGCCTTGGCGCACCCTCAAGGTCCTGAACCTCGCCCGCTGCCCCCTTTCCCCCGCCGAGAAGGATCGTATCGAGGCCGCATTCGACACCACCCGCACCACCCTTCTCTTTTAAGGAGCGTGCGCGCGTGAGACAATGGTGCCGCCCTTGATAAAGCAAAAAGCCCCCGATCTCGAATGAGGTCGGGGGCTTTTTTTGTTGCCGGGCGGGATTAGGCGACGCGGCGACGAAGGGCGAGGCCACCGACGCCGAGGGCGAGGAGGGCCAAAGCGGTCGGCTCAGGGATGGTCTGGATGTCCTTGCTCTTGGCGAAGGCGGCGATCTGCGCCTCCGAAGCCACCCCATCATAGACACCGACGGCATCAATCGTCCAACGGTTCTCGGCGTCCGTAACAAACGTAAAGGTCGTGCTCTCGGACAACGTGATCGGCGAAGCCGCCCCGCGCCCATCGGCCTTGCCATTGACGTAAGTGGTGATGGAATAGGACGCGCCGTTTTTCTCGAAGTTCAGCACGATGGTATTCGTCCCCGTGGAAGTCTCAGAGGTCGCACTGCTCCACCAAGACCCGAACCGAGCCCCAAGGCCATCCGCCCCCGAATATGCCAAAATCGCGCGATTGTCCGCCCCAAAGGTCGCGATTGCCAGATTCGACCCGGCCGAAAGGTCCGCGAAATCGCTGGTGATGACAAATGCGACGGAAAACGAATCCGTGGTGTCAATGGCCTGCGAACTCTCGCCGTTCCGTTCCCATGTCAATGTGAGCGCTTGCGCGGCGCCCAACGTCAATGCGGCAAAAACCGCGCTCAACAACAGTTTCATGTCTCTGACTCCTGCCCTCATGGGGCTGTCATGAGCGAACCATTCGCCCATGACGCCACGTATAATACCACCCCCCCCCATTTGCGCAAGGGGCTTTTTCGGTTTTTTGCCTTTGGCGTGCCAAAAGGCCTGGGCGGGGATGATTGCGTTTTGGGGGTGGGGCTGTTAGACTTTGCGCGTTTTATGGAACTGACGCGGCAACAGGTGATGGCGTGGGCCGCCTCCGATGTGTTGGAGGCGGGGGGCGCGCTGCAGGCGGCGGGGGCGGTGCAGGGGGTTCGGGCGCAGGGGGAGTTGCTTGCGGGTTCGGTGCGGATGGGGGCGTCGCGGCTGGTGGCACGGATCCGGGTGCGCGATGGGAAGGTGGCGCAGACGCTCTGTCCCTGCGGGTTGGGGCGGGTCGGCAAGGTCTGCCAGCACGCCGTGGCCGTGGGTCTCCAATGGGCGCATGACCATCCCGTCGACGCCCCCGAGACGACCCTTTTCGCCGCGGAACGCGCGCCGACGCGCCTGGAGATCGAACGGTGGGCGGGCGGCCCCCTGTTGGCGCGCGCGGAAGGGTTGGTGCGGCAGGGCGCGGTGTCGCGCATCGCCTTTGACTATCCCACGGGCCGGGGATACGTGATGAGCGGCGGCGCGCCCATCCTCGCCACCTTCACCATGCTCAAGAACGGCCTCGTGGAGGGCCATTGCCCCTGCGCCACCAACCGCGACCGTGGGTTGCTCTGCGAACACGTCATCGCCGTGGCCCTCGGCGTGATGCGCCACTACGGCAGCGCCGAGCGCCTCCAGGCCGCCGCACGGGATCGCGCCCATGTCGCACGGATGGCGGCGGCCTCGGGTCTCATCCGGCGCGGGGCTGGGGGGAGACCGGCGCTGGCGCGCGTCTTCCTGCCCGGCGACGTGGCCAAGCAGTTCGCCGCCGGGCAGGTGCGCGTGGGCGTGCGCCTTTACGTGGAGGGCAAACCCTTCCGTCCGCAGGAACTGCCCCCCGCCACCTATGCCTTCTCACCGGGCGACGAGAATCTGCTCGGGATGTTGGAGGACATCGCAGGCGGCCCCTTCGGGGACACGCTGACCCTGCGAAGGGCCGATTTCCTGGCGCTTCTGCGGTGCGCCGCCGCCAGCTGGGTCGGCTCCGCCGCCGACAAACGCCGCCTGGAGGTGCGCCCCGACCCCCTCCCCACCCCATTGGTCGTAACCGCCGACCCCGAGCACGACTGCCTCCGCGCGGCCCTCGACCTCCCGCCCGGCGGGACGGTGCTGGCCGAGGGGCACGCGGCCTTCTGGATCGGCGGCGGCGTGGCGCGGCCGCTCGCCCACGTCCTTCCCGGCCCGCTCCAATCGCTCTACGCGCACGCCGAGCGAATCCCCCGCGCCTACGCGCTCGACTTCCTGACGCGCGAGGTCGCGCGCCTGGCCGCCTGGGCGCCGTTGGACGCCGAGCGGAGCGTTTCGGCCGACCTGTTCACGGCCACGCCCGCCACGCCGCGCCTTCGGCTGACGCTGAAAGGCTCCGAGGTCGCCGTCGCGGCCAAGCTCTTCGCCGGCTATGGGGAGCTTTGGGTGGCCGTCGGCACACGCCAGGCCGTCGCCCTGCCAGACCCCGACGATTTCTATCATTGCCTGGTGCGCAACGACGAGGCCGAGGCCGCCGCCCTCAAACGCCTCCGCGACGTTGGCTTCCCCGGCCTGCGCGGCGATGACCTGGGCGCGCTGACCGGCCTGCACGAGGTGCGCAACTTCCTGGGCGAGACGCTCCCCGCCCTCCGACGCGCCGGTTGGCAGGTGGAGACGGAGGGGCCGCTGACGGATTTCCTGGCGCACGCCGAGACCATCACGCCCACGGTGCGCGTGCGCGAGGGCAAGGGCGGCGCCTTCGAGGTCGCCGTCGACTACGTCTCCCCACGCGGGGGCCTGCTCGTCACCCCCGATGACGTGGCCCGCGCCGTCCGCGAGCGGCGTGCCTACATCGAGAAGGGGGGCCGCGTGGCGTTGCTCGACCTCGGGGCCGTCCGCGCCGTCCGCGAGACCTTGGCCTCCTGCCATGCGCGGCGGGGCGCCACCCCCGGCGGGGCGCAGGTCGAGGCCGTCCACGCGCCCTTCGTGCAGGCCGCGTTGGAGCGGCTGGGGGGGATTGACTTCGAGGCCTCGCCCGATTGGAAGGCGCGCGCGGAACGCCAGAACCGGCGGCGCCGCCCGGTGCCCGTCCCCCTCGGCGCGTTGGAGGGAACGCTCCGCCCCTATCAGAAAGAGGGCGTCTACTGGCTACGATTCCTGGAGGAATGCGGTTTCTGCGGCATCCTGGCCGACGAGATGGGGCTTGGCAAGACCTTGCAGACGCTGACGTGGCTCTCCCTGCCCCGGTGCCGCGAGGAGGCGCGCCGCGCGCCCGCCCTCATCGTCTGCCCCACCTCGCTGGTGGAGAACTGGCGGCGCGAGGCGGCGCGGTTCGTGCCGGGGATGAGGACGCTGACGCTCTCCGGGCCGGACCGCGCGGCGCGCTTCCCCGAGGTGCCGGAGGCCGACCTCGTCATCACCAGCTACGCGCTCATCCGGCGCGACGTGGCCTTCCACGCCGCCTGCCGATGGTCGGCCGTCGTCCTCGACGAGGCGCAGGCCATCAAGAACCAGCGCACGCAGAACGCGCAGGCCGTCAAGCAGCTCGTCGCCGACACCCGCCTGGTCCTCTCCGGCACACCCATCGAGAACGGCGTCGCCGACCTTTGGAGCATCATGGACTTCCTGATGCCACGTTACCTTGGGCCTTACGATGACTTCCGCGTGCGCTACGAAGACCCCGTGGCGGAAGGCGGGCGCGCCGCGGAGGAGGCCCAGGCGCGCCTCCGCGCGAAACTCCACCCGTTCCTCCTGCGCCGCGTCAAGAAGGACGTCGCCGCCGACCTGCCCGACAAGATCCGCTCCGTCACCTACTGCGCGCTCACCCCCGACCAACGGCAGGTCTACGACACGCTCCGCGCCGAGCTGCGCGAGAAGATGCGCGGCCTCGTCCGCGAAAAGGGCTTCGAGAAATCCAAGTTCGAGGTGCTGGCCCTGCTCATGCGCCTGCGGCAGGTCTGCTGCGACCTCCGCCTCCTGAAAGATCGCCAGCCGCGCCCGGGCGAAACCCCCTCCGCGAAGCTCGACGCCCTCATGGAGCTGCTGGGCGAGGCCGTCCCCGCCGGGCATCGCCTCCTCGTCTTCTCCCAATTCACCTCCATGCTCCGGCTCATCGCCGCGCGCCTCGACGCCGAGGGGCTGGGCTACTGCTATCTCGACGGCGCCACCAAGGACCGCCTGGCGCAATGCACGCGCTTCAACCAGACCCCCTCCATCCCCGTCTTCCTCATCTCCCTCAAGGCCGGCGGCACGGGCCTCAACCTCACCGGCGCCGACACCGTGGTGCACTTCGACCCGTGGTGGAACCCCGCCGCCGAGGAGCAGGCCACCGACCGCGCCCACCGCATCGGCCAAAAAAAGACCGTCCAGGCCATCAAACTCATCGCGCAGGACACCGTGGAGGAGAAGGTGCTCGACCTCCAACGCAAGAAGCAGGCCCTCATCGAGGCCACCGTCAACGCCTCCGACGCCTCCATCGTCGCCTCCCTCACCATGGCCGAGATCGAGGATCTCCTCACCTGACACGCCCAAGGCGCCCCAGGCCATCCCCCCAAAAAATGGGCGGACCCGTAAGGGCCCGCCCATTCCGATGGCTGTCAGACTGCCACAACGGCGGGGCTCATGCCGCCTTGCGGCGGAGCGCCACCCCCGCCACGCCCAGCGCCAGCAATGCCAACGCCGTCGGCTCGGGGATGAGCGCGCCCGTCGCGCGATAGGTCAGATTGCCCTGCGCGTCGGCGCAGATGGTCGGCCCCGTCTCGGTGTAATAATTGTCCGAGAGGTCGTCGATGGTGAGGTCGGCGCTCGGCGTCGTCGTGTTCAGGAAGTAGACCGTGAAGGTGTCATACGTCCCCATCTCGAACCCGTCCCCGAAGTCAAAGGAGATGAAGCCTTTGGAGTTTTTGCCCGGGAAGGGCTTGTTGCCCTCGCCTCCGGAGAACTCATAATGCGTGCCGGTGGAGACGGCGAGCACCTGACTGTCCTTGACGATGGCCAGCCCAATCGCCTTGGCGGCGTTCGACCCCCAGTCGCCCGAACTGGCAATCAGAAACCCAAGGTTCGTGATTGTGTTGTCCGCCAGAATCAGCTTCGCGGCGGTCGCGTTGTTATCCGAGATGCCATGGCCCGTGTAGGCGATGGAGCTCAGCGAGAGGTCGTAATGCGCGCCGTTGGCCATCGAGACGTCGGCGTTCGCCGCGCCATAGGCGGTTCAGCCGGTCTCGATCGACCATGATTTGGTCATAGCCTGGGCGGCGCCCAAGGCCAATGCGGCGCAAGCCGCGGTGAGGATTGCTTTCTTCATTGTGGAGCGTGTCTCCTTTTCGCCCCGGGACATTGAGATCGGCGAGAGCCCCGGGACGAAACATGCCCTTACCGATGTCTATCACGGGGTCTTAGGATAACCTTGTAGCAACATCGAAAGGGCACGCGAGACCGCGTGCACACAATCGGACGGCTACAAAAGTTCCTAAGTTTCGTGATACGTCCTTGTTTGTGCGCCAGCACAAACCGTGGCTCACCCACGGCGTACCCATAGAATAGCACCCTAGGGTTCCCGAACGCAAGACTTTTTCACAGAACGCCTAAGACCTCTGGGACGCCCGCCCATACCACCGTCCGAGATGTCCCTGCCGCCGTCCCAAAGAGACTCAGCCGCCGAGCTGAGATGGATCGGCGGCTGACCCGAGGTGGATCGGCGGCTGAGGCTCGGGGGATTGGCGGCTAACCCAAAAGGCGATGGCCGCCACCTCTGTGCGACGCCCCGTCCTTCAGGTCGTAAGGACCTGAGGGACTGTTTCGGAGGATTGGCCGCCGCCCCAAAGAGACTCGGCCGCCGAGGCGAGGTGGATCAGCGGCTAGTCCGAGGTGGATCGGCGGCTGGGGCTCGGGGGGGCGGGGGCGGGGCGCCGTGCGTCTTTTCGGACGCAGGAGGGAAAATCGCCCATCTTGGGTTGGGCGCTGGCAACGCCGCGCATTATACTAGAGGCATGAAAGCGAACACCCACTCCCTACTTTTGGCGGCCGCGTTGTTGGCCGCGCCCCTCCTCCCCGCCGCGGACGTGTCGGACGAGGCCATGGTCCACCACGCCGGGGCGACCCTGACGGTCGGCCCCGGCCAGGCGCTTTTCCTGCCGGCGCAGCTCTCAATGGCCAATTGGGTGCCTTCGCCGATGTGGGTCACGCCGCCCAAGGCGCAGGCCGAGGGCCTCCCGAAGGATTGGAAGGGGCTCAAGGTAACCTTCGGCGACGACGGCTCCCGCCCCACCGCCACCGTCACCGTGCCCAAAGGCACCGACCTCTACGGCACCGGCGAGGTGGTCGGCCCCCTCCGCCGCAACGGCCGCACCATCACCCTCTACAACACCGACAACTACGGCTACGCCACCTATGACTCCAAGCGGCTTTACCAGTCCCACCCTTGGGTGCTCGGCGTCCGCGCCGACGGCTCGTCCTTCGGCGTCCTGGCCGACAGCACCTACCGCGGCACGCTGGAACTGGGCGAGGATTCCATCCGCTTCGTCTTCGAGGGGCCGACCTTCCCCGTCCTGATCGTCGAGGAGGACTCCCCGCATGAGGTTCTGCGCGCCCTCGCCGAGCTGACGGGCAAGACCCCCATGCCGCCCCTTTGGTCCCTGGGTTACCAGCAGAGCCGTTGGGGCTACAAGGACGCCAACGCCTGTCTCGACATCGCCAAGAAGATGCGCGAGGCGCGCATCCCCTGCGACGTGATGTGGATGGACATCGACTACATGCGCGGCCACCGCGTCTTCACCTTCGACCCCAAGGGCCACCCCGACCCGAAGGGCTACATGGCCGAACTCCACAAGCTCGGCTTCAAGGGCGTCTGGATGATCGACCCCGCCCTCAAGAACGAGCCCAACGCCGGGTATGCGGCCTTCGACGAGGCCGACAAGCGCGGCGTCTGGGTGAAGTGCGCCGATGGCAAGACCGACTACGTGGGCCGCGTCTGGCCCGGCGACTGCAAGTTCCCCGACTTCCTCCGCGCCGACGTCCGTGAATGGTGGGCCGACATCAACCGTCGCTTCATCACCGAGAACGCCATCGACGGTCTGTGGAACGACATGAACGAGCCCGCGGTCTTCGGCGGCTTCGGCCACACCATGCCCGCGGACAACATCCACGGCGGCGACCAACCCGGCGACTTCCCGCGCGGCCCCCACGTCCGCTACCACAACATCTATGGCATGCAGATGATCCGCGCCACCCGCGAGGGCCTCCTCCGCGCCAACCCCGACCGCCGCCCCTTCGTCCTCACCCGCGCCAACTTCATCGGCGGCCAGCGCTACGGTTACACCTGGACCGGGGACAACCTCTCCAACGAGGGCCATATGCGCCTCTCCATCCCCATGAGCCTCAGCCTCGCCCTCTCCGGTCAGCCCTTCAACGGCCCTGACCTCGGCGGCTTCGGCAACCGCTCCAACCCCAAACTCATGCGCCAGTGGGCCGGCTTCGGCGCCTTCTTCCCCTTCTGCCGCAACCACTCCGCCCACCAGGCGCAGGAGCCCTGGATCTTCGGCAAGGAGACCACCGACGCCTTCCGCACCGCCATGGAGCGCCGTTACGCCCTCATGCCCTATCTCTACACCCTCTTCCGCAACGCCGCCGCCGAGGGCGACGCCGTGATGGCGCCCGTCTTCTTCGCCGACCCCAAGGATCCCGCCCTCCGCCGCGAGGAGCAGGTCTTCCTCATGGGCGCCGACCTCCTCGTCATCCCCTGCTGGGCCAAGAACCCCGCCCTGCCCAAGGGCGACTGGAAGGTGGCCAAGGTGCTCGACGACCCCGCCGAGCAGGGCCCCGACCAAGCCACCCTCCTCGTCCGCCCCGGCGCCGCCATCCCCGTCCTCAAGCCCGCCCAGCACACCGGCGCGCTCGATTGGAGCCAGCTGACCCTCGTGGCCAACCCCGGCCCCGACGGCACCGCCACCGCGCTCCTCTATGAGGACGCCGGGGACGGCTACGCCTTTGAGAAGGGCGACTACCGCATCACCCGCTACACCGTCACCCAGAAGGACGGCAAGCTGACCGTCGCCGACGCGCACGTCGCCGGCGACCGCCCCACCGCCGTCAAGCACGTTACCGTCCGCCTCGCCGAGGCCCGCTGACGGAAGCCGCGCACCCCTGCGCACGCCAAGACGCACCCGGCGCCTCCGCGCCGGGTGCGCTTTGACGATGGGGCGGCGGTGCGTTATGCTATCCCCTATTGACATTCACCGAAAGGAGCCACGCCCATGTTACCGGAAGCCGCGCTCGCCGCGCTCATGACCGTCACCTCGCCGGACGGCGCCAACACCATCACCGTCTCCAAGAGCGGCGACCAGATCGTCTACGCCGTCTCCCGCAAAGGCCAGGCCCTCCTGGAGCCCGCGCCCATCGGCCTTGACGTCCGCGGCCTCACCCCCACCCTCGCGAACCCCAAGGTCGAGACCTTCACACGCGACCTCTCCGCCGACGTGCCCTTCTACACCAAGCGTTCGCACATCGACCTCAAGGCCAACGGCGCCACCGCCGACTTCGGCGGCCTCACCCTCACGGTGCTGGCCACCGACCAGGGCGTCGCCTACCGCTGGGG
>CASEMS010000046.1 GCA_949288955.1 uncultured Lentisphaeraceae bacterium
CGTGGACGACGGTGGCGACGTTGCCGGGCGGGGGCACGCGGATCACGGCGTTGGACGCGGAGGGGCGCGTGGCGTCCGTCACGGGCACGGCGGTGACGCCGGAATACCACACTTATGGGCCGGGTTGGGAGCGGGTGGCCTACGGTACGCCGGATGGGGCGCGTTGGGAAAAGACGTGGCGGGATGGCTTGGGGCGTGTAACGCGCGTGGAGCGCGCGGGTGCGAACGGCAGTGTGCTCGTAACGGAACACACCTACAACGCCAAGGGGCAGCTCGTGCGCGTGGAGCGGACGGGGCAGGCGCCGATTGTCTACGAATACGACGCGTGGGGCGACCGCGTGGCGGCGCAGGTGGGGGCGCGTCTGCCGCAGGAGACGGAGACGACCTATGTCTTGGTGGAGGGTGAGCCGTGGCAGGAGACGGTCGTCGCGGTCTCGAACCTGACGCAGACGGTGCGTGTGGACGCGGAGGGCGAGCGGCGCGTCAGCGTGGATGTGCGCGGAAACGCGACGACCGAGACGATCGTGGACGACGGCGCATGGCGTACCGTCACGACGCGGGCTCCGGGCGTGGCGAATGCTTCGGTGGAGACGTTGCTGGACGGCGTAACAGTGGAATCAGTGGACGCGGCGTGCGTTACGAACAGCGTGGCCTACGACAAGTATCTGCGCGTGCTCTCGGAGACGGATGGCCGCGGCAACGCGACGACCCGGGCGTATGACGCGTTCGGGCGGCTGGCCTCGGTCACGGACGCCTCGGGCGCGGTGACGGCCTATGGCTATGACGATGCGGGGCGGGTCTGCGCGGTTACGAACGCCTTGGGGAACGTTACGGTTTATGCCTACGACGTGCGCGGCAACGTAACGCGCGAGGCGGGCGCGGTGTATCCGGTGGACTATGAATATGATGTCTATGGAAACCGAACGGCGATGACGACCTTCCGCGACGAGGACGGCGAAGGTGACCGGACGGAATGGACTTACGACGCGGCCACGGGCGCGGTCGTCGCGAAGACCTACGCCGACGGCCATGGCGTGGCCTACGCGTTGACGGACTTGGGCCAGGTGGCGACGCGTACGGACGCGCGGGGCATTGTTACAACCTATGCCTACAATGTCTATGGCGACCTCGTGTCGCAGACGTATTCGGACGGCACGTCGGCGGTGACGTATGACTACGACGTCTTTGGCCGTCAGGCCCAGGCGACGGACGCGGCGGGCACGACGACCTTCGGTTACAACGCTTACGGCGAGTTGGAGACGGAGGCCATCTCGGGCGAATACACCAAGACGCTCACGCACCACTTCGACGCCTACGGTCGCGACGCGGGCTATTCGGTGAACGGAAGCCGCCGGCAGACCATCGGCTATGATGCCGCCTCGGGGCGTATCGCGACGATGAACGAGGGCGGCAACTTCGCGTGGACGTATCATCCCGGCACGAACCTCAAAGCCTCGCTCACCTATCCCAATGGCCTCGTGGCCACGTGGGACTACGAGCCCAAGCGCGACCTGCTCGCGACGGTGGAGAACACGTTGCCCGATGGCACGCTTCTCTCGCGCTATGCCTACGCGAACGATGCCCTTGGCCGCCGCACGGAAATCGCGAAGTCCGGTTCGGCGATGGATGCCAAGACGGAGACCTATGCCTACGACTTCCGCGACCAGCTCATTTCCGGCCAAGGCTTCACCTACGCTTATGACGACATCGGCAACCGTACCGTCGCCGAGGGCCGCGATTACGTGGCCAATGCGCTTAACCAATACTCCGCCATCGACACCTTTGCGCCGACCTATGACCTCGACGGCAACCAGACCAGCGTCCTCACCGAGACCGGCGTCTGGCAGGTGGAATACAACGCCGAGAACCGCCCCATCCGTTGGACGCAGGGCAACACCGTCGTTACGATGGATTACGACCGCCTTGGTCGCCGCGTCTTCTACAAGGAGATGGACGGCAACCGCCAGGTCACTTACACCAAGTTCCTTTACGACGGTTACCTCTGCATTCAGCAACTCTTCTCCAACAGCCCTTGGAACGTCTACAAGGAGTTCGTCTGGGATCCCACCGAGCCCGTCGCCACGCGCCCCCTCTGCTTCCGCCAATACGGTCAGCGCTCCACCTTCCTGATGCACGACGGTAATAAGAACGTGACCGACGTTGTTACCGTCGGCCCCTTCAACGAACCCGTCGCCCACTACGACTACGCCCCCTTCGGCGCCCCCACCGCCTCCGGCCCTCGCGCCGCCGACAACCCCTTCCGCTTCTCCTCCGAGTTCCACGACCCCACCCTCGCCCTCGTCTACTACAACTACCGCCACTATAACCCCAAAGACGGTCGCTGGCTCGGTAGGGATCGAGTGGAAGGGATTGATTCGTATTTATTTTTGCGAAACGTTGGAGGAAACTCGTTTGACATGCTTGGATTGCTTTCTCTTAACGAGAAATTGTATCTTACTTACGTAATGGGTGTATTACGTGGTCCTTTTGGGTGGATTTGGAATCCTGAATTGCCCAACACTGACAGTGATGGGTATACACTAATTTCGGATGATGAGGGAGAATTTAAGCACTGTGCACAATTGATTGTTAAAGACTTTATTAGCGCAGAGAAACAAAAAGCACCCACAGACACCTTGGGAAAATGGAAACGAGAGACGGCAAGCGGAAATATTAGCTTTACTATTTATCCGCCAGATCCGCTTCATCGTTCTCTGGGGAGTTCTTCAAGAGTTCACGTTTCTGCAACGTATGAAAGAAAAGTCTGTAAAGAGAGAATATTTATGCGGAATATTTATGCTACAGTTGTTTGGTACGATGAGATGGATGCTAATTCTTGGTCGGAATTTTATCGGAAGGAACTTCTGAACAACCCAGAATGGAGAAGTCTTATCTTTCCATTTCTTGTTGAGGGCGCTATGGATATTCTTGGGGACAAGATTTCCAATGCTAGCTTCAAGTTTAAAATAGAGGAAAGTATTTTTGATCCCGGTTGCTGTGACGAGAAATGCGAATGACGAGAAAAATATTCCTGTGTTTTTTGTTGGTCGGCATGGGGCTTCTAGGAGGCATATTTTTTCTTAAGCCTTTTGCCAAAGGTTGTAACGCCTTGCCGCTAGGAGAAGTACTGGGGAAGGATTTTGAAGACACAACAGGGGAAATCTCAGACTTACTTGGCGATTTTCCAGAACTAAAAGCAAGAACGACATTAGTTACTTGCGTTAGTACTTATGACATTATTTATTATGTAGAAGTACAAGCTGTTCAACTCTGGATTAAATCAGCGATATGGGAGCGATGGAAAACGTTACGTAACTCAAATATTTATATGATGGAAATAACATTAGAACGAATGATTCCTATCTGGCGTGATATGGTTCAAAAATTTTTGCCACCAGATCTTTCTTATCTATATTGGAATTGTTCTCTAGAGAACGGGTGGAGAGTTTCAATTGTGTCCACATCAAGGCAACAAGACACTAATTCAGTTCCTGTTCTGGTTGTATTTCGAAAACCCAAGGTTCGGTAATTAATGTCTTACTCATGTATTCGATTTAGACGCATAAGATTTTTACAGAACTAATTATCGGGGAGGGTGACTACGTGGACAACAATCTCAACCAATACACCGCCATCGACACCTTCACGCCGACCTATGACCTCGATGGTAACCAGACCAGCGTTCTCACCGAGACCGGCGTCTGGCAGGTGGAATACAACGCCGAGAACCGCCCCGTCCGCTGGACGCAGGGTAACACCGTCGTTACGATGGGCTACGACCGTCTCGGCCGCCGCGTCTTCTACAAGGAGATGAACGGCAACCGCCAGGTGACCTACACCAAGTTCCTTTACGACGGTTACCTCTGCATTCAGCAACTCTTCTCGAACAGCCCTTGGAACGTCTACAAGGAGTTCGTCTGGGATCCCACCGAGCCCGTCGCCACGCGCCCCCTCTGCTTCCGCCAATACGGCCAGCGCTCCACCTTCCTGATGCACGACGGCAACAAGAACGTGACAGACGTTGTTACCGTCGGCCCCTTCAATGAGCCCGTCGCCCACTACGATTACGCCCCCTTCGGCGCCCCCACCGCCTCCGGCCCCCGCGCCGCCGACAACCCCTTCCGCTTCTCCTCCGAGTTCCGCAACCCCACCCTCTCCCTCGTCTACCACAATTACCGCCTACTACAACCCAAAAGACGGCAGATGAATCAGCAGAGATTCCTTGGCCTCTGCGATTATCTTGCATTTCACAGTGTACCGCTCTATATCATTTCAGTTTCCAAGAACTCAAGTTCCGTTAATAGTGGGCCTTTCTGTGTTGTTGTACCTGTTTCAAGCTAAGAGAATGTCGGCGAGCTCTGGGTCTTTGACGCGCAGTTCGTCGGGGGAGAGCCCGTCGAGCTCGTGGGGGAAGACAATCCAGTCGGCGGTCTCGCGGATGGTGTAATCGGGCTTGAAGGGGACGAGGCTGGCGGAAGGCTTCCAGTAGACCGTGGCGATGCGCGGGTCGGCGTGGGCCAGACGGCGAAGCGCGGCCTCGGCTGTCTTGCCGGTGTCGAAGACATCGTCCACCACCAACACGCGCTTGCCGGCGAGGGCGTCGAGGATGGCGTCGGCGCCTTGGAAGGTAACGGCGTCGGCGCGTTGGCCGATGCCGCTGTAGGAGGCGCATTTGACGATGGCGTGCGGCGTGGGTCGCCCGAGGAAGGCGAAGACCTCGCTGATGATGACGCCCGGCTGCGCGCCGCCGCGCCAAAGGGCAAGGATGAAATCGGGCTGCCACGCGGGGTCGTCGAAGACCTTGCGGGCCAGGCGCGCGCAGTCGCGTTGGAAGGCGTCGGCGGAAAGGAAGCGTTTGGTCATCGGTAGGCCCCCTGCACGGCGGCGGCGAGTTCGCGCTCGCAGGTCTCCAGATAGCGCAGGAGCGCGCGAAACATGATGGGCATGGTGAGCAGGATGCCAATGCCGAAGAGGAGAATCCCCGCCCAGGCAAGCAGTCCGAAGGCCAGGCAGGGCAACGCCTTGCCCGGAAAGACGGCGATGAGACGGAGCGTGGCGCGGCAGGCGATGGCGGGGGGCAGGTCGAAGCGGTCGGCCAGCACCACACCCAACCAGAGCGGCTGGGCCAACACCACCCCCGCGGGAATGCCAAAGACCAGCACGTGGTGGAAGACGGGCAGGACGGTGAGCGTCCAGATGCCCAGCCCCAGCCAGAAGGCGGTGGGCACGCGGCGCGAACCTTGGAGGCGTTGCATCAACAGCAGATTGGCGGCGAAAGACGATTCGGCGAACGGCACGCCCTCCTTGGGCGCCAGGCGGAAGAGGTAGACCAACGCGGCGGGGCCCAGGAGAATGCCCGTAAGCGAGGCCAAGAGGAAGAGCGCGGCGGCGACGGCCTCGCCCACGGGATTGGCGCGGAAACGCTCCCAACCGTCGCGGAGGGCGAAGAGGAAGGGGGTGTCCGTCACAGCTGCCATTCCAACTCGTCGTTGCCGACAGGGAGCGTAACGCGATTGAGCGGCAGACCGTCGGGGCCAACCTTGCCCTTGGCCTCGGGCGTCTCCTGCGGCGCCTTGCGCTTAGGCTTGGCGGGGGCGGGCTTGGGCTGGGGTTTGGCCTGGGTCTGGGGCTTGGGCTGCGCGGCAGGCTTGGCCTCGGCCGTGGGCGTCGCCGCCGGGGCGGGGGTCGGCTCGGCCTTCGGCGCCGGGGCGGGGGTCTTGACCTCCGCGGTGGGCGCGGGCACGGGCTGCTCGGTGCGGGCGCGGGCCTCGGCGAGGCGGACGTCAAGCATCTTCTCGTTCATCGTCATGGTGCGCTGCACGATCCACATAACCATGCCGCAGACCATCGCGACGACGAGCACGATGACCACGGCGATAACCACGACGGTGGCGGTGTTACTTTTCGGTTGCTGTTCCATGGGAGGGAGCCTTTGGGTTGCGGAGACGAAGCTGGCCACAGGCGGCGTCGGCCTGACGGCCACGACTGCGGCGAAGCGTGGTGTGGATGCCCGCGCGGAGCAGGGCGTCGAGGAAGGCGAGGCAATCGGCGTGCGCGGGGGTACGCCCGTCGAACTCGGCCACGGGGCTGAGGGGGATGAGGTTCACGCGAGCCTTGCGGCCTCGCAGGAGGCGGATGAGCTCGGCGGCGTGCGCGGGGCGGTCATTGAGGCCGGCCACGAGGGTGTACTCATAGGTGATGATACGCCCCGTGGCGGCGGTGTAGGCGTCGCACGCGCCCAGCAACTCGGCGATGGGCCAGCGTTTGTTCACGGGCATCAGACGATCGCGGATGGCGTCGTTGGGCGCGTGGAGGGAGACGGAGAGCTCGAACTGCACGCCCTCGCCGGCGAGACGCGCGATGCCGGGCACGACGCCGCAGGTGGAGAGGGTGATGTGCCGCGCACCGATGTTGGGCCCCTGCTGGCAGTTGAGGACGCGAAGGGCACGGAGGACGGCGTCATAGTTCATGAAGGGCTCGCCCATGCCCATCACGACGATGTTGTTGGGGTAACGCCCCTGCGCGCGGGCCAAGGCCATCACCTCGCCCACGATCTCCCCGGCGGAAAGCGAACGCACGCAGCCCAGCTGCCCGCTGGCGCAGAAGGCGCACCGCATGGCGCAGCCAACCTGCGAGGAGACGCATTGGGTGACACGCCCATCGGCGGGGATCCAGACCGTCTCGACGCGCTCGCCGTCGGCCATCTCAAGGAGAAACTTGACGACGCCATCGGGGCCGGAGGGCGTGCGCGTCACCTCGCTCGGCAGACGGAGCGGGACGCGCTCCGCCAAGGCGTCGCGGATCGCGCCGGGCAACGTGGTCAGCTCGGGCCACGCGCCGATGCGGTCGCGGTAAAGCCCTTGCAGGATCTGCTTGGCGCGGAAGGCGGGCCAGCCCGCCTCCTTGCAGAGGTTGGCCCAGTCCTCGGGGAGCAAGGCGTAGGCGTCAGTCATGGGCGGAGGACTCCTCGACGGTCTGGCGGCCTTGGACGGCACGGCGGAGGGTGAGGGGGTCGGCATAGGCCACGCCCGAACCGCAGGGCAGCCCGAAGGCCAGCCGGGTCAGACGCGCGCCGCTGTCGCGCAGACGCTCGGCGATGAAACCGGCGGTGGCGTCGCCCTCCAGGTCGGTGGAGAGCGCCAACAGCACCTCGCGCACGCCCTCGGCCCGGACGCGTTGGACGAGGGCGTTGATACGGAGCTCACCCACGCCGGTCTGCCTCCCGGGCGACAGTTTGCCCATCAAGGCGTGGTAACGCCCCTTGAAGGCGCCCGCGGACTCGATGGCGTGGATGTCGGCGGGATCCTCCACCACGCAGATCAGGCGGTCATCGCGGTCGGCGCGCGTGCAGAGCGCGCAGGGGTCGGCGTCGTGCGTGGTGAAGGCGCCGCATTTGGAGCAGAGGCAGACGCCCTCGCGGGCCTCCTGCAACGCGCGCACCAACGTGTCGAGCAACGTCTCGGGCCGCCGCACCAGCGCCAACGCCGCACGCTCCGAGCTCCGCCGACCGAAGCCGGGGAGGCGGGAGAGCGCGTGGATCAGGTTGTCGAGCGGCTCCAACATGGCTTAGCGGCCGCCGAAACCGGGGAGCTGGCCGTCCTTCATCAGCTGCTGCATGAGCTGCTGGGTCTCCTGGCGGATCTTGCCGAGGGCGGCGTTGAGGACGGTCTTGAACATGGTCTCGAAACGCTCGGTCTTGCCCGCGCGCACCTCGGTTAGCGCCTCCTCGGAGAGTTTCACCTGGGTGACCGTGAAGTCGCCTTTGACGGTAACGGTGATGCCGCCGTTCTGGTGCGTGTAGGAGATCTTGTCGATCTCGGCCTGAATCTTCTTGGCCTCCTTGCGCATCTGCATCGCCTGCTTCACCTGGTCCAACATACCCATAACGTCATTCCTTTCTCACACCACCACGCGCCCGCCGAAGAGGCGGAGGGCGTGGTTGAGGATTTCATCCACATACTGCCCGTCGGAGGTCTTCAAGGGCTCGGCGCTGACGGTCGGCGCGCCGTGCCCCTCGTCCGCCTGCGGCATCTCCCCGACGGCCATCGACTCGCAGTCGGGGACAAGCTCGTCCTCATCCTCGTCCGGCTCCGGCTCGTTGAGCGGCAGGGGGGGCCGGGCGGAGGCCTGGGGCGCCGCCGGGCGGACGGCGGCGGAAAGGGGTGCGGCGCGCTGGGGCGCCGCGTCGGCGGCCGCCGGACCTTGCGGAGCGGCGGCCGCCAAGCGTCGGATCGCTTGGTCCCGGAGCGCCGTCAGGCGGCGCAGCACCTCGTCCAACGACACGGTCTTGGCGGCCTTGGCGCAGCGAATGAGCGTCATCTCCACCAAGGTGCGCACGGAGAGCGCCGCGCGGAGGCGGCTCTCCATCTCCGAGAGCATCCCGGAGATCTCGATGACGCGCTGGGCCGGGGCCAGCTTGGCCTGGGCCTCCAGCACGGCCAGCTGCTCCTCCGTCACGTCTTGCCGGGCCAGCTCCGCGCCGGCCTGCTGGAAGACCAGAAGGTTGCGGAAGTGCCAGAGCAGCTCGGCGGTGAGGCGGCGCATGTCCTTGCCCGCCTCGTCGAGCGCGGCGACCGTGCGCAGGATACCGGGGATGTCGCCCCGGAGGACGCTTTCGGCCAGCCCCTCCAAGGCCTCGCGCGAGACGAGGCCGAAGACGGCCAGCACGTCGGCCTCGCCCAGGTCGGTGCCCTTGAAGGCGATGAGCTGGTCGAGCGCGGAGAGCGCGTCGCGCAGGCCGCCGTTGGAGCCGCGGGCGATGGCCAGGAGCGCGTCGTCGGTGACGGCGATGGACTCGGCGTTGCAGATGAAGCGCAGGCGGCGGACGATGTCGCCCGTCGAGATACGCCGCAGGTCGAAGCGCTGGCAGCGGCTGACGATGGTGGGCAGCACCTTGTCGCCCTCGGTGGTGGCGAAGATGAACTTCACGTAGGGCGGGGGTTCCTCCAAGGTCTTCAGCAACGCGTTGAAGGCCGCGTTGGAGAGCATGTGGACCTCGTCGAGGATGAAGATCTTGAAGCGGCTGTGGGTGGGCGCGAACTGCACCTGGTCGAGCACGCCGTGGATGTCCTCCACCTTGTTGTTCGAGGCCGCGTCCAGCTCGATCACGTCCATGTCCGCCCCGGCGGCGATGCCCTTGCAGTTGGCGCATTCGCCGCAGGGGTGGGTGGTGGGGCCCTGCTCGCAGTTGAGGGCCATCGCCAGGATACGTGAGAGCGTGGTCTTGCCGATGCCGCGCGGGCCGACGAAGAGGTAGGCGTGCGCGATGCGGTCCTGCTCGATGGCGTTGGCGAGGGTGCGCGTGACGTGGCCCTGCCCCACGACGTCGTCGAACGTCCTGGGGCGCCACTTCCGCGCGAGCACTTCGTAGGCCATCTCAGCGATCCATCAGGCCGGCCACGAGGGCGTTGAAGCGCGCGGGGTCGGGCGGGAGGGTGCCCTCGGCCAGGCAGGCCTGCCCATAGAGCAGGTCGATGGCGTCGCCGCGGCGGGTCTCGTCGGCCTCGGCCGCCACGCGCCTGACGAGCGGATGGTTGGGGTTCAGCTCCAGGATGCGCTTGTCCTCGGGCACCGTCTGGCCCATCGCCTCCATCATGCGGCGCATGGTGGGGTTGAGGGCGGCGGGATCCTGCACCAGGCAGCAGGGCGAGTCGGTCAGGCGCGTGGTCAGGCGCACCTCCTTCACCGTCTTCTCCAAGCGCTTGGCGAAGGCATCGAGGGTGGGCTTGAGTTCCTTCTCGGCGGCTTCGAGCGTCTTCTTGGCGTCGTCGCCGTCCAGCCCCAGATCGCCCTTGTCGGCGAAGACGATGGGCGTCTTGTCGAACTCATAGAGCTCGGAGGCGATGAACTGGTCCACGGGGGTGGTCAGGAAGAGGACGTCGTAGCCCTTGGCCTTCAGCTGCTCCAGGCAGGGGCTCTGGCGCGCGGCCTGCTCCGTCTCGGCCGTCAGCATATAGATGGACTTCTGGCCCTCGGGCATCGCGTCCTTGTAGGCCCGCAGCCCCACGTACTTGCCGTCCTTCAGGTTGCGGAAGCGCAGGAGGTCGGCCAGCTTCTCCTTGTTCTCCCAGTCGGAGTGATAGCCCTCCTTCACGAAGTCGCCCAATGCCGCCGTGAAGGTGTCGTAGTCCTCGGGCTTCTCCTTGGCCATCTCCGCGAGGGCCTTCAGCACGCGGTTCGTCAGGTCCGCGCGGATTTTGCGGATGACCGCGTCGTCCTGCAGCATCTCGCGCGAGACGTTCAGCGGCAGGTCGCTGCTGTCCACCACGCCCTTGAGGAAGCGCAGCCACGCCGGCATCAGCTCCTCGATCTCGTCGCCGATGAAGACGTTGCGCACGTAGAGCGAGAGCCCATGCTTGTTCCCTGGCATGAGCATCTCCATCCCAACCGTCTTCGGGATGAAGAGGAGCGCACGGTACTCCAACGCCCCCTCCGCCGCGATGTGCAGCACCCGGAGCGGTTCCCCCACCCCACGCAACGTCTGGCGGTAGAAGGCCTCGTACTCCTCCTGCTTCACCTCGCTCTTCGGGCGCCGCCAAAGCGCCACCATCGTGTTCAGCGGCTTCTCCTCATCCTTCTTCTCCTCCTCCTTCTTCCCCGCCACCTTCAGGAAGATGGGATAGGCGATGAAGTCCGAATACCGCCGCACCAGGTCGCGCAGCGTCCACTCCTCGGCGAACTGCGTCTGATCCTCGCGCAGGTGCAGGGTGATCGACGTCCCCGGCTCCGTCCGCGCGCCGTCGTCCATCGTGTACTCGCCGTCGCCCACGCTCATCCAGCGCGCCGCCTTCTGCCCCTCGCCGCGGCGCAGGGACTCCACCGTCACGCTGTCGGCCACCATGAAGGCCGCGTAGAAGCCCACGCCGAACTTGCCGATCAGCTCGGGGATGTTCGTCTCCTTCCCCTCCTTCAACGCCTCCGCGAAGGCCTTGGAGCCGCTCTTGGCGATGGTGCCCAGCGCCTCCTCCATCTCCTCCGCGCTCATCCCCACGCCATTGTCCGAGACCGTCAGCGTGTGCGCCTCCGGGTCCGCCTCCAACGTGATCCGCCACGCCGGCGCCTCCGGCGCGATGGCCGCGTCCGTCAGCGCCAGATACTTCGCGCGGTCGATCGCGTCGCTCGCGTTCGAGATCAGCTCCCGCAGGAAGATTTCCTTCTTGGAGTACAACGAATGAATCACCAGATCCAGCATCTGCCGAATCTCCGCCTTGAAAGCGCACGTCTTTGCCATAATGTGAGAACCTTTCTTTCCCTTCTTGAAGGGAACCCCTATTATAACAGATAAACGGGCGGCCGATTGGCCGATTCGCGGCTTGCCCAACCACAGGCACGCCCCGCCCCGAAAAGGATCGGCCCCCGACCCGATGCCGATCAGCGGCTGACCCAAGGTCGATCGGCGGCTGAGCCGAGGAGGATCAGCCGCTAACCCGAAGTGGGTCAGCCGCTGACCCGAGGTCGATCAGGGGCCGGGGCGGACAACCACCCTCGGGAACGCCCGAGAAGGGGCCGCCCCCACCCCGCCCGGCGATTTTGCTTGCGGCGGGGCGCGCGGGCGCGGTATAATGGACGCACCTTTAATCCAAGGAGGAAACATGAGTTGTCCCTACGCTTGCTCGAGCGAAGTCGAGCACATGACCACGGTCGCCAAGGGCGCGAAGCACGCGCCGGCCCCCATCCCCGAGGAGGGGAAGTGGGTGAAGGCCTATGAGACCAAGGACATTTCCGGCCTGACGCACGGCGTCGGCTGGTGCGCGCCGCAGCAGGGCGCCTGCAAGCTGACGCTCAACGTCAAGGAAGGCGTCATCCAGGAGGCCCTCGTCGAGACCATCGGCTGCTCCGGCATGACCCACTCCGCCGCCATGGCCGCCGAGATCCTGCCCGGCAAGACCATCCAGGAGGCGCTGAACACCGACCTCGTCTGCGACGCCATCAACACGGCCATGCGCGAGCTCTACCTCCAGATCGTCTATGGGCGCACCCAGAGCGCCTTCTCCGAGGGCGGCCTGCCCATCGGCGCCGGCCTCGAGGATCTGGGCAAGGGCCTCCGCTCCCAGGTGGGCACCATGTTCTCCACCAAGCAGAAGGGCGTGCGCTACCTGGAGATGGCCGAAGGCTACGTCAAGAAGATCTATCTCGACAAGAACAGCGAGGTCTGCGGCTACGAGTTCGTCCACCTGGGCAAGTTCATGGAGGCCGTGAAGAAGGGCCAGGACGCCAACGAGGCGCTCAAGGCCTGCACCGGCACCTACGGCCGCGTGACCGAGGAGCAGGGCGCCGTGAAGTCCATCGACCCCCGTCACGAGTAAGGAGGCAACATCATGGCACTGTTTGAGTCCTACGAACGTCGCATCGCCCAGATCCAGCCCGTCCTCGAGAAGTATGGCATCAAGTCCATCGAGGAATGCCGCGAAATCTGCAAGGCCAAGGGCTTCGACCCCTACGAGATCACCGAGAACATCCAGAAGATCTGCTTCGAGAACGCCAAGTGGGCCTACACCGTCGGCGCGGCCATCGCGCTGAAGAAAGGCTGCACCAAGGCCGCCGACGCCGCCGAGGCCATCGGCGAGGGTCTCCAGGCCTTCTGCATCCCCGGCTCCGTCGCCGACGACCGCAAGGTCGGCCTCGGCCACGGCAACCTAGGCGCCATGCTCCTGCGCGAGGAGACCAAGTGCTTCTGCTTCCTCGCCGGCCACGAATCCTTCGCCGCCGCCGAGGGCGCCATCGGCATCGCCATGAAGGCCAACAAGGTGCGCAAGGAGCCCCTCCGCGTCTGCCTCAACGGCCTGGGCAAGGACGCCGCCTACATCATCAGCCGCATCAACGGCTTCACCTTCGTCGAGACCGAGTTCGACTACTACACCGGCAAGCTGACCATCACCAACGAGATCGCCTTCTCCGACGGTCCCCGCGCCAAGGTCCGCTGCTACGGCGTCGACGACGTCCGCGAGGGCGTCGCCGTCATGTGGCAGGAGGGCGTGGACGTCTCCATCACCGGCAACTCCACCAACCCCACCCGCTTCCAGCACCCCGTCGCGGGCACCTACAAGAAGGAATGCG
>CASEMS010000047.1 GCA_949288955.1 uncultured Lentisphaeraceae bacterium
GGGTGCCCGGGGGGGGGGGGGGGGGCGCCCGGCGCCGCCGCCCGCCCCGCCCCCCACCACCAAGCGAAAGGGAACGATGAACCTTTATTACCTGGGCCCCGAAGAGACCTTCTCCCACCGCGCGGCCACGCGCCTGGCGCGCCCCGGCGAGACCCCGACCCCCTGCGCCGACCTGCGGGAGGTCTTCCGCCGCGCCGCCGCCGACCCCTCCTCCGCCGCCGTCGTCCCCTTCGAGAACACCACGCAGGGCTTCGTCACCGAGGTGATGGACCTGCTGGCGGCGACGCCCGGCCTCCAGGCGGTGGAGTGCCGCGCCATCCCCGTCCACCAGCACCTGCTCTCCAAGGACCTCACCACCCCGCTCGCCAAGATCCTCTCCAAGGCCGAGGCGCTGGCCCAGTGCCGCGCCACCCTGGCGCGCATCTACCCCGGGCTGCCCCTCCTCCCCGTCTCCTCCACCGCCGAGGCCGCCCGCCTGGCCGCGGAGGATCCCACCCTCGGCGCGGTGGCCGGCGAGACCACCGCCAAGCGCTACGGCCTCACCCTCCGCCGGCCCGACGTGCAGGACGCGCAGGGCAACACCACGCGCTTCTTCCGCCTGGAGCCCCACACCCCCGGCGACCCCCACGGCGGCCCCTCCCCCCTGCCCCCCACCCACGCCCTGCTCTACGCCACCATCGACGACCGCCCCGGCTCCCTCCTCGACCTGCTCACCCCGCTCCGGGGCATCGACCTCACCTTCATCCAGTCGCGCCCCATCCTCGGGCGCAAGTGGGAGTACGGCTTCTTCCTGGAGCTGCTCATGGGCGCCTCCGGCCAGCCCCTGGCCGCCGTGCTGGGCGCGCTCAAGGCCGTCGCCCGCGAGGTCCGCACCCTCGGCGCCTACACCATCTCCACCCAGCCCTCCGTGCCCGACGACACCGGCACCACCGCCCTCTCCAACCTCCGCGCCATGATCGCGGACATCGACGCCGCCCTCCTGGCCGCCTTCGCCGCGCGCAGCCGCTTCCGCCTCAACCCAGGCCTCTACGCCCACGCCGAGCCCATCGCGCTGGAAGACCTCGCCCGCGCCTTCGCCAAGGGCGACGCCACCGACCAGACCCGCGCCCTCCGCCGCTTCTACCTCACCACCGTCGTCCCCTACATCGCCGAGCCCGGCGACGACCCCGAGCCCCGCGGCGCCCTCCACGCCGACACCGACGCCATCGCCGCCCTCGCCCGCCGCTTCCGCTTCGCCACCCGCGTCATCGCCCGCAAGCGCGTCGAGCAGGCGCCCGCCCTCCGCGCCGCCGCCGCCACCGGCGACCCGGCCCGGGTGGAGGCCGCCCTCCTCAACGAGGAGGTGGAGCGGCGCGTCCTCGCCCGCTCCCAGGCCTACGCCGAGCGCGAGGGACTCTCCCCCGCCCTGGCCCAGCGCACCGCCCGCCTCTACCGCGACTACCTCCTGCCCATCTCCCGCCTCATCCAAGTCCACGTCGTCCTCGGCTGACTGTGCTATACTTCCTTCCGTGCAACGGAAAGGAGCTCGCATGAGGCTTGCAATCCTGGGCGCCGGGAACATGGGCGGCGCAATCGCAAAAGGGCTGGTGCGCTCGGGCGTGCCGGCGGGGGACATCGTCCTGACGCGCTCGCAGCCAGGGACGCCGGAGGACCTGGCGGCGGCGGGGCTGGCGGTGACCACCGACAACAAGGCGGCGGTGGCCGACGCGGACGTGGTCTTCGTGGCCGTGAAGCCGTGGCTGGTGAGCACGGTGCTCCAGCCGCTCTCCGGCACGCTCCGCGCGGGGACGACGGTGATCTCGGTGGCGGCCGGCGTCTCCCTGGCCGAGCTGCGCGAGGATCTCGGCCGCGCCAAGGGCATCCGCCTGGCCCGGGTGATGCCCAACACCGCGGTGGTGCTCTGCTGCGGCGTCTCGGGGGTGGCCGCGGAGTCGCCGGAGGCGCTGGAGACGGCCCGCGGGCTGATGGCCCGCCTGGGGCTGGCCGTGGCGCTGCCGGAGGACAAGTTCGGCGCGATGACGGCGCTCTCGGGCTGCGGCCTGGCGCACGCCCTGCGCTTCCTGCGGGCGGGGCAGGAGGCCGGGCTGGAGATGGGCGTGCCCGCGCGGATGGCCGGCGAGATCTTCGCCCAGGTGATGCGCGGCGCCGCCGAGCTGGTGCTCCACTCGGGCAACCACCCGGAGGCGGAGGTGGACCGCGTCTGCACGCCCGGCGGCCTGACGATCAAAGGCCTCAACGCCATGGAGCGCGCGGGCTTCACCGGCGCCGTCGTGGCCGGCCTGCTGGCCTCCCTCCCGGAGAAGTGAGCGCGCCCCGGGCCGCAAACCCCAGAACACCCAGGAGATCCCCATGCGAATCGTGGTGAAAATCGGGTCGAACGTCTTGGCGCGCGCGAACGGGCGCCTGAGCATCGCGCGGATGGCGGAGCTGGCCGACGAGGTGGCCGCCCTCTGCGACCAAGGGCACCAGGTGCTGATCGTAACCTCCGGCGCCGTGGCCGCGGGCCGCGCCCAGGTGGCCCTGCCCAAGACGGTCGACCGCGTGGCGCGCCGCCAGGTGCTCAGCTCGGTGGGCCAGGCCATCCTCATCGACACCTACCGCTCGCTCTTCGCGGCCGACGGCATGGACGTGGGCCAGATCCTCCTGACCAAGAGCGACTTCTCCACGCCCGAGCACGCGGCCAACATCCGCCAGTGCATCCTCGCCTTCTTCGCCTACGGCATCGTGCCGGTGGTGAACGAGAACGACACGGTGAGCGTGGAGTCGCTCATGTTCACGGACAACGACGAGCTGGCCGGCCTCCTGGCCGGCCTCATCGGCGCCGACCTCCTCATCATCCTCTCCTCCATCGACGGCCTCTACGACGGCGACCCCGACTCGCCCGAGGCCCGCCTCATCCGCGAGGTGCAGCCCGGCGAGGACCTCTCGCGCTTCGTCTCCAAGACCAAGACCAGCCAGGGCCGCGGCGGCATGGAGACCAAACTGCGCGTGGCCATGGGCACCGCCGCCAAAGGCATCGCCGTGATGGTGGCCTCGGGCTTCCGCCACGGCGTGCTGGCCGGGCTCGTCGACGGCGCGGACATCCCCTGCACGCGCTTCCTCCCCGCCCCGCGCGGCTGACCGAACCCTGTGCTATACTACCGCCATGGACAAGGACACCGTGGACAAACGCCCCGACTGGGACACCTACTTCATGTCAATCGCCAACGTGGTGGCGCTGCGCGGCAACTGCTCGCGGCGCAAGGTGGCGGCCGTGATCGTGGCCGACCGCCGCATCATCTCCACCGGCTACAACGGCACGCCGCGCGGCATCCGCAACTGCTTCGAGGGCGGCTGCCCCCGCTGCTCCGGGAACGTGCGCAGCGGCGCCTCCCTGGAGGAGTGCGTCTGCGTGCACGCCGAGCAGAACGCCATCTGCCAGGCCGCCTACTACGGCATCCGCCTCGCCGGATCGACCATCTACGTCACCCTCACCCCGTGCCTGACCTGCGCCAAGATGATCATCAACGCCGGCATCCGCGAGGTGGTCTACGCCGGGCAATACGCCTTCGACGAGCAGACCCGCGCCCTCTTCGACGAGGCCGGCGTGGTCTGCCGCCACTACGCGCCGCCCGCCGGGGAGCCCGGGGCGTGAGGCGCGCCGCCGCCCTCCTGGCCGCCCTCCTGGCCCTGCCGGCGGCCCTCCACGCCCAAGGCCTGGGCGACCGCGTGCCCCGCCTGGCCGGCGCCGTCGACGAGGAGGCGCTGGCACGCTTCAAGGCCACGCCCCCACCCGTCCAATCCGCCGACGGCACCGTCTACGTCAGCTGCGCCACCGCGGCCCGCGCCACCATGCGCTGGCCCGTCCTCCGCTTCGTCGACCGCGTGCGCGAGAACCTCGGCGAGGCCTTCCTGCCCCTGGGCTCGCGCGAGGCCCCCCTGCTCGTGCAGCTGGGCGACGCGACCAACCGCGTGGAGACCGTCGAGCGGCGCACCCTCAACGCCGGCTCCGACCTCTCCCAGCTCATCGTCCGCGTGCCCAACCCCGAGACCGTCGACCTCGAGACCCTCCGCGAGGCTGTGGCCGAGGCCCTCCTGCGCCAGGCCGCGCACGACCGCGCCGGGGCCTACGGCGCGCTCCGCTGGCCCCCCTGGTTCATCCGCGCGGCGGTCGACGCCTCGCGCGGGAACGCATGGCGCGCCGAGGCCTACGAGGCCGTCCACGCCGCCCTCGAGGCCGGCACGCTGCCCAAGCCGGACGACTTCTTCGCGGAGGGGGCCGAGCCGCCGCGCGAGGCGGCGGCCTTCTTCGCGCAGTGGGCCTTCGAGCGGGCGGGCCAGGAGGGCCGCGCCGCGCTCCTCTCCGCCCCCTGGCGGCGGGAGGCCGTCCTCGGCGCCGCCACCGACGCGGAGTGGTTGGCTTGGGTGCGCGGCTTCGAGGACGCCATCTTCATGCCCGGCCTGATGACCCGCGCCCAGTTCAACCGTTGGCGCGAGGGCCTCACCGAGCCGAAGGACGCGGCAGACGCGCAGGCCATCACCCGCCGCCTCACCCTCCAGGCCGCGGGCCGCCCCCAGATCCTCCGCGACCTGACGGAGCTCTACCTCCGCGCCTACGCCGCCTTCGCCACCGGCGACGCCGAGACCTACCGCGCCCTCCGCGCCGAGGCCGACGCCGCGCGCGCCATCATCGAGAACCATCTCAAGACCCGCCCCGTGCTGGCGGACGAACCCTCCCCAAAGGCATCCCATGAGCCAACCCGCTGACACCGCCACCACCGTCGGCAAGATCAACCCCGACGTCCTCGCCTTCACCGAGGGCAAAGACCCCGTCCTCGACCTGGCCCTGGCCGAGGTCGACTGCCTGGGCACCGCCGCCCACGTAACCATGCTCGCGCGGATGGACTACACGCCCACCCTCTTCACGGAGGCGCAGCGCCGCGCCGTCATCGCCGCCCTGCGCGACATCATCGCCGAGGCGCGCGCCGGCCGCTTCACCATCACCGCCGCCGACCAGGACGTCCACCTCGCCGTCGAGCGCCGCCTCACCGAGCGCCTCGGCGACCTGGGCAAGAAGGTGCACACCTGCCGCAGCCGCAACGACCAGGTGGCCGTGGACATCCGCCTCCACGTGCGCAACGAGCTCAACGCCCTCGACGGCGAGCTGGCGGCCCTCGCCCGCGCCCTCCTGGCCCTGGCCGAGGCCCACCGCGACGTGCCCATGGTGGGGCGCACCCACCTCCAGCCGGCCATGCCCAGCAGCGTGGGGATGTGGGCCAGCGGCTACGCGGAGATGCTCCTGGACGACGGCTACCTGCTGGAGGCCGCCTACAAGGCCAACGACCTCTGCCCCCTCGGCTCCGCCGCCGGCTACGGCGTGCCGCTGCCCATCGACCGCCAGCTGACGAGCGACCTGCTCGCCTTCGCCCGCCCCTTCCACAACGTCTTCTACGCCTCCTGCGCGCGCGGCAAGGACGAGGCCATCCTCCTCTCCGCCTGCGCCCAGGTCATGCTCAGCCTCTCGCGCCTGGCCGAGGACCTCATCCTCTTCTCCATGCCGGAGTTCCGCTACTTCACCCTGCCGCGCGACCTCTGCACCGGCAGCTCCATCATGCCCCAGAAGTACAACCCCGACGTCCTCGAGCTCATCCGCGCCAAGGCCGCCCTCCTCGTGGGCCAGGCCACCTCCGCCAACGTCATCCTCAAGGCCCTCCCCGGCGGCTACAACCGCGACCTCCAGGACACCAAGGAGCTCTACATGGAGGGCCTCCGCGTCACCCGCGCCTCCCTCCGCATCCTCCGCCTGATGGCCGAGAGCCTCACCGTCAACCCCGACGCCTGCCGCGCCGCCTTCGCCGAGCCCGGCGTCTTCGCCACCGACCGCGCCCTCGAGCTCGTCGCACAAGGGATGCCCTTCCGCGACGCCTACCACCAGGTGCGCGACCATCTGGAGGAGCTCCGCGGCATGGACCCCGACGCCGTCATCGCCAAGAAGACCCACCTCGGCGGCACCGCCGGGCTCGACCTCGGCGCACTCCGCGCCCGGGCCGACGCCTACGCCGAGGCCGCCAAGAGCCGCCAGGACAAGATCGACGCCGCCTTCGCCGCCCTCCTCGCCGACTGACCGCGCCTGCGCGGTCAGAAGAGGTCGTCGTCCGAGGCGGGGGCGCTGAGGCCGGAGCCGACGAAGCGCGCCGGCTTAGGCGGGGGCGGGGGCTGGGCCTCGGGGGCAGGCTGAGCCTTTGGGGGCGTCTGCGGGGCCGCGGCCTGCGCCACCGCGGGGGCGGGGCGGGAGAGGAAGACCCAGAGCGCAACGCCAAGAAGCAGCAGAAGCGCGGCCGCCGCGACGCCAACCAGCGCCCAGAGCCGGCGCCGCGGCGCCGTGGGCAGGCGGAGCGTCTCGCCCTGGCCGACGATGGGCTCCTCGGCCAGCGTGGTGCGGCGGAGCGTGGCGGCCTGGGTGGCGTCGGGGAGGGGGAGCAACGGCGGTTCGGCGGCACGGCGCTCGGCGACGAGGCGGGCGATCTCCTCGGGGAGGGAGAAGGTGGTGGGGCTGTTGGCGGCGTGGAGGCCGCGGAGGGCGTCGACGAGGATGGCGGCCGTCCGGGGGCGGCGCTCGGCATCCTTGTCCATCATCGCGCGGATGAGGCCGACGGTGTCGTCGGAGGCGGCGGGGCAGAGGGCGCGGAGGTCCGGCGGGGGGTCGGGCGAGAGGAGGCCGCGGAGGATCGTCGCGGTGTTCTTGCCGGGGTAAGGGCGCTTGCCGGTAAGCATCTCGTAGAAGACGACGCCGAGGCTGTAGATGTCGGCGCGGATGTCCACGTGGGCGAAGTCGCAGACCTGCTCGGGGGCCATGTAGGAGGGGGTGCCGCGGATCTCGGAGGTGAGGGTGAGGGTGGCGGTCACCTCGGGGCCGATGGCTTGGCGGGCCTTGGCGATGCCGAGGTCGGCGAGCCTGGCCTCGCCCCTCTCGTCGAAGAGGATGTTGTCGGGCTTGATGTCGCGGTGGACCAGGTCGTGGCGTTCGGCCTGGCACAGGGCCTCGGCCACGCGCAGGACGATCCGCACGGCGTCAGTCTCCGGGAGTGAGCCATGATGGCGGCGGAGCAGGTCGGCGGCGCTGCCGCCGGGCAGGTAATCCATCACCATGTAGTTGAGGCCGCTCGCCGCGTCGCAGCCCACGTCATGGACGGGCACGAGGGTGGGATGGCGGATGTTCCCGGCCAGGCGGGCCTCGCGCAGGAAGCGGGCGACGAGCCCCGGCTCGGAGGCCGTCTGGGGATCCAGGATCTTGATGGCGAGGGGCGCGCCGATGAGGTGGTGGTGCCCCAGCCAGACGCTCGCCATCCCCCCCTTCCCGAGCGGGCGGTCGAGCACATAGGAGCCCAGGCCCATGCCGGGCCTGGGGCAGATGGGCGGGGCGGGGAGGGTTTGCGTGGGATCGGTTTCCATGGTGGCCTTAGCCTACCATGCCCACCCATGCGCCGTCAAGTCGACGCGCCGGGGGTCCGCCACCAGGCGAGGAACTCGACGTTGCCCTCGGGGCCGAGGAGGGGGGAGCGCTCGCAGCCGAGCCAGGCGAGCCCCAGCTCCCCCTCGCCGAAGGCGCGGATGTCGGCGACGACGCGTTGGCGGACGGCGTCGTCGCGGACGACGCCGCGGGGGGCGTCCGCGCGCCCGGCCTCGAACTGCGGCTTGATGAGGGAGACGATCTGGCTGCCGGGCGCGAGGCAGGCGGCCATGGGCGGGAGGATGAGGCGCAGGGAGATGAAGGAGACGTCGGTGACGCCGAAGGTGGGGGTCTCGGGGAGGTCGGCGGGGGTGAGGAAGCGGCAGTTGAAGCGTTCCTTGCTCCAGACGCGGGGGTCGGCGCGGAGGCGCCAGTGGAGCTGGTTGGTGCCGACGTCGAGGGCGAGGACGCGGCGGGCGCCGTGCTGGAGGAGGCAGTCGGTGAAGCCGCCGGTGCTGGCGCCGACGTCGAGGCAGCATTGGCCGGCGACGTCGAGGGGAAAGGCGGCGAAGGCGCCCTCCAGCTTCTCGCCGCCGCGGCTGACGAAGCGGGGCTTGGCGAGGAGGGCGAGGGCGGCGCCCTCGGGGACGAGCTGGCTGGCCTTGCGGGCCTTCTGCCCATCCACCGTCACCTCGCCGGCGAGGATGAGCCGCTGCGCGAGCTCGCGGCTGTCCGCGAGCCCGGCGGCGACGAGCGCCTGGTCAAGCCGTTGCCTCATGGCCGTTTGGCGGGGTGGGCGCCCTGCCCGCTCACTTGTAGAGATAGGCGGGGGTGGCGGGGTCGGCGCCGAGCAGGCCCTCGCCGATGCCGCGGCCGATGGCGCTGGGCAGGCCGTCGATGACGGCGCGGAAGGTGTTGCCTGCGCGGCGGGGCTCGTAGATGGCGAGGTCGCCCTCGGCACAGCCGAGGATCTCGGCGATCTTGGCGTCGATGGTGTCCTCGTAGCCAATCTCGTCGGCGAGGCGGAGGTTGACGGCGTCCTGCGGGGTGAAGACGCGGCCGTCGGCCAGGCGGCGGACGTCGGCCTCGGGAATGCCGCGACCCTTGGCGACGAGGCCGACGAAGCGGTCGTAGGTGGCGGTGAGGAGGGTCCGGATGATGGCGTTGTGCTCGGGGTTGACGGGCTTGAGGGGGTTGCCCAGGTCCTTGGAGGCGCCGGAGGCGACGGAGTTGTCGGCGATGCCGAGCTTCTGGGCCAGGCCGGAGAAGTTGACGCCGGGGTAGATGACGCCGATGGAGCCGATGGTGGTGGTGGGGAGGATACGGATCCAATCGGCCTGCATGGAGAGGTAGTAGCCGCCGGAGGCGATGAGGTCGCCGGCCTGGACGATGACCTTGCGCCCGGGCTTGGCGGCCTTGAAGCGTTCGAGGGCGTGGTAGATGGCGTCGCTGGCGGTGACGCCGCCGCCGGGGGTGTTGACGATGAGGAGGAGGGCGTCGATGTCGTCGTCGTCGATGGCGCGCTCGATGGCCTTGCGGAAGGCGACGTCGCAGTCGGGCTCGCTGACCCAGCGGCTGGGGGCCTTGCCGGTGATCACGCCGCTGAGCTCCAAGCGCAGGACGTTGCGGGCGTCGTCGCCGGCCTCGCCGCGGACGAGCTGGTAGGTGGCCGCCTTGTGGATGTCCACCTCGCCCACGGAGTCGAGCGCGGCGCCGAAGAGGGCGGCCAGGCCCACCGGCACGGCGCACAAGGCCGCCACGGCCAGCACGGCGGAGGCGAGGCAGCCGCAGAGCAGGCCGGTCAGGCAGCCGAAGCGGCGCTTGGGGCGGGGCGGCTGCCACACGGGGTCGAAGGGGCGGGGCGGCGTCTGATAACCGGGGTTCACGCCGGGAGCGCTCTGAGTCTCTTCCATGGTCTCACTCCTTGTATCCGAGTTCCTTGAGGATGAAATGGTTGCGGAACCACTTGGGCTCCACGCGCACGAAGGGGACGATCGTGCAGGCGGTGAGGCCGTAGGCCTCGGCGATCTCCGGCTCGGCGGCGCGGCGCATGGCGCGCAGCGTGCGGCCCTTCGTGCCGATGACCATGCCTTTCTGCGAGGCGCGGTTGACGAGGATGGTGGCCTGCACCTCCCAGGAGCCGTCGGGCCGCTCGTCGATCCGCTCCACGCGCACGCCCAGCTGGTGGGGCACCTCCTGGAAGAGGCGGGCGATGAGCTTCTCGCGGATGATGTCGGCGATCGCCAGCTTGCGCGGGAAGTCGCTCACGATGTCCTCCGGGAAGGGGAAGGCCGCGCAGGGCTGGGCGAGGGCGAAGAGGGCCTCCAGGAGCGCCTCGCAGCCCTGGCCCGTGGCGGCGGAGAGGGGGAGCCACGCCGGCTCGGGGCCCGTGGCGCCCTTCTCGGCGCGGATGCGCGCCCAGGCCTCGCGGAAACGGTCGGGGGCGAAGCCGGGCGCGTCGGCCTTGTTGAGGGCGAAGAGGACGGGGGCCTCGCTGAAGGCCGCGCGGGCCATCCACCCCTCGTCCTCCAAACGCACGGGCGCGGCGCCGTCGAAGACGATGAGCAGGGCATCCGCGTCGCGCCCCGCCCCACGGGCCATCTTGTTCATCAGCGTGCCCAGCTCGCTCTCGGCCTTGTGGGCGCCGGGCGTGTCCAGGAAGACGAGCTGCCCGCGCGGCTCGGTGAGGATGGCGCGGATGCGGTTGCGCGTCGTCTGCTCCATGCCCGAGACGATGGAGACCTTCTCGCCGACCAACCGGTTGACGAGGGTCGATTTGCCCGCGTTCGTCCGCCCCACCACGGCCACCATCGCCGCGCGCCGCATCTGTCCTTCCGTATCCATGCCATTATCCTAACACAACCCCGCGGCGAATGGGAAGCCCCCCGGGGCGGGTAACCGCCCCGGGGGGATTGGCTGATTGGCTGATTCGCTGATTGGCTGATTGGATCGGCGGCTGACCCAAAGTGGATTGGCCGCCGAGCCAAAGTGGATCAGCCGCCGAGCCGAGGTGGGTCAGCCGCCGGGCCGAGGTGGGTCAGCGGCTGAGTCGAGGTGGGTCAGCGGCTGAGTCGAGGTGGGTCAGCCGCCGAGGCGAATCCCCCGACCCAGGGACGCAGGGGGGCGCGGCCTGCGATTCGCGGCCCCGAGCCGAGCCGATTGCGTTATAATGGGGGCATGGATTATTTCATCGCAGACACGCATTTCGGCCATGGGAAGATGGCGGCCAGGCGCGGCTTCGCCTCCGTGGCGGAAATGGATGCGCGCCTGACCGAGAATTGGAACGCCCGCGTGGGCGCGGACGACGACGTCTACATCGCCGGGGACCTCATCTACCGCAACGAGCGCCCCGCGGAGGACTACCTGCGCGCGTTGAACGGCCGCAAGCACCTGGCCGTGGGCAACCACGACCGCGCTTGGCTCAAGACCGTCCGCCTCGCCGAATGGTTCGTCAAGGTGGCCTTCGTCCTCGAAGGCGCGCGCAAGGGCACGATGTTCACCGTCTGCCACTATCCGATGATGGATTGGTACCGCCGCCGCCACGGCGCCCACCTCATCTACGGCCACATCCACGAGACCGAGGCCGAGCCCTACTATCCCTTCCTCCAGACCGTGCCGAGGGCCTACAACGCGGGGGTGGACGTGAACGCCCTGCGCCCCGTGACCCTCGCCGAGCTCATCGCCAACACCGCCCGCTGGCGCGCCCGCCAGCGCCCCGCCGGGAGACCCACCCCATGAACCGCCGCGACTTCCTCCGCGCCGCGGGGGCCTTCGCCCTCGCCGCCCCCGCCCTCCGCGCCGCCGAGCCCGAGGGCCCCGCCCGCCCCGAGCCCTCCGCCGCCAACCCCTTCGGCCTCCCCGGCGTCGGCGCGCGCCCCAACATCATCCTCGTCCTCTGCGACGACCTCGGCTGGGGCGACCTCGGCTGCTTCTGGCAGAACGGCCGCAAGACCGACCTGCGCATCAAGACCCCGAACCTCGACCGCATGGCCGCCGAGGGCAAGCGCCTGGACGACCACTCCACCTGCGCGCCCGTCTGCGTCCCCGCCCGCGCCAGCCTCATCACCGGCAAGCACCAAGGCCACTGCAACGTCCGCGACAACGCCTTCGACGCGCCCATCGACCCGCACATGACCCTGGCCACCGTGCTCAAGGCCGCCGGCTACGCCACCTGGCACGGCGGCGGCCAAAGCGGCCTCCCCCGCGCGGCCATGCCCACCCAGGCCGGGTTCGACCGCGCCTACTACTATCCCGCCCACCTCCACGGCCACAGCTACTACCACTGCTGGGTGGAGGGCGAGACCGACCCCGACGTGGCCACCAAGCAATCCCCCCTCCTCGAAACCCTCTCCGACGCCGCCTACCAGGCCGCCGGCCGCCCCGCAGGCTACGCGCGCGACCAAGAGGCCGGCGCGCCCGCCCCCCAATGGCGCCGCCCCGTCCCCAACGACGAGGCCCGCTTCGTCTACGACATCGACCTCTTCACCGCCAAGGCCAAAGCCCTCATCCGCGACCACCTCGAAGGCCCCGCCAAGGACGCCCCCTTCTTCCTCCTCCTCTGCCACACCGCCGTCCACGGCAGCGGCAACCGCCAGGTCGCCGACCCCGCCATCGCCTGCACGCGCCCCTTCCAGGTGCCCGGCGGCCCCTACCCCGCCCTCTCCGACGACCCCGCCACCGGCGGCGGCGCCGACCTCGCCGGCTCCGCCAAGGCCACCGCCCAGACCGCCAACACCTGGATCCACCCCGACTGCCGCGCCTTCAAGACCCCCTCCCAGCGCCGCTACGCCACCACCGTCCGCCGCCTCGACGACGCGATGGGCGACCTCCTCCACTACCTCCGCCTCCGCGGCATCGACCGCGACACCCTCGTGGTCTTCACCTCCGACAACGGCCCCGCCGGCGAGTACCTCGACCCTGCCGGCCTCAAATGGGTGGAGGGCGCCTTCGACTCCAACGGCCCCTTCCGCGGCATGAAGCGCTGGAGCTACCAAGGCGGCCTCCGCGAGCCCACCATCGTCCGCTGGCCCGCCGCCGTCCTCCCCGGCGTCAGCGCCCTCCCCTCCGGCCACGCCTGCTGGATGCCCACCTTCGCCGAGGCCGCAGGCCTCCCGCCCCCCGCCCACTCCGACGGCGTCTCCCTCCTCCCCGAGCTCACCGGCGCCGGCCGCCAGCTCGCCCCCCGCCTCTACGTGGAATACCGCGACGGCGGCTCCGGCCAAGGCTTCGGCCTCGAACAGGCCGTCCGACAGGGCGACTACGCCCTCGTCCGCAACGCCTCCAAGAACGGCGGCAGGCCCGAGCTCTACGACCTCCGCGCCGACCCCGGCCAGGAACGCGACCTCGCCGCCGAGAAACCCGACGTCGTCGCCGCCCTCTCCCCCCTCCTCCTCACCTGCCGCATCCCCACCCAACGCGTCAAAGAGGCCTGCGGCGCCCCCTTCGCCGCCGACAGCGGCGGCCCCGGGCGCGCCAAGATCGACGCCCTCCCCCTCCCCCCCCTCCCCGAAGGCGTCCGCGCCGAGCCGGCCATGTGGGTCTATCAGGGCAGCTGGCCCTGGGTCCCCGACTTCCGCGCCCTCATGCCCGTCCACCAAGTCCCCCCGGAGCGCATGGCCGCCGTCCTCGCCAAACTCCCCGCCACCGGCTGCGGTGCCCTCCTCCACGGCGTCCTCGACCTCCCCGAGGAGGCCACCGTGACCTTCCGCGCCGAGGGCCAGGGCGGCTGCCAGCTCTGGGTCCACGAGGCCCACATCCTCGAATGCGAGGCCGGCGACTGCGCCCAAGGCCGCGCCTACGCCCTCCGCCTCGCCAAAGGCCGCCACAGCTGGCGCGCCTGCCTCACCGCACCCTTCGTCCGCCTCACCGCCGACGGCAGGCCGCTCGTCGGGTGAGGGCACAAAAAAGCCCCCGACCGTGGACGGTCGGGGGCTTTTTTCATGTCGCCGCCTCAGGCGTTGGGGGCGGCCGGGGGCGTGCCGCCGTTGGGGTTGCGGCGGATGAGGCCCAGCTCCTCCAGCTTGCGGACGATCTGGCCCATCGCCTCGTAGGTGCGCAGGAAGCCCTGGGGGCTGAGGATGACGCGCTCGAAGGGTTTGGGCACGGGGGTCTGGTTCTCGGCGCTGGGCTGCAGGCGCATGAAATCCAGGCGGATGGTCTGCTCCAGCATATGGATCTGATAGACGCCGTCGGCGTAGATCTCGTTCTCGATGGCCATGGGGTTCCTTTCTTCGGGTTGGTAAATCAGCCGTTGGCGCGCTCGAAGCCGCGCATGAAGGCGACCAGCGCCTCGACGCCGGCCTCGGGCATCGCGTTGTAAAGGGAGGCGCGGATGCCGCCCAGGGCGCGGTGGCCGCGCAGGCCGACCAGCCCGGCCTCCTCCGCCTGCGCCAGGAAGGCCTCCTCCAGCCCGGCGGTGGGCAGGCGGAAGGTAACGTTGGTGAGGGAGCGCTCGCCCCTCGGCGCCAACGGACGCCAGAAGGCGGAGCGGTCGAGCTCGGCGTAGAGACGCTCGGCCTTGCGGGCGTTGCGCTCCCAGACGGCCCGGGGCCCCTCGCGCAGGAGCCATTGGGTGACGTGGAAGAGCGCGTCGACGGCGATGGCGTTGGGCGTGTGGCACAGCCCGCCCGCGCGGACGTGCTCCAGATAACAGAGGGCCATGGGCAGATCCCGCCGCGCCCGCGCCAAAAACTCATGCTCGGCCACGACCACCGCCAGGCCCGCCACGCCCAGGTTCTTCTGCGCCCCCGCATAGGCGAGGGCGTAGCGGCGGAAGTCGCGCGGCGCGGCCAGGATGTCGCTGCTCATGTCCGCGCAGAGCGGCGCGGCGGGGGCGGGGAAGGCCTCGGGCAGGCGCGTGCCGGCGATGGTCTCGTTGGTGGTAACGTGGGCGTAGGCCGCGCCCGCGCCCCAGCCCTCCTCCGGCGCGGGGAGGGTGCGCACGGCGCCGACGCGCGCGGCCTGGCGCGCCGCCTTGTCGGCCCAATACCCGCGCACCACGTAGTCAGCGTGGGCATGGGCGCGGAGGAAGTTGAGGGGGAGCAGGGCGAACTGCCCGCTGGCGCCGCCCTGGAGGAAGAGGATCTCGCGTTCCTCCCCCACCCCCAGCAGGGCGCGGAGGTTGGCGACGGCGGCGGCCTGAAGCGCGCGATAGGCGTCGGAGCGGTGGGAGACCTCGGCCACGCCGCGCCCCAGGCCCTGCCAATCGAGCAGATCCGCGCGCAGCGCCTCGCGGGCCTCGGGGGGGAGCGCCCCGGGGCCGGCGCAGAAGTTGTAGGGTGCGTCCATGGCGCGCTATTGTAGCACAAGGCTCGGCCCCGCTCACTCCGCCACGGCAAGGGTGGGGTCGAGCAAGGCGAAGGGGGCGGGGAGGGTGAGGGCGAAGCGGACGCGGAAGGCCGTGGCGCCCTCGGGGACGCGCGCGGTGTAGGCCTTGGGGCCGGGGGTCTTGTAGGGGTGGAGGTCGTCGCGCAGCTGGCTGCCGTCGGCACGGAAGAAGAGGACGCGGGCGGTGTAGCGGAGGCCGTCGCGGGCGTCGGAGACGGCGCGGAAGCTCAGGCGCAGGGCCTCGGCGCCGGGGGGCAGGGGGCGGAGGGGGGAGAGGAGGGTGGCGTTGGCCGGGCCCGCGGGGGGGGTGTGGAGGAGGCGCGGGCGGGGGGCGTCGTCGACCTGGCGGAGCAGGGCGCCGGGGCCTTGGTAGGCCCATTGGCCGAGGGGCGGGAGGAGGTTGACGCCGGCCTCCTGCGCGGCGACGGGCGGCGGCTCCGAGGGGCCGAGTGCGCGGAGCCCCAGCGCGGCGACGGCCAGCAGCCCGGCCAACGCCAGGAGGAGCGCCCAGAAACCCTTGGGGAGGGCCTTGGCGCGGCGCGGGCGGAAGGCGCCGGGCGGCGGGGCCTCGGAGGCGCGGGTGGGGCAGAGGAAGGCTTGCTCGGCCTGCCGCCGACGGGCGGAGGGGCTGAGGAACCAGTAGTTCATCGGGTTGTAGCCGTTGCGCACGAGGGCGAGGCGATAGGGCGCCAGGTCGTAGGGCACGGCACGGAAGGCGATGCGGCGGGTGACGGTGTCGTAGAGCAGGTAGTCGGCGGTGAGGCGGTCGCCGCGCGGGAAGCCGACGGAGCCGGGGTTGACGACGTAGCGGCAGCCGGGGCGGAGGGCGAAGTCCTCGGGCGGGAGGCGCCGGAGCCCGCCGCGCTCATCCTGCGCGAAGACGCAGGGGATGTGGGTGTGGCCGACGGCCAGGAGGGGGACGTCGGGCATGGCGGCGAGGCTGGGGAGGGCGTCCTCCTTGCCTTCGAGGTAGTGGAAGGCCTCGGGGTGGTCGAAGCCGCCGTGGGCGCAGGCGAAGCCGTCGCCCTCCAGGATGTAGGGCAGGTCGCGGAGCCAGGCCTTGGCCTCCTGGTCGAGGGCGAGGGCGGCGCGCTCGGCGGTCTCGCGGGCGAAGGGGTTGAAGAGGGCGGGGTCGAGGAGGCCGCAGGCGGCGGCGTCGTGGTTGCCGAGGACGGCCGCGGCGGCGACCTGCCGGAGGCGGGCGAGGGTCTCGGCGGGCTGGGGGCCGTAGCCCACCGCGTCGCCGAGGTGGATGAGGTGGGTGGCGCCGCGCTCGCGGGCGTCGGCGAGGGCGGCCTCAAGCGCGGGGAGGTTGGCGTGGACGTCGGAGAAGAAGGCGACGCGCATGGGTCAGGGCTGGGGGGCGGCCTGCGCGGCGCGGACGGCTTGGAGGAGCTTGTCGCGGCGGGCGGCGGAGTCGTCGGGCGCGCCGCCGGGGAGGACGTCGGCCCAGAGTTTGACGGTGACGTTGCGGGTGTCGCCGCCGGTGGCCAGCCAGAAGCCGTCGGCGGCGGGGCCGGCGTCGATGGTGAGGAGGGTGTTGCTGTCGGCGGTGAAGCGGGCGCGGTCGCAGGCGCCCCACCGCTGGCCGTCCCAGGCCCAGAGGCGGGAGAAGCGGGCGGCGCGCACCTGGAACTTGCTCTCGACGTTGCGGCGGAAGTCCTCCAGGAAGGAATAGGGGCCGCGGAGGGTGGCCTTGCCCCCGCCCACGAGGGTGGAGAAGGTGGCCATGCGGAACCACTCGCCCTTCGCCTCGTCCCACAGCCAGCAGGTGTAGGCGGTGCGGTACTTGCCGTCGGGCGCGCAGGAGACGGCCATGCGCACGGGTTTGCCGAGCTGCCAGGGCCAGTCCATCATGGATTGCCCGCCGGTGCCCTCGCCGCCGAAGCGCTTGATGCGGACCTTCTCGCCGGCGTAGAGGTTCTTGGTGCGCTCCTTCTCGTCCACGGCGTCGGGGTGGGCGGAGAAGTCGAAGGAGTCGCCGGGGTCCCAGACGGAGAAGATGGCCACGTGGTCGCCGTTGGCGTGCTCCTGCACGCCGGCGTAGCCGCCGTCGAAGCCGAGCAGGCACATGTAGCTGCCCGGCCAGAAACGGTCGGCGGTGGCCTCCACGTAGAAGATGGTGGCGGGCTCGGGGAAGCCGCGGTAGGCGAGGTGAACGCTGCGGGCCTGGCGGGCGGCCTGCTGGTCGCCGCTTTGGGCGGGGGCCGCGGCCGCGAGGGCGAGGGCGGCGAGGGTGGCGAGTGCGAAACGTTTCATGGCGTGTCCTCCGTGTTGTCGCCTCCCATTATAACGGAATCGCCCCCGCCACGCACGCCGACTGGCCCACCTTGGGCAGCGCGGGAGGCGAGGGCGGTAGGGAGCGGTCAGCGGGCGGAGCCCGCAGAGCGACCGGCGTTAGCCCGCAAGCCTCCCGCGCCCCTTCGCGTCTTCGCGGTTCACACTCCCGCCGTTGCGGGAGGCGGGGCTCACAGGGAGTCGCCGAAGTCGGCGCGGAACTGGGCCACGAGCCGCTCCTGCCAGTCGCCCACGGGTTCGAGGCGGCCGAAGAAGAAGCGGAGCACCTTGGGCTCGTCGACGAAGCGGAGGCCGCCGACGAGGCGGCGGTGCTCGTAGAGCCACTGGACGCGGTCGATGGCGTATTCCACCTGGGAGAGGGTGTAGACGCGGCGGGGGAGGGCCAGGCGCAGGAGCTCCAGCTCGGCGTAGCGCTCGGAGCCGTCCTCGTTGCGCTGCTCGGAGAGGGTGCCGCGCTCCATGCCGCGGACGCCGCCGGCGATGTAGAGGGCGGCGGCGAGGGCGCCGGCGGGATACTGCGCCTGCGGCACGTGGTCGAGGAACTCGGTGGCGTTGAGGTGGCAGCCGAGGCCGCCGGCGGGGAGGACCACGGGGATGCCGCGGCGGTGGAGCTCGCCGGCCATGTAGTCGATGAACTGCGGCCCCTGGGAGATGACGTCCTCGTCCATCGTCTCGTCCAGGCCCACCACGATGGCCTCCATCTCGCGCACGGACATGCCGCCGTAGGTGAGGAAGCCCTCGTAGAGGGGCACCAGCTCCTTCATGCGCAGCTCCTCGGCCTGGTCGCGGATGGCGATGCCGCCGCCGCGCGCGAAGCCGAGCTTGCGGGCGGAGAAGTAGATGATGTCCATGAGCGAGGCGATCTCGGCGGTGATCTCGCGGATGGTCATGCCCTTGCAGGCGGCCTCACGCTGCTTGATGAACCACAGGTTGTCCTGCAAAAGCGAGGCGTCGAGCACCAGGCGCACGCCGTGTTTGCGGCAGACGGCGGCCACCTGGCGCATGTTCTCCAACGAGAGCGGCTGGCCGCCCACCAGGTTGGTGCCCGCCTCGATGCGCACGAAGGGGATGCGCTCCACGCCCACCTCCTGGATGAGGGCCTCCAGGCGGGGGACGTCGAAGTTGCCCTTGAAGGGGCAGTCGTTCACCGGCTCCAGGCCCTCGCGGCAGATCAGCTCCTCCACGCGCGCGCCCAGACGGGTGATGTGGGCCTTGGTGGTGGTGAAGTGGAAGTTCATGGGCACCACGTCGCCCGGCTTGCAATAGGCCACCGCCAGGATGTTCTCCGCCGCGCGGCCCTGGTGCGCGGGCAGGAAGTAATCCATGCCGAAGAGCTCGCGCACCTTCGCCTTCAGGCGGTTGTAGGTCTCGCTCCCCGCGTAGGCGTCGTCCGCGCGGAGCATGGCCGACTGCTGCAGGTCGCTCATCGCGTTCACGCCCGAGTCCGTCAGCATATCCATGAAGACGTCGCGGTTCTGCAACAGGAAGGTGTTGTTGCCCGCCTCATTCATCAGGCGCCTGCGCTCCTCCACCGGCGGGAGGAAGAGCTTCTGGACGATGCGCACCTTGTGCATCTCGAGGGGGAGGGCCTTGCCGCTGTGGAACTTCACGTTCGCCATGATACCGTTCGCCTTTCTTATGGGTCTCGACTGAAGCCCCACACTATACGCCATTTCCCACGCGCCCGCAAGCCGCCGCCCCCAAGGCGGGGGCGCCCCGGCTCACTGGTCGTGCGTCTCGGCGCCATGCCACGGCTCGGGAGGCGGGGGGGCGACCTGGCCGCTCAGCACGCGCTGGCGCACCGCCTCGGCCAACAGGATGGTGGCCGCCGCCGAGACGTTCAGGCTGTCGGCCACCCCCAACATCGGGATACGCACCCGCAGCCCCGCGTCCCGCATGAAGACATCCGAGAGCCCATACTGCTCGCTCCCCAGGCACAGCGCCACACGCCCCGTCAGCGGCTGCTCGAAATGGAGACGCTCGGCGTGCGGCGTCGCCGCCAGGATGGCGAAGCCATTGGCCCGCAGCCACGCCACCGTCTCCGCCGCCCCCGCCACCGCCACCGGCAACGTGAACAGCGTCCCCGTCGAGGCCCGCACCACGTTCGGGTTGTGCACGTCCGTGCACGGGTCGCAGACGATCACCGCCGCCGCCCCCGAGGCATCCGCGCTCCGCAGCATCGTCCCCAGGTTCCCCGGCTTCTCGATCGCCTCGCACACCAGCACCAACGCGTCCTCCGGCAGGCGCAGATCCCCCAGCCCCACCGCCACCTGCGGCCCCACCGCCAGCAGCCCGTCCGGCCGCTCCCGATACGCCAGCTTCTCGAAGACCGGCCGCGAGCACGCGTACAGCCGCGCCCCGCGCGCCGCGCAATCCCCCACCAACGCCGGCTCGTTCGCGTGCTTCAGCCACAACGCCTCGCAATAAAAGAGCGCCGCCGGCCGATACCCATGATCCAACGCGCGCCGGATCTCGCGGTAGCCCTCCACAAGCATGAGCCGCGCCTCATCCCGATGCGACCGCTGCCGCAGCCGCACCGCGTCCTTCACCTTCGGGTTCGCAAGACTGGTGATTTCCGTGATCGTCATGCCCCTGATTATACCACACCCACCCCACCCCAACGTGGATCGGCCCCCGAGCCGAAGTGGATCAGCCGCCGAGCCGAGGTGGATCAGCCGCCGACCCGAGGTGGATCAGCCGCCGACCCGAGGTGAGTCGGCCGCCACCTCTGTGCCATGCCCGTCCTTCAGGTCCTTCAAGTCCCCCAAGTCCTTCAGGTCCTTCCCCGCTGTGGCGCACCCCACCCCGGGGCGTTTGACAAACCTCCCGGCGAAGGGATGGCCGAGGGGGAGTGCCTGCTCTACGTGGACGCGGGGTGCCATCTGAACGTCGGCGGCCTCGCCCGGCTGGGGGATTACTTCGCACTGGCGCGCCAGGCGCCGACGGGCATCCTGGCCACCCAGAGCCTGGCCCACACCGACCGCGTCTGGACGAAGGGAGACCTGCTTGACCGCCTGGGCGTGCGCGACCGCCCGAACATCCTGGACTCCCAGACCCTCCAGTCGGGGACGATCGTCATCCGCAAGTGCCCGGAGGCCATCGCCTTCCTCAAACGGTGGGCGGCGCTCTGGGAGGAGGACTTCGCGCTGATGGACGACTCGCCCTCGAAGGCGCCCAACGACCCGACCTTCCGCGAGCACCGCCACGACCAGGCCGGCTTCTCCATCCTGGCCAAGCTCGATGGCGGCGTCCGCGCCGTCTCCGCCGGGGAGTGCTATCCCACAGCCCGCCTGCCCAGCGGCTCGCCCGACTGGTCGAGGATGGATCGAACCATGCCCATCTGGCAGCGCCGGGACAAGGCCTTCCACTATCCCCTGCGCTGGCATCTCCTGCGCCTGGCCTCCCGTCTGGCCCCCGGCAAGGCGGCGCGGCGGCGCCTGCGCGAGCGTTACCGGGCCATCCCGCCCAAGGAGTGTGTCTGATGCGCACCATCCTCCTCGCCTCCAGCGACCCTTACCTCCGCACGGAGCCCGGCACGTGGATCCACCGCCTCACCGAGTGGTTCCCGTGGGTCAGGCTGACGGAGGATCTGGCGCAGGCCGACCTCATCATCCATAGCTATTACGACGAGCGGTGGCGGGCCTATCCCGACGCCATCGCGGTGGAGTATGGCGGGGAGAACGTCCTGCCAGACTTCAACCAATGCGACTACGCCATCTCGCCCTACCGCGTCTCCTACGGCGATCGGCACCTGCGCCGCCCCCTCTTCTGCTTCCGCCCGGCCTTCCGCGCGCTCTTCGCCCCGGATGGCACGCTCCTGCCCTTCGACGCGCACACCGAGGCCGCCGCCAAGACGCGCTTCTGCACCATCGTGGTCTCCAACGCCAACCGCGACGGCGCGTGCGTGCGGCTCTTCGACCTCCTCTCCGCCCACAAGCCCGTCGCCTCCGGCGGCAAGTGGCGCAACACCTTCGGCGGGAGGCGGGTGGAGGACAAACTGGCCTTCCTGCGCACGGGCAAGTTCACCCTCGCCTGCGAGAACTCGGCCGTGCCGGACTACGTGACGGAGAAGATCGTCCACGCCTTCGCCGCGCGCACCGTCCCCATCTATTGGGGCGCGCCCAACGTCTCCGAGGACTTCAACCCCGCGGCCTTCATCGACTGCTCCAGGTTCCCCTCCCTGGAGGCCGTGGCCGAGGAGGTGCGGCGGTTGGACGCCGACGACGCGGCCTACGAGGCCATGCTCGCCGCGCCCATCTTCAGGGAGGGCCGCTGCCCCCATGCCTTCGAGGAGGGGCGGCTCCGGGAGTTCTTCGGGCACATCCTCGCCCAGATGGAGGCCGGGACCGCGCGGCGCCGGAGCCGTCAGGCCTGCGCGGAGCGCGTCTGGGAACGGGACCGCGTGGCCTCCCGGATCGTCTCCAAACGCGGCGGCGCGGTGCGCCATGCGCTCAAACTGCTGCTCTCCGGGCGGTATCGTTCGTTTTGTCGGCGGCTCGGCGACTGAGAAGGGAAGGGAGTGCGGGAGATGGCGCGCGAGGCACCGGTCAGACTCTATTGGTTCGCCACCAAGCCGAACTTCGGAGACCTGCTCTCCCCGCTCCTGGTCGCGCGGCTGAGCGGACGGCAGGTGGTCCACGCCAAGCGGGGCAAGGAAGGATTGCGCGCGGTGGGCAGCATCCTGGACGACGTCTTCAAGACACCCCCCGCGCGCCCGGACCGTTGGCTCTACCAGGCCAAGGCGCGCCTGCGGCGGCCATTGGCGGTCTGGGGCTCGGGCTTTCTGCACCTGCACAAACCCTCGGCCATGGACGTGCCGTTGCGGCGGCTGCGCGTCTCCGCCGTGCGGGGGGAGGGGACGCGGGGCTTCCTGCGCCATCTCTTGGGCGAACGGCGGTGCGACTGGGGGGCGCTGCCCCTTGGCGATCCGGGCCTGCTGGCGAAAGAACTGTTGCCGGAGCCCGTGCCCAAACGCTATGACCTGGGCTTCCTCGCCCACTACATCGACGCGCCGATCGGCGGATACGTGGCGGAGCGGCTGCGGCGGGCGTATGGCGACGCGCTCTGCGTGATCGACCCCGCCGACGAGCCGCTCCGCGTGCTGGCGCAGATCGCGCAGTGCCGGGCGCTCCTCTCCTCCGCCATGCATGGGTGCATCGTCGCCGACGGCCTCGGCATCCCCAACCGCGCCTGCTGCTTCTCCTACCTGGGGCAGGACACGCGCGAGGACTACGCCTTCAAGTTCCAGGACTACTACTCGGCGCTGGGGGAGGCCTTCGCGCCCTGGACGTTGGCCGACCTGCTGGACGCGCCGGACCTCCCAGGGCGGGTGGCGCGCGCCTACGCCGTCTCGCCGGATGCCGTCGAAGCCGCGCGCCACGCCCTCCGCCGGGCACTCCCCCTCTCGCTCAACGCCCCCTGACGTCCCCCGCCATGAACATCCTCCTGATCACCAACAGCGATCCGGCCAACGAGGCCGCAGGCAACGAGCAACGCACCGCCGCGCTCCACCGCGCCCTCTGCCGTTGCGGGACGGTCTACACCCTGCTCCCCGTCAAGAAGCCCACGCGCGAGTTCCTCGACGCCGCCCGGCGCGTCCAAGGGCTCTGCCTCCTGCCGCCGAGCAGGTGGGGGCTGCGCCTGGCGCGGGCGCTGTGGCGGGCCTGCTTCCGCCATCTGCCGCTCCCCTTCGTCTGGGAGCCGGCGCGCCGGAGGGCCTTCCCCGGGGTGCGCTTCGACGTGGTGGTTACGCGCTACCTGACGGTCGCCGCCGAGACCCGCGCCTGGGCCTTCGGCCCCTGCCGCGTGGACATCGACGACTTCCCGGACGAGTCTTACGCGACGGGCCTCGCCAAGCGCCACGGCCGCCTGCGGCGGGCGATCCATCTGTGGGCCATCCGCACGTGGATGGCCTGGGTGTGCGGCCACCTCGAGGGCGCCTGGGCCACCAACGCGCAGCGCGTGGGCACGCTCCCGGGGCTGCCGATGGTCGCGCTGCCCAACATCGCCCGCCCACCCGCGCCGGGTTACGCCTTCGACGCGCCGCGGCGGGACGTCCTGCTCACCGTCGGGCAGATGGCCTACCCGCCCAACCACGAGGGCGTCGACCGCTTCCTCGCGGAGATCTGGCCGAGCGTGCGCGCGGCCTTCCCGCGGTTGACCTACCGCATCGTCGGGCGCGGCGCCCCCGAGGCGTGCCAACGCCGTTGGCGAGCCACGCCGGGGGTGGAGGTGGCGGGCTTCGTGGAGGATCTGGACGCGGCGTATGCCTCCGCCTTGGCCTGCGTGGCCCCCGTCGACGCCGGCAGCGGCACCTGCATCAAGACCATCGAGGCGCTCCTGCATGGCCGTTGCTGCCTGGCCGCCCCCTTCGCCGTGCGCGGCTGGGAGCGCGAGACGCTGGATGGCTCCCTAGGCCTGCACGTCTACCACTCCGCCCAGGACTTCGTGGATTGCCTGCGGGGCGCCGTCCTGGACGAGGCGACGCGCACGCGGCAGGAGGCCGCCGGCCGGGCCTACGCGGAGGCACGTTTCGGCTTCGAGGGCTTCGCGCGTCAGGTGCGGGTGGGGCTGGGCGAGCACCCGGCGGGCCGGTAACCGTGGCATTGGGAAAGGATTTCAGGCATGGATGAGATGGGCGAAAGGCAGGCGGGGCACGCACGGCGCTTCGCGGAGGAGACCGGCCTCGCGCTCATCGTGGGGCGTTCCAACCTGCGCAAGGCCTTCTACATCCCCCATTGGCTGAGCTGCACCTATTCCAACGCCTTCGCGGTCCTTGCGCTGCGCAAGCTGTGGAAGGCCTATTACTGCGCCTCGTCCGGGGAGGAGCTGTCGTCGACCTTCACGCTGAAGGACAACGACCTGCACGACGTCGACCGTTACGATCTGCTGTCGCTGGACTGTTTCTCCATCCCTTCCCTGCGGTTCTATCTGGAAGGGTGCACCCAGACATGCCTGGAGAAGACGCGGGAACTGGCCGATTGGCCGCCGGCATGGAAGTATCTGCACGTCTGCTGCGCGGACCGCGGCCCCAATTGCGGGATGTGCGCCAAATGCGTGCGGACGCAGACCACGCTGGACGCGCTCGGCGCCCTGCGCAAGTTCGGCCAGGCCTTCGACGTGGACGCCTATTACGCGCGGCGGAAGAAGAACCTGACCTGGCTGGCCATCCAGCACTTCAGCCCCAAGGGCGACATCCTCTCGGAGGAGGTCTACCAGGCCATGCGGGCGCAAATCCCGCTTTCCGTCAAGATCGCCGCCTGCTTCCGCGCCTTCCGCCGCCGCTTCCGCAGGGAACGATGACCTTCCCCCATCTGCCTATCCACCTTCTTCCCGCGCACTCTTCTTCCTTCCACCTGCGCAATTACATTGTGGACGATTCACCGTAATTTCACACGGCGTAATGTGTCAATTGAAAAGTGCACCGAAGGAGGGATAGGTGGTTGGTTGGATGTGTCATTGAAAAGTGCACCGAGCCACCCTTCCCTCGGGGCGG
>CASEMS010000048.1 GCA_949288955.1 uncultured Lentisphaeraceae bacterium
GCCCCCGCCGCCCCCCCCCCCCCCCCGCCCCGGCCGGCCCCCCGGGGGGGGCGGCCCGCGGGGGGGCGGGGGGGGGGCGGGGGGGGGGTGGGTGCGCCGGGCCCGGGGGGGGGGGGGGGGGGCCCCCCCCCCCCCCCTCCCCCCACAGCCCCATCTTCTCCCTTCCCCAATCCGCCACACCCTCTTCTTCCATCAGCCGCTGCCCCATCAAGCGTCAGCGGCCAACTCCCCGAGAGATGGCCGCCGATTCACCTCGCCTCAGCCGCCAAGTCTCCGCGCATCGGCGGCTGAGGCGCAGGGACTCGGCCGCGGAAGTTCGGGGGAAGGGTGGGGGAGGAATGAAGAAAAGGCTTGCAGAAATGGGGGGGGTATTATGGCTATGGTTTGAGCAAGAGAGAGTTCCCATGGTTACGGTTTACAAGGAACGTTACGCCCCTTTGAGACCCAGACGCCCGGCGCCTCCCGTCCGCCCATGTGGTGGATGGCGATGGCGCGGGCCCGCCGTCCTCTACCCCGTGCCCACGCCATCCACCAATCCGCCTCCCCAAAAAAGTTTCACTTTCTTTGTCACCATTCTCCCATCTGCTCGTATAACGTGAAAGAAACCGTTAGAAGGAGAAATTGTCATGGCATATGGCACCTATACCACGCGCGACCGCACCTGCGCTACCTGCACCTGGTGGTGCGGCCCCCGCCGCGTCGAGTTCATCAACCATCGCCCCTACTACATCAAGGCCGAGGCCGGCTCCTACCCCTGCCAAGCCTACCCCGCCAAAAACACCCGCGCCGTCGACCGTTGCCCCCGCTGGGACCTCTGGGAAAAACTGTAAGACATTCCATTTGATTTGCACGAATAACGAATGAAAGGACTCAGGCCATGTCGAAGTACATTGATGGGTATAAACAAGGCAGAAAAGACACCAAAGAAAGCGGCTCCGGGAAGAATGCTGGAAAGGCCACGGTATGGGGCACATTTGCTGCCGTGGTTACAATGATTGCCGTGGGGGTTCTCACCGGCGGGAAAGGCGGTAAGGCAAAATGAGCGACGATTACGAGCGCGGCTGGAAAGACGGCAGCAGGGAAGCGTGGAGGGACAACTTCTTTGACGGTGTCACGGAAGCCTGCAAAGAAGTCGCCTCCGTTTCGCTGAAGATTATCACCTTTGGCCAATGGCAAGGAAACCAAAAGGAACAAAAGAAGTTGCCGTCTTCCAGAAAAGATTCTGTCTTCGGTGTCACTCCAAACAAGGAAACAAGCAAAATCTCCGCCAAGAGGAGGAGCCATGACTGAGAAAGTGCCGTCTACAATACCATCATTATCAATCGTCCACCTTCTTGGTGGTCTTGCGCTTTGCGCCCTGATTGAGAATGCGTTGGACGGTGTGTGTGACGTTTGGTCATGGGACACCTGGTGTCAATTCGCGGTGTATGCGGTCTTCATCGCACACTATCTCATCGACGATCTCACGCAGGTTCGCCAGTGGCGTCTTGCCACGCACCCGGCTGTGTTGATGAGTGTGTTCGCAGGCTGGGCGTGTTTCTCGCTTGCTTGCATGGCATTCAGTGCGCACCCCGTGTTGTCGGGCATCGTGACGTGCCTCGCCTTGGTCTGCTTCACCGGGGTGATCCTGCGCGAATATGCGGAGTGCCGGGCGGCTGAACTGGCCAGGGCCGCTGCCGAGAATATCCTTTTCTTGATTGCGACCATCGGCGTGCTCGTCGCGAACCCCGACACGCTTGTCGCCGGGATCATCTGGTTAATTCCGCTCGCGTTCATGGGCCTTGGGTTCCTGTCACGTTGCCGCGATGCGGCCAAAGGAAGAGAGTGAGTCAATGAAAAAGTCCACGCCTGTCGTATTCGGCGAAAACTTTGGAAAGGTTTTCGAAGCGCCTTGGGCTGAGCTAGGAAAAACAATAGGAAAGAGAATAGGCGAACAGGAGGTGAGCGGCTATGGCCAAACCGTTTGACCGCATCTGCGACAAGGCCGCCCAAACCACGACCCAACACACGTAACGAAGAGACAACACGATGAAAAACAAGACTCCCGCCTTCGCCCGAAAACTTCTTTCCCTTCTCCCCGACGGCATCGGCACAGTGGCCGGTGCAATCTTCGACGCAGTAGACGACGACATCGAGGAAACGAACCTAAAGAAAGCCCTTGTCCTGGAGCCGGACGGTGTTCACCTAAACGCGGCAAACCTCATTATCCCTTGGGACATGGTTCGTCTTGTGATAGATGCCAACGAGTACCACGTGGGCCCGCGCCTACCCTCGTTGCTTGTCGTTTTCGTGGGCGGGTTCAACGCCGGCGCCGATGCTTACAGCAATTATTGCGCAGACGGATGGGAGGAGGCTTATGCGAACGCCTCGTCGAAGGTGGACGACTTGGATGAGAAGGTGTTGCGCGAGGCCGCCAAGGAGGCCGATATCGACACGCTGAAAGTGGAGTGGGCGCGCCGCAAGGTTTCCTTCAACATCGCGCTTGGCGTCTGCAAGAATGCCGCCGACGGGAATGCCGTGTCTGACGAGATTACCTACGGTTTTGCCAAACCTGTGGCAACGGCAATCGCCTTTGGCAACGTTTACGCGGGACTTGCCAAGAGGACGAGGCGCCAAATCGTCGCGCCGGAAGAGGTGAAGGCTGTGCTCAGTTTTTGGTTAGACGCCTGCAAGATAGCTTGTTCGGGGGATGAGGAAGACCACTACATCGTGACGCTCAAAAAACTGATCCACAAGTTGGAGCGGTAAGGACGCCTTTGAGCACGAACACCAAAACAAGGAGATCGAGCATGGCAGAGCAGCGGTTTGACGATGAGGATGTGGGGCGGGCGTTTCGCGGGTATGCGGGGCGGATGAATGGGCCGGAGAAGGTTCAGGGGGAGGTGATCGACAAGGAGGAGAAGCTGAACGGGCTTTTCGCGAAGGTCGAGAAGCTGAAGCCGTTTTGGGAGGACTTCAAGACGATTTTCGCGATGTTGAAGGATGTGGTGGCGGGGCGGTACACGGAGGTGCCGTGGCGGACGGTGGCGGGGTTGGCGGGGGTGTTGCTGTATGTGCTGACGCCGATCGATCTCATCCCTGATTTCTTGCCCGGGGGATTCTTGGATGACGCGGCGATGTTGGCGTTGGCGATCAAGTTGTGCGGGGGCGACCTCGCGAAGTATCAGGAATGGAAGGGCGAAACGCGATGAGCCGGATTTATATCTCGGAGCAAGAACGCCAAAGGAAGGAGCGGTTCCGGCGCTTTTTGCCGAAGTGGCTGCAGGCGCTTGTCATAGTCTTCGATAGCATGATTTGCCGTGTGGATGCCGAGGCAAGTCCGCGTGGGCGGCAATCCGCCGAGGCGTGCTTTCAGGCGCGGCCCTAATCTGCCCACACTGCCGGTCGGCCCTTGAGTGGCCGGAGGAACCGCAACGGCGGCCCGGGGTGGTCGTCATCAAGCGGCCACGCAAATTGGTCGTCAAGCCGAGGTGACGATGGCGCGGTCTCGGACGGTCGCCTATGGTTACGGACGGCTTCGGCGGATGGAGTCGGGGCCGCGCGAGCCGCGGCCGTCGCCGCCCCAATCGGACGACCTGGGCCTGTGAGGCGCGTGAGTGGTGGTGGTACACTGGGGTGGGGCACTGATGCGCGAGCGTTTGCCTTGTTTGGCCGGTGGCGTGGGGTGGGCGCAGAATTGTCTTGCGTTGGGGCTTTGGATTTGCTATTGTTTGCGCGTTTTGCCCCTTGGTGGGGCGACGCTCTTTGACATCATCCGGTCCTTTGGGACGCAGAAGAGGAACGCATGGCCACTGACATGGCAGAGATTCGGAACATCGGCATCGTCGCCCACATCGACGCGGGCAAGACGACGACGACCGAACGTATCCTCTTCTACGCGGGGATGACGCACCGCCTCGGCAATGTGGACGAGGGGAACACGGTGACGGACTGGATGGTGCAGGAGCGTGAGCGTGGCATCACGATCACGTCGGCGGCGATCACGTGCGCGTGGCGCGGCAAGCAAATCAATCTCATCGACACGCCCGGGCACGTGGACTTCACCATCGAGGTGGAGCCTTCGTGAACAAGCTGGATCGGATGGGGGCGGATTTCGCGCGGGTGCTGGGGGAGATGCGTGGGAAGCTGGGGGCGAACGCGGTGGCGGTGGCGTTGCCGGTGGGGGCGGCGGAGACGTACGCGGGGGAGATCGATCTGATTTCGATGAAGCAGCGGCGTTACTTGGACGCGGAGGGGAAGGCGTTCGAGGATGGGCCGGTGGACGCGGCGTTGGCGGAGGCGGCGCAGGCGGCGCATGAGGCGTTGCTGGAGGCGTTGGCGGAGGCGGATGACGCGTTCATGGAGGCTTATCTGGAGGAGCCGGAGCAGCCGGTGGGGGCGATCCGCGCGGCAATCCGCCGGTGTGTGGTGGCGCAGACGTTGGTGCCGGTCTTCTGCGGCTCGTCGCTGCGGAACAAGGGTGTGCAGGCCCTGCTGGATGGCATTGTGGATTTCCTGCCTTCGCCGGATGAGCGCAAGGCTCCGGTGGGGACGAATGTGCGGACGGAGGCGGAGACGGAGATTGAGCAGTCGCCTTCCGCGCCGCTTTCGGCGTTGGTTTTCAAGATCGCGACGGATCCGTATGTGGGGCGGCTCTTCTTCGTGCGCGTCTATGGCGGCACGTTGCGGAAGGGGCAGAATGTGTACAATCCGCGGACGCGCCAGCGCGAGCGGGTGATGAAGCTCCTGCGTGTGAAGTCCGACGAGGAGGAGGAGTTGGAGGCGTTGGGCGCCGGGGACATCGGCGCGGTGGTGGGCCTGAAGGGGGCGACGACGGGCGACACGCTCTGCGCGGAGAACAAGCCGGTGGCGTTGATGGGCATCACGGCGCCGGAGCCGGTGATGTTCATGGCCATCGAACCGAAGAGCACGGCGGAGAAGGACAAGCTGGCCGAGGCTCTGGCGGAGTTGGCCGCCGAGGATCCCACCTGCCAGGTGCGGACGGACGCGGAGACAGGGCAGAAGATTTTGTGCGGCATGGGGGAGCTCCATCTGGAGATCCTCGTTGACCGCCTGAGACGTGAGTTCCATGTAACGGCGAACACGGGCAAGCCGATGGTCTCGTACTGCGAGACGGTGACCAAGGCGGCCCGCCAGACGTACACGTTCGACCGGGAGATCGCCGGGAAGCGCCATTTCGCGACGCTGACCGTGGAGGTCTCGCCGCTTGGGCGTGGCGAGGGTCGGCAGACGGCGGTGAGCAAATCCGCTCAAAAACGCTTGCCTCGGCCTGAGGTTTGTGCTATCATCATGGACGCTTTATTGGACGCGATAGCCACCGGCGTCCTCGCACGTTTCCCGATGACGGACGTGCGGGCGGAGGTGGTGGATTGCGCCCTGCTGGACGAAGAGACGGCGACGGACGTGGCTTTCAGGAGCGCGGCCGTGATGGGCTTCCGGGAGGCGGCGTTGGCCGCCGGGCCGGAGTTCCTAGAGCCGATCATGTCCCTCGACATCGTGACGCCGCCTGAGTACGTGGGCGACATCATGGGGGACATCAACGGCCGCCGGGGCCAGGTGCGCGACATGGAGATGAAGGGCGACCTTCAGGACGTGCGCGCGTCGGTGCCTCTGGCGGAACTGTTTGGGTATGCCACGGCGATCCGTTCGCTTTCGCGCGGACGAGCCGGGTACACGATGGAGCCGGGCGCGTTCGCGGTGGCACCCAAGGCAGTGAAGGAAGAACTACTCAACAGGTAACGTGAGAATGCAAAGTCAGCGCATACGCATTCGTTTGCAGGCCTACGACCACAAGGTGCTGGACCAGGCCGTGGGCGCCATCCTCGACACGGCGCGGAGCACGGGGGCCCAGATCGTCGGGCCGATCCCGCTGCCGACGCGGGTGGAGCGCTTCACGGTGAACCGCTCGCCGCACGTGGACAAGAAGTCGATGGATCAGTTCGAGATGCGGACGCACAAGCGTCTGCTGGATATCGTGAGCCCGACGGCCAAGACCGTCGATGAGCTCAAGAAGCTGAACCTGCCCGCCGGCGTGGACATCACCATTCGCATCTAAGGAAGGGGATCACCATGCAAGGCTTGATTGGCAAGAAAATCGGCATGACCCAGATTTGGGACGAGAACGGCGTGGCCGTGCCCGTCACCGTGGTCGAGGTGGGCCCCTGCCCGGTGGTCCAGGTGAAGACGGCCGAGAAGGATGGCTACGTGGCCGCCCAGATCGGCTTCATCGACCAGAAGCCCCAGCGCCTGAGCAAGGCGGAGCGGACGCGTTTTGAGAAGGCCGGCGTGCCGGCGCAGCGCGTGATCCAGGAGTTCCGTTGGGACGGCGCGGCAGAGGTGAAGGCCGGCGACACCCTGACGGCCAAGGTCTTCGAGGGCGTGGCCTACGTGGACGTCCAGGCGACGACCAAGGGCCGCGGCTTCGCGGGCGTGGTCCGCCGCTTCGGCTTCGCGGGCGGCCCGCACGGCCACGGCGGCCACAGCAAGCGCCGCCCCGGCGGCATCGCCGCCCGTGACCTGCCCGGTTGGGTCGAGAAGGGCAAGAAGATGCCCGGCCACATGGGCTGCGTCACCCGCACCACCCAGAACATCCGCGTGGCCAAGCTGTTGGCCGAGGAGAACCTGATTCTCCTGCACGGCGCGGTCCCCGGCCCCAACGGTGGCATCGTCCGCGTGACGAAGGCGCTGAAGAAGTGAGGCTTGAGAGCATGAGCACGATCAAAGTTTACGACAAGACCGGCGCCGCGACGGGCGAGCAGACCGTCGACGAGGCGCAGTTGGTGCTTGACCGCGGCGAGCAGGCCGTGAAGGACACCGTGGTGGCGATCCTGAACGGTTATCGCGCCGGCACGGCCAAGACGAAGAGCCGCGGCGAGGTCTCCGGCTCGGGCAAGAAGCCCTGGAAGCAGAAGGGCACCGGCCGCGCGAGCTTCGGCGGCAGCCGTAACCCTGTGTGGCGCGGCGGCGGCGTGGCCTTCGGCCCCGTTCCCCGCGACTACTCCCAGAAGATCAACAAGAAGGTGGCGGCTCTTGCCTTCGCCCGCGCGCTGAGCGACAAGATCGCCGCCGGCGAGCTGTGCGTGGTCGACGCGCTGAACTTCGACGCGCCCAAGACGAAGGCGGCGGCGGCGATGTTCAAGGCGATGGGCGTCACGCGCTCCTGCCTGGTGATCGTCGACGACGACGCGACGGCGGGCGATACGAACGAGAACTTCATCCTCTCGGTCACGAACTTGCCGAACGTCGACCTGACGACGGTGGGTGGCGCGGACGTCTACCTGCTCTGCCGCTTCAAGAACATCGTGGTGACGGCGAAGGCGCTGGAGGGGCTGATGGCCCGCTTGGCGCGCGTCCCCACGGGAAAGGTGGCCAACTAAGATGAAGACCATCATCCGCAAAGTTTCCGTGACCGAGAAGGGCACCCTGATCGGCGCGAAGAACCAGTACATGCTGGAGGTCGCCCCCGAGGCGACGAAACCGCAGATCCGCGAGGCCGTGGAGACGCAGTTCGGCGTGCACGTGAAGAGCGTGAACACGGCGAACTACCGCCCCCGCACGGTGGCCACGCGCACCCGCCGCACCACCCAGACCAAGGCGTGGAAGCGCGCGTACGTGACGTTGCGCGAAGGTGAGCGCATCGAGATCGCCTAACACACTGCCAAAGGACACCCTATCTATGGCACTGAAAAGTTACAAACCCCGCAGCCCGGGCATGCGCTTCCGCGTTTCCCAGGTGCGCACGCATCTCTCCAAGGAGAAGCCTGTCGCGCACCTGACGCTGGCGAAGAACAGCGCGGCCGGGCGCAACAACCAGGGTCGCATCACCGTCCGTCATCGCGGCGGCGGCGCGCGGCGCCGGTTCCGCATCGTGGACTTCCTCCGCGACAAGCATGGCATCCCCGCCAAGGTGGCGGCGCTTTGCTACGATCCGAACCGCACGGCCAACCTGGCCCTGCTGAACTACGCCGATGGCGAGAAGCGCTACATCCTGGCTCCCGAGGGACTGAAGCCCGGCATGACCGTGGTCTCCGGCCCTGAGGCCGAGCCGGTGGTGGGCAACGCCCTGCCGCTGGAGAAGATTCCGCTGGGCATGGCGGTGCACAACGTCGAGCTGGTGCCTGGGAAGGGCGCGCAGATGGTGCGCTCCGCCGGTACGAGCGCTACGCTCATGGCCCGCGCCAACGGCATGGCCACCTTGCGTCTGCCTTCTGGCGAGGTGCGCATGGTCTCCGTGAAGTGCATGGCCACCGTGGGCGCCGTGGGTGAGGGTGACTGGAGCGGCGTGAAGTTCGGCAAGGCCGGGCGCAAACGTCATCTGGGCATCCGTCCGACGGTTCGCGGCGTGGCGATGAACCCTGTCGACCACCCGATGGGCGGCGGCGAAGGCCGCACGTCCGGCGGCAGCCACCCGCGCAGCCCGTGGGGCAAGCTTGCCAAGGGCGGCAAGACGCGCAACCGCCGCAAGAACAGCAATCGCTTCATCGTCAAGCGGAGGAAGTAAGCCAATGGCACGTTCCATCAAGAAGGGCCCGTACGTTGAGGCGTCGCTCCTCCGCAAGGTGGAGAAGATGAACGCCTCGGGTAAGAAGCTGCCGATCAAGACGTGGTCGCGCCGTTCGATGGTGCTCCCCGAGTTCGTGGGGCACACGTTCGCGATCCACAACGGCAAGCAGCACATGCCGGTCTTCATCACCGAGAACATGGTCGGCCACCGGCTGGGCGAGTTCTCCAACACCCGCACGTTCAAGGCGCACGGCGGCTTGACCGAGAAGGCCTCGAAGTAAGGAAGGAGAGACTGACATGGAAGTGAAAGCCATCTCCCGCAACCTGCGCATCTCCGTGCGCAAGGCGCGCCCACTGGCGCGGCGTGTCCAGGGCCTGCGGCTCTCCGACGCGCTGGCGGTGGCGGACTTCAGCCCGCTGAAGGCCGGGCGGTTCCTGTCGTGCGCGCTGCGCTCGGCGGCGGCCAATGCCCGCAACAACAATAACCTCGACCCGGAGACGCTGACGGTGAAGAAGGCGGTCTTCGACGAGGGCGCGCGCATGAAGCGCTACTGGTGCGGCGCGCGCGGCAGCGCCAAGCCGATCCAGAAGAAGCTCAGCCACCTCACGGTGGTGCTGACGAACGAGTAACACGAGGAGCCTACCTTGGGACAGAAAGTCAACCCTATCGGCTTCCGCATTGCCCTGAACAAACAGTGGCAGTCGCGTTGGTTCGCGAAGAAGCAGGAGTTCGGCCTGAACCTGGCCGAGGACAACACCATCCGTGAGACCGTGCGCAAGGCCATCGAGGGCGCGGCCATCACGAAGATTGGCATTGAGCGCTACGCGAACCGCGTGCGCGTGGTGATTTTCTCGGCCCGCCCCGGCGTGATCGTCGGGCGCAAGGGCCAGGACGTCGAGAAGCTGAAGGCCACGCTGGCGAAGAAGACGGGCAAGGAAATCTACTTGGACATCCAGGAGGTTCGCACGCCTGACGCCGACGCGCAGCTGGTGGCCGAGAGCATTGCCCAGCAGATCGAGCACCGCATCGCCGTGAAGCGCGCCATCAAGCGCGCGGAGAAGACGGCGATGGAGCTTGGCGTGGACGGCATCAAGATCCGTTGCGCCGGTCGTATCAACGGTGCGGAGATCTCCCGCGTGGAGTGGAGCAAGAAGGGCAAGGTGCCCCTGCACACGCTGCGCGCCAACATCGATTATGGCTTTGTGGAGGCCAACACCACTGCCGGCAAGATCGGCGTGAAGGTGTGGATCTGCAAGCGCGAAGACTTCCAGCCTGCCCGCCAGCAGCGCGGCGGCGACCGCGGAAGGAGGAACTATGCCTCTCATGCCTAAACGCGTGAAGCACCGCAAGGTCTCGAAAGGCTCCCGCAAGGGCTTCGCGACCAGCGGCGACAAGCTTGCCTACGGCGAATACGGGATCAAGGCCCTGGGCCGTGGGTGGGTGACGAACACCCAGATCGAGGCCTGCCGTGTGGCCATCAACCGCCACATGAAGCGCAAAGGCAAGCTCTGGGTGCGCATTTTCCCGGACAAGCCGGTGACGAAGAAGCCCATCGAAGTGCGCATGGGCTCGGGTAAAGGCAACCCGGAGTTCTGGGTGGCCGTGGTGCTCCCGGGTAAGGTGCTCTTCGAGGTGGGCGGCATCCCCGAGTCGTTGGCGCGTGAGTGCCTGCGCCTGGCGGACACCAAGCTCGGCATCCGCACGCAGCTGATCGGCCGTTGAAGGGAGCGCGCACCATGAAGATCGCAGATATCAAAGACCTCAGCGTCGAAGAGCTCGCCGCCCAGATCCGCGACAAGGAGCAGGAGCTGCGCGGGCTGCGCCTGAAGCACAATTCCACCCAACAGGGCGTCGAGGCGCCCGGCCGCCTGGCCAAGTTGCGTAAGGACATCGCGCAGCTCAAGACGGTGGCCAACCAGAAGAAGGTGAACCAATGAGCGAAACTACTGTCGAGCGCGGCACGCGCAAGGTGCGCACGGGCACCGTCGTCAGCAAGTCGGGCGACAAGTCGATCGTCGTGCGCGTGGAGCGGCGCCTGCCGCATCCCATCTACGGCAAGATCGTCAAGACCAGCAAGAAGTTCCACGCGCATGACGCGGAGAACGTGGCCAAGGTGGGCGACACGGTCACCATCATGGAGACCCGCCCGCTCAGCAAGACCAAGCGCTGGCGCCTGGTCTCCGTCGAGGAGAAGTGAGCCATGATCATCGAAGAGAGCAAGCTGGTGGTGGCGGACAACACCGGGGCGAAGATCGCCAAGTGTTTCCGCATCCTGGGTCAGCGCAAGGGCACGGCCGGGGTGGGTGACGTCATCCGCGTCTCCATCCAAGAGGCCAGCCCGACGGGCGCGGTGAAGAAGGGGCAGGTCTGCCATGCGCTGATTGTGCGCACGGCCCACCCCATCGCCCGCCCCGACGGCTCCTATGTGCGCTTTGACCAGAACGCGTGCGTCATCGTGGATGCCAAGCACAACCCGATGGGCACCCGTATCTTCGGCCCCGTGGCGCGCGAGCTGCGCGACAAGGGCCAGATGAAGGTCATCTCCCTCGCGCCCGAGGTGGTGTGAGGGGAGACCGCTTCGTGACCGCAGGTAATACGTAAGCGTAAGCCGGGAACCCACAGGACGAACGGGACGTTTGCGAACTGCGTTTGTTACAATGGCGAGTTACGGAACAGAACAATGAGCATCGCTAGAATCAAGAAGAACGACACGGTGATTGCGATCGCCGGCGCCGACAAGGGGAAGACCGGCAAGGTCCTCTCTGTGAACCCGAAGGCGGGTACCGCGGTGGTGGAAGGCCTCCGCAAGGTGAAGAAGACCGTCCGCCGCACCGAGCAGCAGGCCGGTGGTATTATCGAGGTCGAGGCCCCCATCCAGCTCTCGAACCTCATGCCTTACGACGCCGAGAAGCAGCGTGGCAGCCGCATCGCCCGCACGGTGAGCGGCGAGACCAAGGTCCGCACCCTCAAGGTGTCGGGCAAGGTGCTGGACTAAGGAGCACGGACATGGCCAACCTGAAAGAGACCTACGCCAAGGAAATCGTCCCCGCGCTGGAGAAGCAGCTGGGCGTGACGAACCCGATGTTGGTGCCCCGTCTGACGAAGATCGTGGTGAACATGGCCTTCGGTCTGCGCGAGAAGGACGAGCAGAAGCAGCTGGTTCAGGACCTGGAGGCGATTACCGGCCAGAAGGCCGTCCTCTGCAAGGCCCGCAAGAGCATCTCCAACTTCAAGCTGCGCGAGGGGATGCCCATCGGCGCGAAGGTGACGTTGCGCGGCAACCGCATGTATGAGTTCGCCGAGCGCTTCTTCAACGTCACGCTGCCGCGCATCCGCGACTTCCGCGGCGTGCCGAACCGTGGCTTCGACAAGGCCGGCAACTACACGATGGGGATGAAGGAATACGTCACCTTCCCCGAGATCACGGCCGTGAGCACGGCGTCGGGTCTGGACGTGACGTTCGTCACCACCGCCAAGGACAAGGCGGGCGCCAAGGCGTTGCTTGAGGCGCTGGGTATGCCGTTCATGGGCCGCTAAGGAGAGAGAAGATGGCTAAGACCTCCCTGATCGTCAAGGCTGCGCGCAAGCCGAAATTCGGCGTTCGCGCGTACACCCGTTGCTCCCGTTGCGGTCGCCCCCACAGCGTCATCCGCAAGTTCCGTCTCTGTCGCCTCTGCTTCCGCGAGATGGCGCTGAACGGCGAAATCCCCGGCGTCACCAAGGCCAGCTGGTAAGCGAAAGGGCACACCAAAATGATGACCGATCCCATTTCCGACATGCTGGTGCGCATCCGCAACGCGCAGAAGGCGCGCCACCCCGAGGTGTCCATGCCCGGCTCCCGAATCAAGGGCGAGATCGCCCGCGTGCTGAAGGAGGAGGGCTACATCGCCGATTACGCGATGGTGGGCGACACGAAGCGCGTGCTGACCATCGAGCTGAAGTACAGCGATCGCGCCGAGCCCGCCATCCGCGGCCTTGAGCGCGTCTCCCGCCCCGGCCTACGCCGTTTCTGCGGCTACACCGACATCCCCAAAGTCCTCGGTGGCCTGGGCATCGCCGTGCTCAGCACCTCCGGCGGCATCATGAGCGGCAAGACCGCGCGCGAGCGTCGGCTCGGCGGCGAGCTGCTCTGCACCATCTGGTAAAGGAGCCCCACCATGTCTCGAATCGGCAAACAGCCCATCACCATCCCCGCGGGCGTCACCGTCACGGTGGCCAACGCGAACGAGGTGACGGTCAAGGGCCCCAAGGGCGAGCTTTCGCGCGTCTTCCAGAAGGGCATCTCCGTCGCCGTCGAAGGCAGTGAGGTCCGCGTGACCCGCGCCGACGACTCTCGTGCCCAGAAGAGCTACCACGGCCTTTCGCGTACCCTCGTCAAGAACATGATTGAGGGTGTGACCAAGGGCTATTCCAAGGAGCTCGTCATCGAGGGTACCGGCTTCAAGGCCGCCGTCCAGGGCAACAAGGCGATCCTTACGCTGGGCTTCGCCTCGCCCAAGGAGTACCTCATCCCCGCTGGTTGCTCCGTCACTGTCACCGGTGATGTGAACGTCAAGGTTGAGGGCATCGACAAGGAAGTGGTTGGCGAGGCCGCCGCCCGCATCCGCTCCTATTACCCGGCCGAGCCTTACAAAGGCAAGGGCATCCGCTACAAGGACGAGAAGATCCGCCGCAAGGAAGGCAAGACCGTCGCCTAACCCCGGCCAGGAGAATCGTCGGCGGCGGCACGCCCGAGCGTCCGCGCATGGCCATCTTCGTCTCGAACCGCTATATGTACGTGCAGTTCATCGACGACGAGGCCGGCAACACCCTCGCCTCCGCCTCCACCCTCAAGGGTGGTTGGAAGTGTAATCTTGAGGGCGCCAAGGCCCTCGGCGAGGCCGCCGCCCAGGCCGCCCAGGCCAAGGGCATCAAGACCGTCATCGTCGACCGCGCCGGTTACAAATACCACGGCCGCGTGAAGACCATCGTCGAGACCGCCGTCGCCGCCGGCCTCTCCATCACCTCCAAGACGACCGCCAAGACGGAGGAAGCGTAATGAACGACCGTAACAACCGCGACCGCGACGGCGCCCCTGAGTTCGACGAGAAGACCGTTTTCGTCAACCGTTGCGCCAAGACCGTCAAGGGTGGCCGCCGCTTCAGCTTCTCCGCCATCATCGTGGTGGGCGACAACAATGGTCGCGTGGGGCTGGGCATCGGCAAGGCCAACGAGGTGGGCGACGCCATCCGCAAGGGTGGCGATGCCGCCCGCAAGGCCATGCGCCCCGTCTGCATGAAGGGTTCCACCATCCCCCACGAGGTCACCGGCGTCTGCGACGGCGGCAAGGTGCTCCTCAAGCCCGCGCCTGACGGCACCGGCATCATCTGCGGCGGCGCCATGCGCCCCGTCCTTGAGGCCGCCGGCATCAAGGACGTGGTCGGCAAGTCCCTCGGCTCCAAGAACCGCCTCAACGTGGTCAAGGCCACCATCGACGCGCTCCACCAGCTGCGTTCGGCTGAGACCATCGCGGCCCTCCGCGCCTGACGGCGCCGCGCGGGCGGCCAAACCCCGCCCGCGCGCCACTTACGAAAGGATTTCCGAAATGGATCTCTCCACTCTCACCAACACCCCGGGTGCCCGCAAGTCTCGCAAGCGCGTGGGCCGCGGTATGGGCTCGGGCATGGGTAAGACCTCCACCCGCGGCCACAAGGGCCAGGGCTCCCGCAAGGGCCACAAGCAGAAGCTCGGCTTCGAAGGCGGTCAGATGCCCTTGATGCGCCGCCTCCCCAAGCGTGGCTTCAAGAACCCCAACCGTATCCCTTACTATGGCGTGAACGTCGCCGACCTCAACCGTTTTGACGACGGCACTGTGGTGGACATCGACGTGATGCTCGCGGCTGGCTTCGGCTACCGCCCCGCCAAGGATGCCGGGATCAAGGTTCTCGGCGATGGCGATCTCACCAAGAAGCTCACCGTGAAGGCCTCTGCCTTCTCCGCCTCCGCCAAGGCCAAGATCGAGGCCGCCGGCGGTACCTGCGAGGTCATCTGACCCCGCCCTCCCGGCCCCTGGCGGCTCGTCTGCCTGGGGCCGGCCCCCTTTTCCGGGGCATCGCCCCGCGACATGACTGAGCGCCCGCACCCTGAGGATCCCTCATGCTCAAGACTTTCGCCAACCTCTTCAAGATTCCCGAGCTCCGCGCCCGCATCTTCTTTACCATCGGCTTGGTGGCTGTGGCCCGTCTTTTGGCCATGATTCCCACCCCCGGCGTGGACTGGGCCGCCATCCAGCAACTCCAGCAGATGATGGAGGCCAAATCCTCCGGCGGCCTCGTGGCGTGGTTCGACACCTTCACCGGCGGCGCGCTGACCCAATGCTCCGTGGGCACCCTCTCTATCTGGCCCTACATCTCTGCGCAGATCATCATCCAGCTGATGACCGCCGTCATCCCCGCTCTTGGGCGACTCCAGCGTGAGGGCGATGCCGGGCGCAAGACGCTCAACCTTTATATCCGTTGGCTCACCATCGGCATCTGTGTCTTCCAGGCCATTGCCTTGGCCAACACCATGCTGGACCCCGAGCGCCTCGGCGCAGGCTCCGATTTGCGCCTCGTGGTCATGAATCCCTTCCTCTTCTACGTCAACACCGTCATCGCCATGACGGGTGCCTCCATGTTCGTCATGTGGCTGGGCGACCAAATCACCGAGCGCGGCATCGGCAACGGTGTCTCCCTGCTCATCATGATCAACATCACCTCGCGTCTCCCTGTGGCCGTGGCCGACGCTGCCCGCCGTTACTTCAACATCGGCGGTGCGCAGGCCCAGGGTGCCATCTGGGAGCTCATCCTCCTTCTTGTCTTCTTCTTCGCAGTCCTTCTCGGCACGGTGGCTATCACCCAGGCCCTGCGCAAGATTCCCATCCACTCCACTCGTGCCATCTCCCGTGGCGCGGCCTATGGTGGCAACGTCACCTACCTTCCCCTGCGCGTCAACTTCTCCGGCGTCATGCCCATCATCTTCGCTGGCCCCATCCTCCAACTCCTCGGTCTGTTGAGTCATCTCAATGGCACTAATGCCGTCTCTGCCTTCCTCAAGAAGGTTGGCGAGGCGATTTTCCTGCCCACCACCATGACCCACATCATCCTCTACGGGGCGCTGATCCTCTTCTTCACCTTCTTCTGGGTCGCTACTCAGTTCAACGCGATGAACATCTCCGATTGGCTCAAGCGCGATGGTTCCTATATCCCTGGCATCCGCCCCGGTCTTGCCACCGCCGAGTACCTTGATGCCGTGATGACCCGCGTTACTTTCATCGGTGCCATCGCCCTCCTTCTCATCGCCATTATCCCCCTCATCCTTACCTCCTCCCGCCAGATTTCCTGGGAGATCACCTCCTTCTTCGGTGGCACGAGCCTCCTCATCATCGTCGGCGTGGCGCTCGATACGCTCCGTCGCCTTGAATCCCAGCTCGTCATGCGCAACTATGACGGCTTCCTGAAGCACGGTCGTATCACCGGCCGCCACTGAGAGAGGTTTCCATGAACGTTGTCATCCTCTTGGGCGCCCCGGGATCGGGCAAGGGCACGTTGGCCGCTGAGCTGGCCAAGGTGCCCGGCATCCGCCATCTCTCCTCCGGTGACCTCTTGCGTGGCGCCGTCAAGGCGGGCACCCCCGCCGGACTCAAGGCCAAAGAGCACATGGAGGCGGGCAACCTCGTCCCAGATGAGCTCATCGCCGAGATGATTGACGACGTCCTCGCCGCCGATGCCTCCACCACCGTCCTCCTGCTCGATGGGTTCCCCCGCACCGTCCGCCAGGCCGACATCCTTGCCGACCTGCTTGACCGCAAGGGCGTCCATCTCCGTGGCGCGCTCCTCCTTGAGGTGCCCGACGATGTCCTGATCACCCGCATCGCCGGTCGGCGTGTCTGCCCCGACTGCGGGGCCACCTTCAACGTCACCACGCTTCCCCCCAAGACCGAGGGCGTTTGCGATGCCTGCGGCGGTGCGCTCACCATCCGCAAGGACGACGATCCCGCCACTGTTCGCCATCGCCTTGATGTCTACGCGGAGCAGACCTTCCCCCTTATCGACTACTATCGCACCCGTGGCCTCCTCCACACCGTCGATGCCACCGGCCACGACATCGAGCCCAAGATTGAGGCCGCACTCAGGAAAATCCATGATTGAGCTCCGCACGCCCGCCGACTTGGATCGGATGCGCGAGGTTGGCCGCATGATGGCCAACCTCCTCAACGCGTGCTGCGGGCAGGTTCGTCCCGGCGTCACCACCGCCGAGATTGACGCCTTCTGCCGGGCCTACCTCGCCACCTTGGGCGATGGCACCGCGGCCTCGGGCTCCTTGGGTTACATGGGCTATCCCGCCGCCCTCTGCGTCTCCGTCAATGAGGAAGTCATCCACGGCATTCCCGGCGAGCGCGTCCTTCAGCGCGGGGACATCGTGAGCCTCGACGTCTGCGGTTCCTACCACGGGCTCTTTGGCGACAACACCCGCACAATCGTCGTCGGCGGCCCCTCGGCCCTCACCCCCGACGTCCGCCGACTCCTGCGCGTAACCCGCCAATCCCTCGAAGAGGCCGTCCGCGCCATCCGCCCCGGCATCCACCTTGGCGATGTCTCCCATCTCATCGAGACCATCGTCGAGGACGGCGGTTGCTCGGTCGTGCGGGAGTACACCGGTCACGGCGTCGGCCGCCGACTCCACGAGGATCCGCCGATCCCCAACTACGGCAAACCCGGCCGCGGCCCCATCCTTCACGAAGGCATGACCCTTGCCATCGAGCCGATGGTCACCCTCGGCAAGCCAGCCATCCGCGTCCTCCCCGATGGTTGGACAGTCGTCTCCAAGGACGGCTCGCCCGCCGCGCATTTCGAGTACACCGTGGCGGTGCGCAAAGACAAAGCAGAAATCCTAACCCCCTGGTTTGAGCAGGACCCTTGGTCCGACGCTTGGCCGGAGGGATGAGGATTTCTGCTTTTTTTGTGGACAGGGCGGCGCAAATGCGTTATACTCTGCCACTCATTTGAAAAGGACCAGACCATGAAAGTTCGCAGTTCTGTCAAACGCATTTGTGAGCAGTGCCGCATTGTCCGGCGCAAGGGCATCGTGCGCGTCATCTGCTCGAACCCCCGCCACAAACAGCGTCAAGGTGCTCGAACCCCCGCCACAAACAGCGTCAAGGTTAAATCGGAGAAGCACTATGCCGAGATTGATGGGTGTGGATGTTCCGGGCAACAAGCGCATCGAGTATGCCCTGCGGTACATCCACGGAATCGGCCCCAAGCGGGCCATGGACATTGTTGAGGCCTGCAAGATCGAGGTGGGCAAGAAGGCCGACGCCCTCACCCCCGACGAGATCCGCCAGGTCGTCACCTACATCCAAGAGAACTACCGCGTCGAGGGCGACCTCCGCCGCGAGGTCTCCGGCAACATCCGCCGCCTGATGAGCATCGGAACCTACCGCGGATACCGCCACAAACGCGGCCTCCCCTGCCGGGGCCAGCGCACCAAGACCAACGCCCGCACCCGCAAGGGCGCCAAGAAGACGGTCTCCACCGTCCGCGAAAAGTAACAGGAACCCTAAATGAGCGAAGAAAACACCGAACAGCAGGCCGTCTCCGCCGAGGAGCAACAGAAGCCTGCCCTCAGCGAGGCCCAGCAGATCCTCGCCGCCGATACGGCCGCCGCCAACGCCGCCGCCGACGCAGAGGCTGCCAAGAAGAAGTCCAAGGTCAAGGTCATGCCCGCCGGCATCGCCTTCATCCGCGCCACTTACAACAACACCCTCGTCTCCATCGCCGACGCCCGCGGTGGCGTCATCTCCTGGAGCTCCTCCGGCAAGGCCGGCTTCAAGGGCTCCCGCAAGTCCACCGCCTTCGCCGCCACCATGGTCGCGCAGGACGCCGCCCGCACCGCCTACGCCCGCGGCATGCATGAGGTCGAGGTCCGCATGCAGGGCGCCGGCGCCGGTCGCGAATCCGCCGTCCGCGCCATCCAGTCCGTCGGCATCCACGTTACCTGCATCAAGGACTGCACCCCCGTCGCCCACAACGGCTGCCGTCCCCGCAAGCGCAGGAGGGTTTGATCATGGCACGTTACACCGGCCCCCGCTCCAAAATCGCCCGCCGCTTCGGCGAGCCCATCTATGGCCCCGACAAGGTGCTCGACCGCCGCAACTACGCGCCCGGCCAGCACGGTCAGAACCGCCGCCGCAAACTCTCCGAGTACGGCGTCCAGCTCCGCGAGAAGCAGAAAGCCAAGTACATCTACGGCATGCTCGAGCGCCAGTTCCGCATCTTCTTTGAGCGCGCCAAGGCCCGCCAAGGCAAGACCGGCGACATCCTCCTCCAGCTCTGCGAGACCCGCTTGGACAACATCGTCTTCCGCCTTGGCATCGCGCCCACCCGCGCCGCCGCCCGGCAGCTCGTCTCCCACCGCCACATCACCGTTGACGGCAAGGTCTGCAACATCCCCTCCTACATCGTGAAGCCCGGCCAGACCGTCGCCGTCCGCGAGAAGGATCGCACCCTCAGCGTCATCGTCGATTCCCTCAAGAATCCCCGCACCGCCGCCTCCTCTTGGCTCCAGTGGGACGAGGCCAACATGGCCGGCACCCTCCTGGCCGCCCCCGAGCGCGCGGAGATCCCCGAGAACATCGACGTCCAGCTCATCGTCGAGCTCTACTCCCGTTAAACCAACGTTGTCCCCGGGCCGCGCGGGTCACCCCCGCGCGGCCCACGTCAGAAAGGACGGACCATCATGCCGATTCGCCTGAGTCGCTTTGAAATGCCCACCCATATCGTCCGGGACGACGCCACGGCCACCGAGACTTACGCCCGGTACACCGCCGACCCCTTCGAGATCGGGTACGGCCGCACCATCGGCAACTCCCTGCGCCGGGTGCTCCTCTCCTCCATCGAAGGGTTCGCCATCAAGGCCATCAAACTGGAAGGCGCCGCGCACGAGTTCTGCTCCCTGCCCGGCGTCTCCGAGGATGTGACGGACATCGTCCTCAACCTCAAGAAGGTGCTCCTCAAGAGCTTCACCCGCGACACCCGCTGGATCCGCCTCTCCAAGAAAGGCCCCTGCGTGGTCACCGCCGGGGACTTCGCCGTGGACAACTCCATCGAGGTCCTCAACCCCGACCAGGTCATCGCCACCCTCGACACCGACGGCTCCCTCAACCTCGAGGCCCAGGTCGGCGTCGGCCGCGGCTTCTGCCTGGCCGAAGGCAACAAGGATCCCTCCTTCGACATCGGCGTCATCCCCATCGACTCCGCCTTCTCCCCCGTCACCCGCGTCAACTACGACGTCGTCAACACCCGTGTCGGCCAACGCACCGACTACGAGCGCCTGATCCTCGACATCTGGACCGATGGCCGCGTCTCCCCCGACGAGGCCCTCAAGACCAGCGCCGCCCTCCTGCGCCACCACCTCGATGCCTTCGTCGAGACCACCGACGACATCCTCGAGTTCGAGTCCCCCACCCAAAAGGACACCACCGAGACCGAGGACCTCCGCCGCAAGCTCAACATGGGCGTCAACGAGATCGAGCTCTCCGTCCGCTCCGCCAACTGTCTCAACAGCGCCGGCATCCGGACCGTCGGCGAGCTCGTCCAGAAGACCGAAGCCGACATGCTCAAATACCGCAACTTCGGCAAAAAGTCCCTCACCGAGATCAAGGACAAGCTCCAGGAGATGGGTCTCTGCCTCGGGTACAAGTTCGACACGAACCTCCTCGACAAGACCCCCAACGCCTGAGCCACACACACTTAAGGAACCCCCACCATGCGCCACAAACGCCTTGCCAAAAAGTTCGGCCGCAGCCCCGAGCACCGCGAACAGCTCATGCGGATGCTCTGCGCCGCGCTCGTCCTCCACGACTCCATCACCACCACCCTCAAGAAGGCCAAGCAGGCCCGCAAGGACGCCGAGAAGCTCGTCACCCTCGCCCGCAAGGGCACCCTCGCCGCCCGCCGCCTCGCCGCCGCCCGCCTCCGCAGCCCCGAGGCCGTCAAGCGCCTCTTCGACGTCGTCGTCCCCGCGCAGGAAGGCCGCAACGGCGGCTACACCCGCATCACCAAGCTCGGCACCCGCCGCGGCGACGCCGCCGAGATGGCCGTCCTCGAATGGGTCCTCCCCGCCGAGGCCGCCACGGCCGAGCCCACCGAGACCCCCGCCGCCGAGCCTGCCCAGGCCTAAGCGCGGCACGAGCCTCTCCCAAAAAGCCCCCGACCTCCCGTCGGGGGCTTTTTTTGTGCCTGCGATTTGCCTGCGACGCGCCATGCCTGTGCCTTCCCTCAGGCATCTGTCTGTCGCCCCCGCACGGGAGAGAGGGGCCCGGAGCCTTCTGCGAGGATGGCGTGTGCCTCCCCGCACGCCCCCACGCGCTTGGCACTTCGCCGTCTGGGACGTGGGGCTGCCGTTTCTCGTGTCCCCGCGCCTCTTCCACCGTGCCCTGCATGATTTTTCCCTCTGGCCGGGGCGCTTTGTTTCGGATACGTTTGTTTTCGGCTACGTCCGCACTTTTGGCTTGACCAGATGGGGGGGGGTGGTACTATAGGGGCATTCTTGTGAGCAACGACAGGAGAAAGATTCCATGAGACAGCTGCTTTTCGCGCTCTTTGCGCTGACCGCCGCCGACGTCGCGCAGGCCCTTACCTTCGACTGGGCCGACGCCACCAACATCACCCTTGGCGCGGCCACCGATTATCGCGACCAAGGTGGCGGCTATGCTAACGGCAATGGCAGCTACAAAATCGACGGCTTGGGCATCGCCCCCAACACCAGCTTCGCCATCAAAACCTCCCTCTCCTTCACGTCCGGCGGCTATAACTGGGCCTATGGCGATGGCAAGATTGGCGCCCGCACTCTTGGCCTCATTTCGTTTGCGAAGAGTCCGAGCAAGCAACTCTTCTCGCTTTATATCAGGAACGGCACCTTCACCACCCACATCGGCGGGGTTGCGGGCAACATTGACATCGACACCCCTCTGCCGACCCTGAAGCAGACCGACAATATCTTCACCTTCGAGTACGACGCCACCGCCCATGAGCTGCTCGTGACCCTCAACGGCACGGAACTTTTCACCCTAGGTACCCCCGTCATCCCCGACTTCGCTCAGGGGATTGACTTCGTCGACTTCCTCGGCGGCACCTTCGGCAGCAACTGGACGGGTATGTGCCGAACCGACACCTACTACTTGGACTACGTGGAATACACCACCACCGTCATCCCCGAGCCGACGGCCCTTGCGCTCTTGGCTCTTGGTGTCTCAGCCCTTGCCCTCCGCCGCCGCGCGGCCTGAGCGCGCGACAGCCCACGAAAAAGCCCTCCGGCTCCCGCCGGGGGGCTTTTTTTGTCGTTGCGCGACTGGCGGATTTCCCCGCGCGTTGCGCGGGGTCGCATTTTTTGCTTGACCGGATGGGGGGGGGGTGGTACTCTATGTGTAGTCAAAGAAGGAGCCACACGTGAAAAAACTCACCCTGATTGCACTTGCTCTCGGCCTTGCGACCTCCGCGCAGGCCCTCTCCACCTCCTGGCAATGGAATGTCAATGAAAAGACCCACAGCCTCGGCGACGCCGCCCTCTCCCTCTCCGCGGGGTGCGACTTCTCGCTCACCCTCGCTTTCCAGTCCACTTCCACCTCGCTTCACACCCTCATCAGCGAAACGCCGATCTCCGGGACCAACACGCGCTTCTTCTCGCTGAACGGCTCCGGCCTTCCCTCGCCCTCGATGGATCTCGTGAAGCCGGGTGGCAGTGCTTGGCATCTGGACTTCGGCGTCTCCGGTGGCCCTTGGACCTCCTCCGGCGGTATGCCTACGGGTACCATCCGGGAAATCACCCTCACCTTTTCGGGCTCCGTCGACGAGGAGGGGAAGTGCGGCACGATCACCTTCGAGATCGCCTACAACGGCAACGGACTGGGCGCGAAAACCCAGGACTGGTCTGACAAGGATGGCGTAGGCTCGTGGGATTCGCTCACCGTCCTCGGCGCGCGTGGGGAGCCCATCGACGGCCTGACCATCACCGTCGAGAGCGAGGTCTCCCCCTGGGCCACCATCCCCGAGCCGACGGCCTTTGCCCTTCTGGCCCTCGGCGTCTCCGCCCTTGCCCTCCGCCGCCGCATGGCCTAAGCGCGCGACAGCCCGCAACCACGCCCCCCGGCCCCCACCGGGGGGCGTGGTTTGTTTTTAGGGGGCGAGCCGGTATTGCGTCAGGGACATCGTGCGGAGACAGGGTCTGTAGCCGCGGGTGTCACGCCGCAGGCGGGACATTTCCTCGCGGATGCCGCCTTTTCCCAGAAATGTGCGCTTGAGCGCGCAACGTTGGCGGCCGATCCGCCGCGGCTCAGCGGCTGACGCACCGCGGCTCAGCGGCTGACGCACCGCGCCTCAGCGGCTAAGTCTCCGAGAGTTGGCGGCTGAGGCAGGGCACGTTCGCCGCCGAGCTTCCTGTCCTTTCCCTGCGGCGTGCTTGTTGGCACGTCCGCAGGACGCGCCCAGGGGTGCAGGGTGCCTTGCACCCTGCCGGGGGTTCTGGGGGCGGCGCCCCCAGCCTCCGTTCCCCTCAGCCCCTGACCCACTTCGCCTCAGCCCCTGATCCACCTTGCCTTGGCGGCTGACGCAGCGAGACTCAGCGGCTAAGTCTCCGAGCGATGGCCGCTGACCCACCTTGCCTCGGCCGCCGATTCCCCTCGCCTCGGCGTCCCCGGCGTTTCCGGCGGCGCACCATTGGCGACGATGGCGAGGCTGTCCCTGTTCGGTGGGCGATCGATTGGCTCCAGCCTGCGGATTATACCACACCTTTGCCCGAGACCCCGGGGCCTTGGAGCGTGGAGTGTCCGCCGCCGCGTTTGGTTACATGGATTTGCGTGGGGATGCGCTCGGCCAATTCGGAGACGTGCGAGATGATACCCACCAGCCGCCCCTCTTGGTGAATGCGGCACAAGGTGTCGATTGCCGCCTCCAACGTCTTCCCGTCGAGCGTGCCGAAGCCCTCGTCCAGGAAGAGCGAATCCACGCGCACCTTCGCGCCCGACATCTCCGAGAGCCCCAGCGCCAACGCCAACGACACCTGGAAGCGTTCGCCGCCCGAGAGGTTGCTCACCGGGCGCAACTCGCCGGCCTGGTCGTTGTCCACCACGAGCGGCAAGAGCCCCTCCTGCGCGGCCTCCTGCTTGCCCTGGTCCATGGGTGGCTTCCACAGCAGCGTGTAGCGCCCCTGCGACATCGCCTCCAGGTGCGGGGTCGCGTGGCGGAGCAGCTGACGCAGGGTGATGCCCTGGGCGTAACGCGTGAATTGGGCGCCACCCTCGCCCCCGAGCATCTTGTTGAGCAACGTCCAATCGTCGAGGGTCGCCTTCGCCTGTTGTTTCTGTTGTTCGAGCACCTTGCCTTGCGCGCGGTTCCGTTCATCCTGCCGCAACCGTTCTTCCTCCGCGCCCGCCTGCTTGGCGAAGTCGGCGACGGCCTCCTCGCGTTCCCTGAGCGCGGTGCGCAATTCCGCCGGCTCCGCGCCCAACCGTTCGCGGGCCTCGGCCAACGCCTGCTCCGTCAGCCCCACGGCAGCCTGTGCGGCGCGTCGCTCCTCCTCGGCCTTGGCCAGGGCCGTTTGGGCGGCGGCCAGGGCCGTTTGGGCGGAGGTGTGTTTCGCCTGGGCCTGTTCGCAGACGCGCTGGAGCAGGTCGCGCCACTCCTCGGGCGGGCGCTCCAGGCCGAGTGCGGCGAAGGCGGCGCGAAGCGCGGCCAGGCGCTCCTCCACCTGCTTGGCCGCCGCCTGGGTCTCCTGCGCCTGCGCCGTGAGCGAACCCAATGAGGCCTCGATCGTGTTCCGGCTGGCCTGGTTGGTTTCGGCACGGGTCTCGGTGCGCGCGATGGCCGTCTCGAAGGTCTTTTGGAGGGCGTCGTGCTCCGCGCGCTTGTCGGCGCCCGCCTTCGTGGCGTCTCGGAAGGCCTTGTCGGCGCGCTTCCACGCCCGTTGGGCCTTGTCGCGTGCGTCCAATGCCGCCTTGTGGTTGGCCTTGGCTGCGTCGTAGGCACGCTGCGCCTCGGAACGTTTGGGCCTGTTTCCGGTGGCGAAGGGGTGCTCCAACGCGCCGCAAAGCGGACAGGGCTTGCCGGGCTCCAACGCTTTCAGGCGGTCCTCCAGGCTGGCGACCTGCTCGGCCAGGATGAGCGCGGACTCGGCGTTGGCCTCGGCGGCCTCCAAGGAGGGGCGGAGCGCTTCGAAGTGCTGCTCGGCCTCCTCGGCGGCGGCGCGCTTCCCCTCCGCCTCGGCCTCCAGTTTGGCCAGGTCGCCCTCCAGGCGCTCGACCTCGCCGCGGAGTTGCGCGAAACGCGCCGCGCGGTCGCGCCATTCCCCCTGCGCGGCGGGGAAGTCGGCGGGGCGTTGCGCCAAGGTGGCGCGGAGGGCCTCGGCGAGGGCATGGTCGTCGGCGATGGCTTGGGCGAGGCGCTTGAGGTCCCGTTGCGCCTTGGCGAGTGCCTTTTGGGCCTCCTGCGCCAACGCGTTTTTGCCCTTGAGGAGGGCCTCGGCCTCCCCGATTTGCCGTTGGAGGTCGAGGGCCTGCTTGATTCGCGGGGCGGCCTCGTCGCGGGTCTTGAGGGCGGCGGCCTCGTTGGCCTTGGCCGTCTCGGCCTTCGCCTTGGCATCGTCGAGCGCCAAGGCGGCCCGGACGTGCTCTTGGTCGCGCCGCGTGCGGGTGGCGAGCGCCTCCGTCCGCTTGCGCTCGGCCTCCTCGAAGGCATGGAGACGCTCCCGGAGGGCCTTGGCGTCGGCCTCCGCCCGGCGTTGCTCGGCGAGGAGGGCGTCGCGGTTCGCCTCGGCCTCCTGACGCGCCTCGTCGGTGAGGGTCTGGAGGCTTTCGAGGAGGGCTTTGAGCTGGTCGTGCGCCGCTTCGGCCTCCTTGTAGCGGCGGAAGATGGCGTCGCCGGCGCGGGCGAAGGCCTCGGTGCCGGTGGCCTGCTGGAGGATGTCGGCCCGTTCGTCGGCCTTGGCGGAGAGGAAGCGGTCGAATTGGCCCTGCGCCAACATCATCGTGCGCTGGAACTGATCGAAGGTCAGGCCGAGCGTTTGCACGATGAGCTTGGCGGTCTGCGATTTTTTGTTGTCGCTGATGACCTTTCCCGTCCGGAGGTCGGTGAGCGCGCGGGCTACCTCCTGGAGTTCGCCGGTCGGCTTCTTGTTTGCGCGGTGCTGCTCCCAGCGTGCGAGGAAGCGGCCCTTGTCGGTCTCGAAGGTAACCTCGGCCCAGGAGAAGCCCTGCCCGCGGGTCATGGTTTCGTTGCCGCCGGTCTTGGAGGGATGGCTTTGGCGGGCGGTGCGGCCATAGAGCGCCAGGGAAATGGCGTCCAGGATGGTGGTCTTGCCCGCGCCCGTGTCGCCGGAGATGAGGAAGAGCCCATCGCCGAAAGCGGGGTCCTCAAGATTGATGTGCCACTCCCCGGCCAAGGAGTTGAGATTGGCGAAGGAAACGTTGCAGAGTTTCATTCCATGCCTCCAATCGCTTGGCGGAGCAAGTCCAGATAACGGTTGCGGTCCGCCTCGGAAAGGGTGGGATCCTCCCTTAGGCGGAGTTCCGCCACCGCAAGCGGCGTGAACGCATCCAACGGTTGCGCCTCCGAGACGGTCGCCAGCCCGCCCCCCTCGTTGAGGCGCGGCCGCCCATCCTCGCGCACAAGCAGGCGGGCCGCGCCATCGGCGGGGACGCTCGCCTCAAGCGTCCGCCAGAAGGCCGTCAAGTCGCCCTCGCCCTCCGTTACGCGCGCGGCCATGTAGACCGGCTTGCCCGAGGCGACGAGCGCCTTCGTCTCGGCCAAGATCGCCTCCTGCGTGCCCGTCAGCCGACGCAACGCCACGCGCCGCGGCACCGGCACCTCCCGCACCGCGACGGGGTCGCCCGCCCGCTCGCCCACCTCCACCACGGCGACGGACTTGGGGCGCGCCGCCTCGTCGAAACTCATCGCCAGCGGCGCCCCCGCGTAACGCAGGCGCGGGTCGCCCCCCACCGTCTGCGGCAGATGCAGGTGCCCCAACGCCACATAATCCACCCCCGCGAAACAATCCGTCGGGAAGGCCTCCAACCCACCCACGCGCCGGCCGCGCTCCGAACGGTCGTCGCTGACCGCTGCCCCGGCGAGCGCGCAATGGGCCATCGCCACCACGGGCGCGCCCCGGGCGGCCTCGCGCGCGGCCTCCAACACGGCGCCGACGTGCACCTGCCAGCCCGCCGCCGTCCGCGCCGCCATGCCCTCCCCCTCGGCCAACCCCGCCGCGCGGGCAAAGGTGGCCAGCTCGCCATCGTTCATGAAGGGAAGCGCGGCCACGACGCAACCCGGGAGCGGGATGACCTCCCCCGACGGCTCGTCGGACGCCTTCGCCACCACCAACACGTCGAGGCGGGCCAGCAACTCGCGCGGCGCGGCCAAGAGCGAGGCGGAGTCGTGGTTGCCCGCCACGACAATCAGGCGGCCGCACGCGCCATCCTTGACGAGGTCGGCAATGAACCGGTAGTAACGCTGTTGCGCGGCGGGCCCAGGCTGACGCACGTCGAAGACGTCGCCGGCAATCAGGAGCGCGTCGGGGCGCTCCTCCCGGACAAGGTTCAGAAGGAAGGCGAGGAACGCGTCATGCTCCTCCCCGCGATCCTGGTCATGCAGACGCGCCCCAAGGTGCCAATCGGATGTGTGGATGAGTTTCATACCTCATAGTTTACCCTTTTTCGTTCCATCCGCAAGCCGATTTTCCGGACGACCAAGCGTTTGGGGAACCGCCGATTCCGCAGATTGAGGCAGATTTGGGGCGGGCTACCGCCCGCAGGACGTAGAAGGAGGCTTGGAAGGCATCGGTCTTTCGGGTCCCTCACGTCCTTCAAATCCCTCCCCGGCCGGTCTTGCCGCCGGACACAAAGAAGCCCCCGGGCCGGGAGGCTCGGGGGCTTCTTTGTGGTGTGGTCGCGGGCCGCGTCAGCGGCGCGAGGCGTCGGTCGCCTTCTGGAGCCCATCCGGGACGACAAACTTGTAGAAGGCGGCATTCGAGCCCTTGGGCTTGGCCAGGCGCACACGCAACGTTCCCGTTTCGCCCATCTCCACCGTTGCCATCTCCGCCGGCTGCCAGTCTCCCAAGGTTTCCGCCGTTTGGACGCCGATTTCCACGGTGACGTCATCCGCACCCACCTCAATCAGCGGTGCCGTCAGGGCGATTGCCTTCACCTGCTCATCCACCTTCTCCGTGAGTTGCGCCTTGCCGTAGATTTCTCCGGCGACAATTGCCTCGCGAAGTGCCGCAAACGCCGCCTCCGTCTTCACGTTCAAGGTGAACGCCGTGCCGTCCTGCGTGATTTGCGGCAACATCCCCAACGCCCTCCTTCCCCAACCGCCGCCACCCCACCTCACTGCCATCCTCCTCCGCCAACAGTGCGAGAGAACCCTCCGGAGGCTCTTTATGACGCAACGTCCCTGACTTCTTCCCCCTCTCTTCCCTCGGGGCGGCATGCCGCCCCGAGGGAAGAGAGGCTCGGTGCACTTTTCAATTGACACATTACGCGCCGGATAGGTTGGGCCGGCGCTTGGAGGACCTGGGGGACTGTGGAGGGGTGTTGGCCGGTGTGGAGGGGTGGGATTAGCGTGCGGTGCGTTTGGGGGGTGGCAGGAAGCGTTGGCGGTGGTAGGCGGAGACGTCGTTGACGAGGTTGTTGATGACGCCTTTTTCGGTGAAGTGCCAGGCCACGGGGTCGCTCCAGAGGAGGCCCAGGGGGGCGAGGGGGAGCCAGATGAACTTTTGGAGGCATTCGGCGGCGCCGGCGGCGTGGATGGGTTTGCCGCGCAGGTAGACCACCGCGGCGCCGTCGAAGGTGGCGTTGTCCCAGACGGGGATCAGGGTGAGGGATTTGAGCGCCCAGTTCCAGGCGGAGCCGCTGGTGGGGCCGTCGGTGCCGCCGGTGTGGAAGGTGAAGGCGATGTGATAGGTGTCCGGCTCGGGTTTCTCGGCCAGGCGCACGTCGGAGAAGAGGCCGGTCGCATCGAGCGCGTCGCGCACCTTGTCGCGCAGGCCGATGGCGTCGGGGCGGAACCAGAAGTCGTCGCGCGCCTCTTCCAACTCCACCGAGAAGGAGACGGGGCACGTGTGCGGTTCGGGGATGGTGTGCCGCGTCAGGCTGACGTTTGGCGCGTAGCCGCGGTCCACGGAGAGGCAGCCCGCCACGAGCAAGGCCGGCAAGAGGGCGAGGGCTTTCATTGGCGGACCTCCAGGGAGCGGATGGCGCGTGGGTTGCGTTCGTAGGGGGCGAAGGTGGAGCGTGTGGTGAGGCGCGTGCCGTTCACGGCCAGGACGCGTTGCCCGCGCCGTATGCCGTCGCGCGCGGCGGGGCTTCCCTTCAGCACGGCCAAGACCGTTACGGGGGCCTCCGCGTCCACCGGTTCGTCGGGCAGGCGCGGGGGGATGTAGAGGAGGGCGCCGTAGAAGCCCGCGTAGTCGCCCTTGCGCAGGAAGAGGGCGGTTTGCTCGTAGAGCGCCACGTCCGAGGCGACCGTCTGCGAGGCGATTCCGCCCGAGATGCCTGCCGAGACACCGGCGCCCGAATGGCGCCGCCCCCGATAGCCGCCCACCGAATAGCCCAGCTGGGTCGAAGGCAGGAAGACCACCGAGGTTCGCTTGCCCGTCCCCTTGGGCACCTCGTCGATCAGCACCAGATCCGCACCCTCGTCCTCCGCCACGTCCACCGCGCACACCCACGGGCAATGCACGCCCACGAAGGCGCTCGATCCCAACGGGACGTAGCCCTCCTCCAACGCCGCGATCACGCCCTCCTCCGTGATGGCCGGGCGCACCTGCACCGTACCCGGGCGGCCGCGCACGAAGTGCTCGACCAGTTCGCTCGGTTGGGCGACGTAATGCTCCTCGTAGGCGTTCGTCAAACACCCCGCCGCCAACGGCGCCAACGCCAACGCGATCCATGCGTAAACCTTTGTCTTCATGCCGCAATGCTACCACAAATCGCGCCGGCCCACGCAGACACCGAAGGACATGAAGGACTAGGGGGACCCGAAGGCCTTGAAGGACTGTGGCGGGACGGAGGTGTCGGCCGGTGGCGGTGGGTGCGAGCGGTGCGGCAATGACGCTTGGCACGCGCACCTTGCCCTCCGCCGCCGCGCGGCCTAAGCGCGAGGTTGCTCCGTGAACACACCCCTCGACAGAAAGCCGGGGGCGTTTTGTTCTTAGGGGGCGCGCCGGTATTGCGTCAGAGGCGTCGTGCGGAGACAGGGTCGGTAGCCGCGGGTGTCACGCCGCAGGCGGGACATTTTCTCGCGGACGCCGCTTTTTTCAGGAATGTGCGCTTGAGCGCGCAGACTTGGCGGCCGATCCGCCGTGTGTCAGCGGCTGACGCAGCGAGACTCAGCCGCTAAGTCTCCGAGCGATGGCGGCTGATCCACCTTGCCTCGGCCGCCGATTCTCTTTGGATGGGCCGCGGCGCGCCAAATCGCCAAGCCTCCAAGCCTCCAAACTTCCAAACTTCCAAACTTCCTCTGTCTACTGGATGACGCAGGGGGTGGGGTGGGGGGGACGTGGGTTGATGGGGGGGACGTGGGGTGTTAGATTAGGGATGTGCCGCCAATGGTGGCGACGCGTGAACGAAAGGATGATGCGATGCGTGCGATGTGTTTCGCGGTGGCTGCGTTGGCGGCGGTGTTGTTGGCCGGGATGGCGCCTGGGGCGCAGCAGAGGGCCAAGCATGTGGTGTTGGTGGCGTGCGACGGGTGGGGGGCCTATAGCGTGCGGAAGGCTGACCCGGCGACGATCCCGAATATCCGGGCGTTGATGGGGAAGGGGGCGTGGACGCTGAAGGATCGTTCGGTGCTGCCTTCCTCCAGCGCGATCAACTGGGCCTCGATGTTCATGGGGGTGCCGACGGAGCTGCACGGCTACACGCAGTGGAACTCGCAGAAGCCGGAGATCAAGCCGAACCTGCTCAACGAGCATGGCATCGCGCCGACCATCTTCTCCGAGCTGCGCCGTCAGCGGCCTGAGGCGCGCATCGACGTGGTGGCGGAGTGGGGCGGCATCGGCCACCTCATCGACCGCCAGGCCGTGGATTCCTATTTCCTTGTGCCGGGGAAGTATGAGGAGACGCCCAACGCGATCGTGGACGAGGCCGTCCGCCTCATCACGGAGAAGAAGCCGACCCTCCTGGCGGTCTGCATCGACCAGCTGGATCATGTGGGCCACGCCCAGGGGCACGACACGCCGGCCTATTACAAGAAGCTGGCGCAGATCGATGGCTACGTGGGGCGCATCCTCAAGGCCATCGACGAGGCCGGGATGGCGCAGGACACCGTGGTGATCCTGACGGCCGACCATGGCGGCGTCAAGAAAGGCCACGGCGGCAAGAGCCTGGCGGAGATGGAGATCCCCTTCATCCTGGCCGGGCCGGCCATCAAGCCCGTGGGCGAGTTCGAGGCCGCGATGATGCAGTATGACTGCGCCGCCGTCATCGCCGACCTGCTGGGCGTGGAGCCCCCCGCCGGCTGGCGCGGCCGGGCCTACCCGCAGCTGCTGCGCTGACGCGCCCCCGCCACCCTCCCGTGATCGGCCCGCGCGCGCCACCCAGCCCGGCGCGGGCCGATTGTGGTATACTACGGCTTATCACACAAGGAGAGAGCCATGTTTCCGATTGTCGCCAAGGAGCAGCTGTCCGCCGAGGTCTACTCGATGTGGATCCATGCCCCGCTCATCGCCGAGGAACGCAAGGCCGGGCAGTTCATCATCCTGCAGATCGATGAGCAGTTCGGCGAGCGCATCCCGCTGACCATCGCCGACGCCGACCCCGCCAAGGGCGACGTGCGCATCATCTTCCAGGCGGTGGGCTACTCCACCAAGCGCCTGGCGCAGATGGGGGTGGGCGAGGCGTTGCCCGTCTTCCTCGGCCCCCTCGGCCGGCCCACGCACATCGAGAAGCGCGGCACGGTCGTCTGCGTGGGCGGCGGCATCGGCGTGGCGCCCATGCACCCCATCGCCCAGGCCATGAAGGCGGCGGGCAACAAGGTCATCGTCATCATGGGCGCGCGCAACAAAGACCTCCTCATCATGGAGGAGGATATGCGCAAGATCGCCGACGAGCTCATCGTCTGCACCGACGACGGCTCCTACGGCCGCAAGGCCCTCGTCACCGAGCCGCTCAAGGAGGTCTGCGCGCGCGAGAAGGTCGATGAGTGCGTCACCATCGGGCCGCCCATCATGATGAAGTTCTGCGCCGAGGCCACCCGCCCCTTCGGCGTGCCCACCATCGCCTCGCTCAACTCCATCATGATCGACGGCACGGGGATGTGCGGCGGTTGCCGCGTCCTCGTCGGCGGCAAGATCAAGTTCGTCTGCGTGGACGGCCCGGAGTTCGACGCCCACCAGGTGGACTTCGACAATCTGATGAAGCGCAACCGCACCTTCGTGCCCCGCGAGCGCGAGGAGAACTGCAACCTGCTCAAGCTGGCCGACCAAGCGCGGCGCTAAGGAGAGACCATGTTCGTTTCCAAGGAAGAGCTCGAGGCGCAGGCCGGGAAGGTCTGGGCCGAGATTCAGGGCAAGGTGCTCACCCCCAAGGAGCGCACGGCCATCCCCCAGCAGGAGATGCCGGTGCAGGAGCCGGGCGCGCGCCGCCGCAACATGGGCGAGGTGGCCCTGGGTTATTCCGAGTGCCAGGCGCGCGTGGAGGCCAGCCGCTGCCTCCAGTGCAAGAACGCCCCCTGCATGAAGGGCTGCCCCGTCTCCATCGACATCCCCGGCTTCATCCGCCGCGTCGCGCAGGGCGACTACGCCGGCGCCCTCGGCGTCATCCGGCAGACGAGCATCCTGCCGGCCATCTGCGGCCGCGTCTGCCCGCAGGAGAGCCAGTGCCAGAAGTTCTGCACGGTGGGCGTCATCCACAAGGACGTCAACCAATCCGTCGCCATCGGCCGCTTGGAGCGTTACGTGGCCGACTGGCAGCGCGCCCATGAGGCCGAGGCCCCCATCGACAACAGCGTCAAGCCAGAGACCGGCAAGAAGGTCGCCGTCATCGGCTCGGGCCCCTCGGGCATCACCGTCGCGGCGGACGTCCGCCGCGAGGGGCACGCCGTGACCCTCTTCGAGGCCTTCCAGAAGCCCGGCGGCGTGCTGGTCTACGGCATCCCCGAGTTCCGCCTCCCCAAGGCCATCGTGGACAAGGAGATCCAGGGGCTCAAGGCGATGGGCGTGGACGTCGAGCCCAACTTCGTCGTCGGCCGCACGCGCAAATTGCGCGACCTCATGGCGAAGGACGGGTATGACGCGGTCTACGTGGGCACCGGCGCCGGGCTCCCCCGCTTCATGGGCATCCCCGGCGAGGAGCTCGTCGGCGTCTTCTCCGCCAATGAATACCTCACCCGCGCCAACCTCATGAAGGCCTACGACAAGGCCGAGGCCGCCACCCCCTACTACCCCGCCAAGCGCGTCGCCGTCCTCGGCGGCGGCAACGTGGCCATGGATGCCGCCCGCATGGCCTTCCGCCTCGGCGCGGAGGAGGTCCACCTCATCTACCGGCGCGGCCGCGCCGAGATGCCCGCCCGCGCCGAGGAGGTCGGCCATGCCCAGGAGGAGGGCGTGGAGTTCCACTTCCTCTGCAACATCGAGCGCATTTTGGGCGACGAGAATGGCGTGGTCAACGCCATCGAGTGCCTCCGCTACGAGCTCGGCGAGCCCGATGCCTCCGGCCGCCGCAGCCCCGTCCCTGTCCCCGGCTCGGAGTTCACCCTGCCCATGGACGCGGTGATCATCGCCATTGGCAACGCCTCCAACCCCCTCATCCCCCAGACCACCGAAGGGTTGGAGATCGACCGCAAAGGGCACATCGTCGTCGACGCGACCCAGGCCACCAGCATCCCTGGCGTCTTCGCCGGCGGCGACATCGTCCTCGGCGCCGCCACCGTCATCCTCGCCATGGGCGAGGGGCGCCGCGCCGCCAAGGCCATCAACGCCTATCTTGCCGCCAAGTGACCCCACGGCACGAAAAAAGCCCCCGACCTCTTGCGAGGCCGGGGGCTTTTCGTTGGCGCCGTCGGGTGCCCTTAGGGCGTGCCGTCGGCGGCGCAGGCGGGGCAGCGGCCCCAGAGCGTGACGGAGGCCGCGTCCGCGCGGAACCCTTCCGGCAGGCCGACCTGGCTGGGTACGTCCGGTGGGATGTCCCCCAGGTCGTGGAGCGCGCCGCAGTGGGTGCACTTGAAGTGGGCGTGGGGCTCGGCTCGGCCGTCGTAGCGCAGCTCGCCGTCCTCCGTGCGCACCACGGCCGCCAGTCCGCACGCCACGAAGGCGTGGAGCACGTTGTAGACCGTGGTGCGCGAGAGGGAGGGGTTGGCGGGGCGCAACGCCCGGAAGATCTGGTCGATCGTCGGGTGGATGGGGTTGGCCCGGAGCCACGCATAGATGGCCATGCGTGGCCCCGAGGGTGCCAGCCCGCACGCGCGCAGACGGCCGCGGATGGCCTCTGGGTCGTCTTTCACGCGCATGGCCGCTTAGGCGAAGAGGCGCTTGAGCAGGCCCTCGAAGCCGGCGCCGTGGCGGGCCTCGTCCTTGCACATCTCGTGGACGGTGTCGTGGATGGCGTCCAGGCCCAGCTGCTTGGCCTTCTTGGCCAGCTCCAGCTTGCCGGCGCAGGCGCCCTGCTCGGCGGCGGCGCGGAGCTCAAGGTTCTTCTTGGTGGAGTCGGTGACCACCTCGCCGAGGAGCTCGGCGAACTTGGCGGCGTGCTCGGCCTCCTCCCAGGCGGCCTGTTGATAGAAGGCGGCCACCTCGGGGTAGCCCTCGCGGGTGGCCACGCGGGCCATCGCCAGGTACATGCCCACCTCGGTGCACTCGCCGGTGAAGTTCATGCGCAGGCCCTCGACGATCTCGGGGTCGACGTCTTTGGCCACGCCCACGCGGTGCTCGTCGGCCCACTCCATCTTGCCGGTCTCGGCCTTCTCGATGAACTTGGCGCCGGCGCAGCCGCACTGCGGGCACTTCTCGGGGGGCGTGTCGCCCACGTGGACATAGCCGCAAATCGGGCAAACGTACTTCTTCATGTCGCTCTCTCCTTGTTGGGGTTGCAAAACTGGAATGATTATAACAAAGCCACCCCCTCCTGCGCAACCCCGCGCGGGGAGCGGGGGGCTCTCGGGCACAAAAAAAGCCCCCGACCGGGAGGTCGGGGGCTTTTCTGCGCCGTGGGCCAGTCAGAAGGGAAGCTGGGCGAGCCAGACGGCGAGGGAGGAGGCCGCGGCGGCGAGGAGGAGGCTGTGCCCGAGGTAGGCCAGGAGCCCGGCGACGAGGAGGCCGAGGGTCCCGGCGAGGGGGTTGGGGGCGGAGAGGATGGCCGCGGGGAGGGTCATGGCGGTGAGGGTGGCGTAGGGGACGTAACGGAGGAAGGCGCGGAACCAAGGGTGGTGGATCTCGCGCCTGAGGAGGAGAAGGGGGATGAGCCGGATGGCGTAGGTGACGGCGGCCATGACGGCGATGTGGGCCCAGACGCGCTCAGGCATCGGCGGCCTCCCGTTCGGGGAAGAGGGTGGCGGCGGCGCCGGCGACAAGAAGGGTGATGAGCACGACGCGCGTCCCCTCGCTGAGGGCGCAAAGGCCGGGCAGGCAGGCGAATGCGACGGAGAGAAGCCCGGCGGCGAGGGCGACGCCGAGGACGCGGCGGTCGGCCTTGGCGGCGGGGACGACGATGGCGACGAACATGGCGTAGAGGGCCATGGCGAGGGCGGCGGTGAGGCCGCCGGGGAGAAGGTCGCCGGCGAGGACGCCAAGGAGGCTGCCGCCGGCCCACCCGGGCCAGGAGATGGCGATGAGTCCGTAGGAGTAGGCGGGGCGGAGGGGGTGGGGGAAGGCGACGGAAAGGGCGAAGATCTCGTCGGTCACGCCGAAGGCGATGGGGAGGCGGTACCAGTGGGGGACGCCGGGGGCGAGGCGCTGCGCGATGGCGCAGGACATGAGGCAGTAGCGGAGGTTGATGACGAGCTGGGTGAGGGCCATGGCCAGGAGGCCGCCGCCGGCGTGGATGACGGCAAGCCCGGCGAATTGGCCGGCGCTGGTGAGGTTGGAGCCGGAGAGGGCGAAGGTCTGGAGGGCGGTGAGCCCGATGGCGCGGGCCTGGATGCCAAAGGCGAAGCTGACGGCGAGGTAACCGGCGCCGATGGGGAGCCCGTCGCGCAGGCCGCGGAGGAAGAGGCGCCCGCCTCTCATGCGGCCTCCTTTTGACCGCCACGACGCGACCGGGGCGCTCATCGGCAGGCCTCGATGTCGGCTTGGATTTGGGCGCGGAGGGCGGCGGGGGAGGGGAAACGGCGTTCGGGGCGGAGGAGGGGATGG